>JAJXZS010000046.1 GCA_021779955.1 Chloroflexota bacterium | reverse complement strand
TAGTGAGTGAGCGCTTCCTTGATCCATTGCGCCATTTCTTCCTGGCGCAGCGATCCTTCGGATTTCATCAATCCGTTGCGGTCATACCGGCCGGCTGCGCGCAGTTGCTGGATCAAATCGACTTGAGGCGATATCATTTCCAGTGACCGGAAGATTTGCTCCTGGGCATCGTGGTCCTTCAACGCAATCGCAGCCCGCTGACTCAGCAGGTGCAGCGCCGAAATATCGTCGGCGTCGAGGTTCTCCATACCAAACCCTTCGATGCCAAGGTATCCCTCGACGATCGGCTCGGGCTGGCCGCTCCCGTTCATGATCGGATAGATTCCGTCGCCTTGCCACGCTGTAAACCCGGTGACCTGGTTCTCTCTCACAAATGCGTCCAGCGCAAGCAGCTTGTTATCCGAAACCTTGCTCGTCCCCATCTCGCCCATGATCTCGAGTCCATCCGGTGCGATACCTGCCAGGTAGGCTCCCCTTGCCTGAAGGCGGTCGCATACCGATGCAAGCACCATTTCGAGAAACTGGCGCAGGTCGCTGCGGGTGATCAGCTTCTCTTCCAGCGAACGCAGGCCTTCGAGCTCCTGTACATCCTTTCCAAAGAAGAGCCAGCTTTCGATATATGGATAAAAGATGGTGATCAGATATTCGCACAATAAAATGCTGACGACCATCGAAATCGGCACAAACGCCGAATAGGGATTGTTGGTCGCGAGTTCGCCGGCTCTGCGGATGATCGTCACAAGCGCCAGCGTCAGGCTTGCAGTGACCGGTCCGCGCAGCAGCCACTTGAACAAGCGGCTCTTCACCAACCTGTCTGGCCAGGAAACGCCAAAGAAAGCAACAGAATAGGCAAGCGCCACCAGGGCCAGCGCCAGGATGACGTTCGTTCCAATGGTGACAAACCAGAAAATAATCGGGGTGTTTACCGCAAACGAGGAACCATAAAGCAAAAATGGAAATGAACCCACCGCAGGTCCCAGGGCAGAGATGATGAGATACAACATGCGTCTCTGGCTCGTATGGGTTAAGGTTCTCTGGTATGCCCGGATGAAGTTGAACCAGGACATCCCCATCACTACCAGGTAGAAAATGGTGAACGCTTCGGTGGGCAAAGTCGATCCCGTATGCGGAACGATGGTGTTTTCTGTAACGACAGGTCCAGAAAATTTACCCGTAATGAGCAGCACCAGGAAGGCAGCGGAGATCAACGCTGCAAGACGTATCGCCCACCTTCGACGCCAGCGCGAGGGTTTTCCGGTTGTGGAGAGCAATGCATCCGAGAAATTCAGGTACGAAGCAGGCAGAAGGATGATCGCAATCCATTGCACGTTCAGCCAGAAGCCGATCGAGGAGACAGACTGCGAGGTACTGCCAAATGCATCTGCTGAGAACAACACCACCAGGCAGGTCAAAATGATGGCAAACGATCGGGCGACCCGGTCTCTTAAATTGAAGGTCAATGCATACTGGAGTAATGCAAATGCAGTGATCGCGATCCCGGCGGTCAGAATTTGACTGATCGTGATCAGAATTCTCAATATACTATCGAGCAAACCTGCCACAAAACCCGCCCAATTATTTCAAAATATACGTAAAAAAGACGGCAATATCATGATTGGCAAAGAAATGGTCGTTGAAGCCGCAAAAATCATAGCCCATTTTTCGGGCAAGGTTGATTCCGGCGTGATTCTTGGCTTGCATCTCGAGCATCATCCTGCGCAGCTTTTGGCGGGACGCCCAATCTTGCGCTGCCAGGATCAAAGCCGATCCGATCCCCTGCCTGCGCAGCTTGTCGGTTACAACCAGGTCCACAATCCTCGCCGTCCTGGTTTCCATGTCGGCAACGAGCGTCAGATAACCGACGAGCTCCTCGTCTTTTCTGGCAACCAGAAACAGATCCTTCTGCGTCCACGTATCAGGCATCGACTCGACCGAGCGCGGGTATTCCAGCCTGACCGAACGCGGAAGCCGGATATCCCGAAAGGCAACGCCAATTTGACCCTGTTCGCTGTTGTAGTCCATTTGCCATACGTGCGTCGTGCTGCATGCAGGGTCGATCTTTACAAGCACGGGAATGTCAGATGAAGTGGCTGGGCGAATCTCGATTTGGGGCATCTTCAGCGTCCTTTACTAGGGGGCAGTAATCTTGATTTGAACGATGCAAGGAGGATATTCGGCGTTCTTCGCATCGGTAACGACCAAACGCAGCAGATAATCGCCCGGCGTGAATTCGCTGGTATCCCATGAACCGCCGAGAGCATCGTTTTGCACAGGCTGGTTTCCAGCAGCGATCGTCGTCCAGCTTTCATTCCCCACCGGGGAAAATTCGTACTTGTAATACCCCAGGCTGGCAACGCTGACGGTGCCTTTAAGCACAACGATCCCTTTGATTGTGTCACCAGGGCGCGGATAAGTCCAGTTGATCTGGTCGGGAATGCAACCCTGTCCATACACCGCTTGAAGTGTGGCAATGAATCCGGTTGTGGTTGAAGAGGTTGTGGGAGTGCTGTACGCAGTGCCCGAGGGTTGCGCGGTCAGGTCGACGGTTGCAGTCGGCAACTGCTGTACGCCGGGCACAGAGGGAGCAACGAATGTCGTCAGCGTGAACAAGCCGAGCGCCATCAGCAGAAAAGTGACCACGACTGTCAGATTTTGGGTGAAAATCTCCTGGGCTCTTTCTTTCTCGATGCCGAAATACGCCAGCTTCCATTGCTTTCCGGCGTTGAGCAATTTTCGCAGGTAAATGAAAAGCACGATTGCGATAACAAAATAGAATAGAAACTCGAACTGAATAAGGAACTGAAGAAGTTTTGCCATGTTGCTTGGTTTTTAATGCGCTACTGTTAGAGATCCAGGTCTGGCGATTCCAGAACACCTTGAATAATTCCGGTCAACTTCGGAACGATAACCTCGCCCGCCATCAACACTTCCTCGTGCGTGGTTTCGGTCGAACCATCCAGGTTCGCCTTATTGCTGATGCCCGATAAGCCGAGAACTTGCGTACGTCCATGCCGCGCCACAATCGCTTCGGGCACAGTCGACATGCCTACCGCGTCGGCTCCAATCGTTTGCAGGAACCGCAGATCGGCAGGTGATTCGAAAGATGGGCCGGATAAGCAAACGTATACGCCTTCACGCACAGCGATCTGCTTTTTCTCTGCAGCGCTTCTCGCGATTGCCTGCATCTTGCGGGTATAAACCTGGCTCATATCGGGGAACCGTTCGCCGAAAGCGTCCAGGTTGGGCCCGCGCAGCGGATTCACGCCTGCCATTCCGATCAGCGCGATGTGGTCGGTGATGAGCATCACATCCCCTGGCATAAACTCGGGGTTGATCGCACCCGCCGCGTTGGTCAGAATGATCAACTGCACGCCTAAGCGCTGCATCACGCGGATCGGGAAAGTCACCTGATCCATGGGATATCCTTCATAGAAATGGACCCGCCCCTGCATCACAAGCGTTGGCATGCCGAACAGATGGCCCGCCACCAGCCTGCCTGCGTGCCCCTGGATGGTTGGAACAGGCCAGTGAGGGATCTCCTGATATGCAATAATCTTCGGGTTGAAAACAGCCTCAGCCAAACCACCCAGGCCTGAACCTAAAATCAAACCCACCTTGGGTTTGATATCGATCCGTTCCCTGACAACGGCGGTAGCAGCGTCGATCATCTGAAGTGTGACGAATTGGTCCATGGGATCCTCAGTTCAAATAATGGTCATATAGACATACAGATTATATCAAACAATCTTTAGTTAGGCTTCCGCGTGATCGAGCAGCCATCAACCCAACCCCTTATCCAGGCCTGATCAGCCGGCCAGCAACGAAGCGGTGAAAGGATCGAGGGAGCTTGTTCTCGATTTTGGAGCGTTAAAGTGTTCTTAAGCCGGTTTCAGGCCCGGCTCAACACTTCTTTGACCGCAGCCATCGTTGCGTTGATATCCTCGTCTTCGATGCCGTAATGGGTCACCATTCGTATCCGTCTCTCGCCCACTGCGCCAACCTTGACACCCTTTTGAGCCAGCTTTTTGGCAAAAGTGGCAGCATCGAGCGGGACGTTCTTCGCCACGGATGGAAAGACCATGTTCGTTTGCGGCATTCCAATTTCGAATTCGATCTCGGGTAATTCACACAACTGGTTGGCGAGGTCTTTTGCCCTGCGGTGATCGTCAGCCAACTGCGGCACCATTTTATCCAGTGCGACAATCCCTGCCGCTGCCAGTACCCCCGCCTGGCGCGTCCCCCCGCCCAGCATCTTGCGCAGGCGGCGCGCTTTTTCGATCACATCGTGTTCCCCGCAGAGCACCGACCCTACCGGCGCGCTCAGCCCCTTGCTCAAACAGAAAGTGACCGTATCGGCAAAAGCAGCCAGCTCTTTGGCTGAAGTGGATAGGGCAACCGCGGCATTGAACAGCCGGGCGCCGTCCAGGTGCACTTTCAACGCGTTCTCGCGGGCCAAAATCCCCACCGATTCACAGTAATCCCTGCTCAGAACCACGCCGCCGCAGCGGTTATGCGTGTTTTCAAGGATGACCATCCTGCTCACAGGTTGGTGCACGTCCCCGGGCCGGATCGCCTGATGAATTGCGTTGAGTGATAAGGTTCCATCGGGTTGATTGGGCAAAGTGTGCGGGAAGATTCCCCCAAGCGCCGAGATTCCGCCTGCTTCGAACAGAAATGTATGGCCAAGATCGCCCATGATCACTTCATCGCCCCTCTGACATTGAGCCAATACCGCGATCAGGTTGCCCATGGTTCCCGAACTGACGAAAAGGGCTTCTTCCTTACCCATGCGCTCAGCCGCCATCCCTTGCAGCCGGTTGACGGTGGGGTCTTCACCATAAACATCGTCCCCTAATTCAGCCCTGTACATGGCTTCACGCATCTCGGGCGTCGGTTGGGTTACCGTATCAGAACGAAGATCGATCAAATTCAGCATATTAACCTCTTGATTTGCGAAGTTGCTGCAGGACAGTCTCCAAATCCTGCGGCAGGGATGCTTCAAAGGTTCGTGCTTCTTTTTCACCCGGCAGCACGAGCGTCATCCGCTCGGCGTGGAGAAAATGGCGCTTGATATCGATGCTGCTGTGCTTATGCCCGTAAAGCGTGTCTCCGACGATCGGACACTTGAGAAATGCCATGTGCAGCCGAATCTGGTGCGTCCGGCCTGTCAGCGGCATCGCTTCGATGAGCGAGTGATGAGGGAACGATTCAATGACTTTATATTCGGTCACCGCTTCCCTTCCATGCCCCTGGGCAACCACGGCCATTTGCTTGCGGTGGGCAGGGTCGCGTGCGATATCGGTTTCGACGCGCCCTTTTGGCGTTGGCGGTTTGCCGTCGACGAGCGCAAGATAGGTCTTGTGCACTTTACGCAGGCGAAATTGATCCTGGAGCCAGCGGTGAGCGCGTTCATTCTTGGCAACCACGATCAGCCCGCTGGTTTCCTTGTCCAACCTGTGGACGATTCCGGGGCGTTGTTCGCCGCCGATGCCTTCGAGCTCCGGCGCATGAGATAGCGCAGCATGCACCAGCGTTCCTGTAAAATGCCCGGGCGACGGGTGCACCACCATTCCCGCAGGCTTGTTCACAACCATCAAATCGTCGTTTTCGAAGACGATATCCAGCGGGATATCTTCAGGCTCCAATTCCACAGGACGTGCAGGCGGAATTTCGATGTCGACGCTGTTTCCTTTTTCGATCTTATGGCGCGAGATGACCACCTGCTCGCCGTTGACCTTGACGAAACCGTCAACGATCAGCCCTTGAAGCCGCGAGCGCGAATAGTCGCTCAACCGGCTGGAAAGGAACTTGTCCAGCCGGACCGGCTCGTCGTCATTTGATACAAAATGGTAATTCTGAGAGTTCAAGAAACCTTGCCGCTTTCGTCATCCAGCGCCTTTGTGGCTTCTGGTGGAACCTTGCCATCCTTCTTGGCCCTGGCTTCCTGAATCAGAATACCCAGTGCCAGGAATCCGACCCCAACCACGATGGATGAGTCGGCGATATTGAAGACCGGAAAATTGCCAACCGAAATGAAATCGAGCACTGCGCCGTTCAGCCTCAGCCTGTCGATCATGTTGCCGAGTGCCCCCGCCATTTCAAGCACGAGCGCCACCCGAACTGCCCAGTCTTGCCTTTCGACGTGCGGGTAGTAATACACCACCGCGGCGCTGACTGCGATGGCAAAGATCGAGAAAATCCAGCCCATGCCCTGGAACAAACCGAACGCGACGCCAGTGTTGGTCCAGTGGATGATCCGCGCGTAAGGCGTCAACGCCGGCCAGGGCGACCAGATGGCGCCATAGGCCAGATTGGTTTCGACCAGATACTTGGTGTACTGGTCGAGTGCGATGATCAGGATGACCGGGATTAGCAGGCCAAGGTATGTTCGGACGGTTTTGTTCAAGCGATTCCTCCAATAAAGAGTCAGTTCATTTTACCTTATTTAACAGCCCGGATGACGAAGAACTCCCCGCTGTGCGCGGGGAGTTCGGATTTCTAGGCCTTTACCAGTCCTACGGTGACGTGTTCGTTGTCGAATTCGTCGCTGACGGTGGCGCTTCCCTCGGGCGGCGCTTCGAAGACCATCTCGCGCGCCAGCGTCTCGGTGACAATGTAGTCGCGCTGCGCTTCGATCGCCTTTGCCAGCCCCGGCGTTGCGCTGACGTACAGCTTGATCCTGTCCGCGATCTCCAATTCGGCCGCTTTGCGCAAATCCTGCACCCTGCGTACGAACTCGCGCGCCAGGCCTTCCTCGATCAATTCGGGAGTCAACTCGGTCACCAACGCTGCCAGGTAAGCGCCTTCGGCAGCCACAGCGTATCCGCTCTTCGCCGTCACCCTGACTTCGATTTCTTCAGGCAGCAGAGAATAATCCTCGCCATTGACGCTGACCGTCACAGGGTTACCTTCCATGAGCGTCACAGCCGCCGGCTCTGCAGGCAGCGCCAGCACGGCCTTGCGCAGCTCAGGGAACTTATTGCCGTACTTTTGACCCAGTTGCTTGGGCAGCGGGTTCAGGCTGAAGCTGACGGCTTCGCTGGCAGCATTGAGCAGCCGCACACTCTTCACATTCAGCTCGTCCTCGAGAAGGTCGGCATGCGAGAGCAGCACCTCGCCCTCGTCCTTGTTTCCCACGGCAAAAGCAACTTCGGCGAGCGGCTGGCGTACTTTTCGGTTGGCTTTATTGCGGGCGGCATGCCCAAGCGAGACGAGTCGCATCACCAGCGCCATGTCGCGGTTGAGATTCTCGTCGATCAGCGCCGCGTCGTATCTGGGCCAATCAGCGAGGTGAACCGAAGCCGCAGCCGATGGATCTACTGAACGCACAAGGTTCTGATACAACTCATCAGCGATGATCGGCATGGTCGGCGCAAGCAGCTTGCTGATGGTTACCAGCGCTTCGTACAAAGTGGCGTAGGCAGCCTTCTTATCGGCGTCCGATTCGCTCTTCCAGAAACGCCTGCGCGAGCGGCGCAAATACCAGTTCGACAATTGATCGACGAACTGCTCGACAGGTCTTGTGGCGCCAAGCACGTCGTAGTTCTCCAGCGCGTTGGTCACGTCGCGCACCAGAGCGTGCAGCGACGAACGCAGCCACTTATCCAGTGGCGAATATTCGATCTTTTCCTGCCCCTCCGGAGTCCAGCCGTCCAGGTTGGCATAAGTGACGAAGAACGAATAGGTGTTCCACAGCGTTAGCGTGAAATTGCGCAGCACCTCGCTGACCAGGTCGGACGAGAAGCGCCGCTCCTGGCCAGGGGGGCTCGCCGTGTACAAATACCATCTCATCGCATCAGAGCCGCTCTTTTCGATCACTTCCCAGGGCGAAACCACATTTCCCTTTGTCTTTGACATCTTCTGCGCGTTGCCGTCCAGGATCAATCCAAGGCAGATCACATTCTTGAACGCAATCGAATCGTTCAGCAAGGTGCTGATGGCGTGCAGCGAGTAAAACCATCCGCGCGTTTGATCCACAGCCTCGCAGATGAAATCGGCGGGATAGTGCTGTTTGAATTCTTCCTGATTTTCGAACGGATAGTGCCACTGCGCGTACGGCATCGAGCCCGAATCGAACCAAACGTCGATCAGCTCGGGTACTCGCTTCATGTTTCCGCCGCAATCCGGACACTTGAACTTGATCTCATCCACGAACGGGCGATGCAGGTCGAGATCTGAGAGATCGCGCCCGGCCTTCTCGAAGAGCTCTTTCACGCTGCCAACGCAGGTTTGAGTATGGCAGCTCTCGCATTCCCATACAGGCAGCGGAGTGCCCCAATAACGCTCGCGTCCCAGCGCCCAATCGACGTTGTTCGCCAGCCAATTGCCAAAACGGCCGTTCTTGATATAGCCAGGATACCAGTTGATTTCATCGTTCAGCGCCACCAGGCGGTCCTTGAACTGGCTGGTGCGGATGTACCAGGTCTGCCGGGCATAGTACATCAGCGGAGTGCCGCATCGCCAGCAGAACGGATAGGTGTGGGTATAGCTTTGCACCTTGAACAGCAGGCCGCGTTCTTGCAGGTTATCGATGATCAACGGGTCGGCCTTCTTGATGAACATTCCAGCCCATGGACGCACTTCTGGGATGAATGCGCCGTCCGGCTGGACCGTCACCAGGATCGGCAGATCGTTGTCGTACGCCATCTGCATATCATCCTGGCCGAATGCCGGCGCAATATGGACGAGACCCGTCCCATCCTCGATGGTGACGAAATCTCCCATCACAACGTAATGGGCAGGTTTTGCGACCGGAACGAACGTATACAAAGGATGATAGCGCTTGCCTTTCAACTGTTTGCCTTTGAAACGCTCAAGCACTTTCACCTGCTCGTCGCCAAATACCTTCGCAAGCAACGCCTCGGCCAGGATCAGCTTCTCGCTGCCGCCCTCGCTCAAAGCGTGCTCCACCTTGACGTAGTCCACATTCTCACCTGCGGCCACTGCCACGTTACCCGGCAGCGTCCATGGAGTTGTCGTCCAAACAAGCAGTGAGGTGCCCGGCTCATCCACGAGAGGCATGCGGATATAAACCGACGGATCGGATACCTCGTGATACCCCTGCGCCACTTCATGATCCGAAAGCGGCGTTCCGCAGCGCGGGCAGTAAGGCACAACCTTGTAACCCTGGTAGAGCAAATCCTTGTCCCAGTAATTCTTGAGGATGTTCCAAACCGATTCGATGTATGAGTTTTTGAACGTGATATAGGCTTCGTCGAGGTCCACCCAGTAGGCGATGCGGTCGGTCAACTGTTCCCATTCCTGGATATAAGTAAATGCAGACTCCTTGCAGAGCTTGTTGAATTCGGCAATGCCGTATTCCTCGATCTGCTGCTTGTTCTTGAATCCAAGCTTCTTTTCGACCTCGATCTCCACAGGCAAGCCATGAGTATCCCAGCCGCCGCGCCGCGAGACGTGGTACCCGTTCATCGTCTTGTAGCGGGGGAAGATGTCCTTGAAGGCGCGTGCCAAAACATGATGCACGCCCGGTTTGCCGTTTGCGGTTGGAGGTCCTTCGAAGAATACATATTCAGGGCCGCCCTCGCGTATCTTCAGGCTCTGGTGGAAAATATCCTGACGCTTCCAGAATCTGAGGACCGCTTCTTCCATCTGGTTCACGTTCAGCTTCGGAGATACTGGTTTGAACATTCATCCTCCTGCTTAAATAAAACGCTCGTCCTGTCAGGGACGAGAGAAAATTCCCGCGGTACCACCCTGCTTCTCTTGGAGGAGCACTTGTCAGATGCATCTTGCGATAGATCTGCACCCCAATAACGGAGGGCGACGCCGGCTCACTTACTTGTGTTTCCACGTTCAGATCGCAGCTACGGAATGATTTTCAACCATGTCTGTTTCCCGGTTCTCACTTCTCCCGGGTTCCCTGTAGAACAGTGGAATGGCCTACTCTTTTCCATCGTCACTTTTGTATAAGCTATTATCCCATAAACAGTTCAAAAAATCAAACCTTACTGAATGACCTCATAGAACAGCGGCAGTTCTTTCACCGGTTCGCTGCTGTACTCGAACGCACCCATCACGCTCGCCCTGGCGCGCTCCAGGCTTTGCTTCGATGCCGCATGCAGCGTGAACAAGGGCGTCCCATTCTCCACGCGATCGCCGACCTTGCGATGGATGATGATGCCAACACTGTGATCGATCTTGTCTTCCTTGCGCGCCCTACCGGCGCCCATCTCCACCGAAGTCTCGCCGATCACCTTGGCATCGATCCACTTGAGGTAACCGCTCCGGTCCGAGCGCACCATCTCCACGAATTTTGCCGCTGGAAGCTTCTCGGGGTGATCCGCATAGCTGACATCACCGCCCTGGTTGATGACCATGTCCCTGAACTTGCTCCAGGCTCTGCCGCTGTCGATCGCATCGATCGCGAGTTGCCGGGCGTCTTCGAGCGTTTGAGATTTCTCGCCAACCACCAGCATGTGACTTGCCACGGTGAGGCAGTGTTCGCGGAAGTCGGCAGGACCGTTGCCATGCAGCGTGTCGATCGCTTCTTTCACCTCGAGCGCGTTGCCAACGGCGTGTCCCAACGGCTGGTTCATGTCGGAAAGCAGCGCAACCACCCGCCTTCCACTCAGCTTGCCAATGGCCACCATCAGCTTCGACAGTTCGCGGCCTTCGTCGAGGTTCTTCATGAAGGCTCCGCTGCCGATCTTGACGTCGAGGACGATCGCCTTGGCGCCGCCTGCGATCTTCTTGCTCATCACCGAAGATGCGATCAACGGGATCGACTGCACCGTCCCTGTCACGTCACGCAGCGAGTAGAGCTTGCCGTCTGCAGGCGCCAGGTCAAGGCTCTGACCGGTCAGCACCAGGCCCTTCGTTCGCAGCAGTTCGATGACTTCATCCGTGCTCAGATCGGTGCGAAACCCGGGAATGGATTCCATCTTGTCCAGCGTTCCTCCGCTGAACCCGAGCCCCCGCCCCGACATCTTGCACACGGGCAATCCGCACGAAGCCACGGTCGGCTCGACCACCAGCGTCGTCTTGTCGCCCACTCCACCCGTTGAGTGTTTGTCTACCTCGATGGGCACCACATGCGAGAGATCCAGAATATCGCCCGAATTCGCCATCGCGAGGGTGAGGAATGTCGTTTCCTCATCCGTCATCCCATTCAGCAGCACGGCCATCGCCCAGGCTGCCACCTGGTAATCTGGTATTTCACCTTTCGCAAAGCCATTGACGAAGAATTCGATCTCTTCGCGGCTCAATTGACCTCGATCGCGCTTCTTGATAATGATGTCTACGGCTCTCATAGCAACTCCCAGGTAGAATGTAAGACAATCTCTATTATAACTCCCTCAATACAAAAAAAAACGGTCAGGCTGCGCGCGCCTGACCGTTTCACTCTTCTAAACAGACTATTTCTTTGGAATAATCGTCACCTTGCGGAATGGCTCTTCGCCCGTGCTCTCGGTGGTGACTGAAGGATGATTGCGTAATTCGAGATGGATAATCCGCCGCTCGTTCGCAGGCATCGGCTCCAGGAGTTGTCTTTTCCCGGTCTGGATGGCTTGCTCTGCCATCTTGCGTCCCAACTGGCGCAACTGGCGTTCGCGGCGTTGGCGATAGCCCTGCACATCGATCATCAGGGGCACCCATTTGCCAAGTTCCTTGCTGACGATGAGGCTTGAAATGTACTGCAAGGCGTTCAGCGTCTCAGAGCGCCTTCCGATAAGGATGCTCAGGTCGTTACCCTGGATATCGACCATCACCATTCGCTCGTCGTTTTCATCTTCCGGCTCGATGAAATATGAACTGATGGTCGCCTTGACTTTCATGCGAACGAGAAGCTCATCAACGATTTCTTTGGCAACTTTCAGAATGTTGCGGTCTTCTTCAGAAAGGTCTTCTTCCGATGCGATATGCGGTTTGGATTCGACAACCGGGGCTTCTTCAGGCTCGGTTTCGATGACTTCCTGGTGTTGGCCTTTGACGGAGATGCGAATTCGCGATTGCCGCCCGCCGATCCCCAGGATGCCCTTGCTCCCCGTATCCAATACCTCAACATCTACTGCATCTTTACTCAGGCCCAGTTGCTCCAGACCTCGCTCCACCGCTTCATCCACTGAAGGAGCGATGATCTCGAGCGTCGTCTTCTCTTCGTTCATGGTCACCTCAATCTACGGAGTTAAGGTCTTTTGATTTGCTTCGTTGCCGTTTGCGTCTTTGGCTTGGGCAAAAGATTGTTCCAGTAAACCTTACCGGTCACAGCATATTGTAGTATCTGAATCACATTTTGTACAACAAAATAAAGCGCCAAACCCGATGAAAGCGAAAACGCCAGCCAGCCCATCAAAAGCGGCATGTAGATGTTCATCATATTTCCCATCATCGCGCCCTGATCGTTTGCGCCAGGTGTCGCGGGCGGTGTGATGATCTTGGAAGAGATGTAGGTGGTGATCACAACAATCACCGCCAAAATGGGGATGCCAAAGCTGAGGCCCGGGATGAAGACCCGGTCGGGTGTGCCGAGATTCATCCACAAGAAGTGGGTGTTCAACGGCAGAATATCCGCCACTTTGAGCAGCGCGGGGTAAATGCGGCGAGTCAAGTTCAACATGTCGATCGGCGCTGACGCAATCGACTGGATCAAAGCCTGGTACAGCCCGATGATGATTGGAAATTGCAGCAATGTCGGGAGGCATGCGGAGAGCGGATTGATCTTGAGCTCCTGGTAGAGCTTCATCTGCTCCTGGGCAAGCTTTTCCTTGTCGTCCTTGTACTTTTTCTGCATTTCCAGGTAGCGTGGATTCTTCTGCAGTTCCTGCATGGCTTGCGAACTCTTGATCTGCTTCGCTGTCAACGGATAGAGGACAATACGGGTGACCAGCGTGAACAGGATGATCGCAATGCCAAAATTACCGATGAGGCTGTAGATCCACAGCAGGAAATTGATAAATGGGGTAATGATTAGGGTATCCCACATGATTTATTCGTCCTTATTTGCCTGAAAATGGCCAGATAACGTTACCGTTCGCATCGATGGCAAGGAGAGCATTGTCTCCCTTGGTCTCGACCACCAGCACCTCGGTAGAATTCGCAACCAGGTTGGAATACAATTCCCCACCCAGGCTGCGAGAAGTTGAACTGTAATCGGGATTGACCATCACCACATTCCCTGCTTCAGTCCCGAACATGATCGTCTGGTTGAGAATCGCGCCAGATCCGATCACAGCTGCACCGGCGTTGATCGTCTTGACGATACTACCGTCTGAGGTGCTCATCACATAAATTGAGGTCAACTGGTCGCCGAAGAGAATATTGCTCCCTGAGAGCAAGGGTGTTGACCATACGCCTGCATCCACTTTCTGCGTCCAAATCACTTTGCCAGTTGCAGCATCCACAGCATTCATTGTGCTGGCAATACTGCCCTGGTAAAGCACACCTTTGTCGAGCAGTGGAGAGGATACGAGCGACGATCCAAGATCGACCTTCCAGACCAGAGAGCCGTCCTGAAGATTGACTGCATACAGGTAATGATCGAGCGACGAAGCGTACACGTTCGTTCCATCTGTCACAGGCCGCGACCAGAAGGAATGGTTGGCGGTAAATGTCCACTTCAGATTGCCATTTAGATCCAATGCGTAAAGGTGATTATCCGCATTGGGGGCAATGATGAGATCGGGCGTTACCAGCGCGCTGCCGACATATTTGCCGGTGGCGTTTGCGAAAGTCCAATTGACAGTACTATCGGCCGCTTTCAGGCTCACCAACTTACCCAGATAATCGCCAACGATAACCTGGTCCCCGGCAACACTTGGAGCTGCCAGGTAGGTACCCGCAGGCGCCGCTTTTTCCGGATATGCCCAGATTTTACTGCCGTTAGACGGCTGAAGTGAGAACACCTGGGTTCCACCCGCGAAATAGACTGCTGCATCGGTGGCCGACACACCGCCCCAATTTGTCGTCATCGTTGTGCATGCAGATAGAAGAATCCCGGCAAGCAGGATTATAGAAATCTTTGAAAGTATTTTCTTTTTCATCCGTTCCAGTTCCCTCACACGTTGGGTTAGCGTTGATTATACCTGAATTGAAGTCGATTTACGGGACAGGGTCGAACCCGCCCTTATTATAGGGATTGCACCTGAGCAGGCGCCAGAAAGCCATGGCTCCGCCTTTGAGTGCACCATATTTATAAATTGCCTGGTAGCCATAATGCGAGCATGTCGGATAAAATCGACAGGTATCTGGAGGCAAAGTTGGGGATATCACAATTTGATATCCGCGTATCAGCAGCAAAAGGATCCATCGCGGCAAATTCAGCAAATTGAAGGGCAAATCCTTCAACTTTGGATCTCTTACAACATCATCCTGATCTTCATGGGTTGTCATGTTCTTCCAAACACTTCGCTCTTACGAGCAGCTTCTCAACAGCATCCTGTATATCACAAAACTGGGCGTCGACTATCGGTTTTCTGGCTATGAGAAGAATGTCGACATTTTTGGTGATCTTTGGCAGTAAAGAGGACAAGATTGCTCGCAGCCGGCGCCTTGCACGGTTTCTTTCCACGGCGTTCCCGATGGATTTGGTTGTGATAATGCCTGCCCTGGCATTTTCAGCCTCACCTTCAAGCGTTACTAACACAACAAGCGGGTGGGCAGTCGATGTTCCCTCACCCCGCACCCGCTTGAATTCGGCACTTCTTACTATTCGATACTTTCGATTCACCTAATCCCTGACCGCTCTGATTCCTTGAAGGGCCTGTTCCCTGCCCCGGGCCATGGGTTTAGTCCCGCAGATTACCACTGAATGCGCTTGACGTGATTGTTCATACTGACGGTTAGCTTGCGGCGGCCTTTGGCGCGGCGGCGCTTCAAAACCTCACGCCCATCGGCTGTTTCCATACGAGAACGGAAACCATGTACACGCACCCGGCGTCGAATTCTCGGTTGATAGGTCCTTTTTGGCATTCTACTTCCTCTCGATATCTAATGAATAGATTGATGCAAGGCGCTTATTATACCCCATGCATCTCTCAGGGTCTAGGTTGTTCTTTGTCTGTTGCGGAGAATAACACCGAAAGCTGATGCGCGCCTTCAAGATCGGTTACAGCGAGAACCTCGTCGTTCACCTCGAATGTGGTGATCCCGCGGGGTACAATCACCTCCCCCTGACGGAGGATCGCCGCGATCACACAGTTCTCAGGCAGCTTGAGATCCATAATGGCGATCCCGATCGCTTTAGCGTTGGGCGGAATCTTTTCTTCGACAACAGAATATTTTCCGCGGCGCAGGTGCAGGAGGGTCATCATGTCGCCCATCGACATTTCCTCCTGGATCAGGCGTGAAAGGATTTCCGCCTGGTTGACCGAAACATCGACATCGAACTTTTCATCGAAAAGCCAGGCATTCCGCGGATTATTCACTCTCGCGATCGTTCTGGGGGTGTGGAACCTTTCGCGTACATAATAGCAGAGAACCAGGTTGGCTTCGTCAGCTGTCAGCGTCGCGGCAAATACCTGCGCTTCCCGAATTCCTGCCTGCTCCAGGACGTCCGGATCAAGCGGGTCCCCCTCGAAGATGATCTCTGTCGGGAGTTCCTTATGGATCCGCGAGAGGACTTCTTTCCGATTTTCGACCACATGGACTTCGTGGTTCTCATTGATCAAATAATGAGCAAGCTGCGCGCCTGTTCGACCACCACCGGCAATCACTACGAACATCTCAGGCCGCCTTTCTCTTCTCGATGAAGGCACGTGTTTCCTCAATGCCATCGAAGGTGGCAGCGACGACCAGCAAATCGCCGCCATGGACTGGAGTCTCAGGATCTGGCAGGATGGCTTTTCCTGCATGAGTTAGAGCAATTGGCCTGCAATCGCCGCATGGCATCAAATCTGAGAGCGGATGCCCATCCCACACATCTGGGATGGTCAGCTCGTAGACTTCGACTTCGCCATTGCCTGCTGAAAACACAGTCTTCGCGTCGGTCCGATAGAGCAGTTCTTCGATGCGTTGGGCGCCCCAGGCAGTCGAGCTGACATCCTGGATGTCGAAAGCCTCGAACAAAACGCGGATGTGGGGATCGTAGTTGCGGGCGATCACATTCGGCACATGGTAGTAAACCTTTGCCACATGGCTCACGGCAGCGTTCAGCGAATCTGAGTTGGTGACTGCTGCCAGCGCGTCGCATGTCTTGATGCCTGCGCGTTCGAGCACGTCCTGGTTCAGCGCATCGCCTTCCTGCGTTCGGCCGTTGAAATCGCTCGGCAAATTGTTCAAAGCCGCAGGCACAGAATCGATCACCGATACTTCGTGACCTCGCTTGTACAGATTGTAGGCCAGTTCGACCCCAATCCTCCCACAACCTACTACGATGATTTTCATACAAATTCCTCTTCGCCCAATTAATCGACCTGGTAGGGCACTTCCAAAATAACGATGTCTTTTCGATTCAGCAGCACCCGCCGCAAGGTATCTGCGGTACGGGTATGCAGGAAAGCCGTAAAGAACGATCGCGGAATGAATTGGGGTACAACGATGCTGATCACGTCGTTCGGTTGCTTTGTGGCATCGATCTCGTCGATATATTGGAGCAGGGGTTCGATGAATAACCGGTAGGGCGATTCCAGGATGACCAGGCGGTAGCCGTCCCCCCACTGCTCCCACTTTTCCATGACCCTTTGAGCTTCCTTTTCATCGATGGATACGTGCACCACGGTAATATCATCCGATAGTGTTTTTGCATAGCGCAGAGCTGCCAGCGTTCCCTGGTGTACACCACCGATCGGCATGATGATCCGGTGATGAGTGACTCGTCCCCTGGGTGTGAAGTGCTCCAGGGATAACTCTTTTCCCAGTTTAGTGTAGCTCCTGTGAATCATCAAAAAAGCGATCACGATAATGGGGAGCAGCGAAATAACAATCCAGGCGCCTGCCAGGAATTTGGTCACCGCAAAGATACTCAGCACAAGCAGGGTACTCAAGGCGCCAACGCCGTTTGTGATCATCTTAAATAGCCAGTGCGGGTCGAACCTGATCGTCGAACCGCGTTCGACAATTTCTTCACCGTTCTTCAACTTGCCTGATTTGAACCAGCGGATGGCCATGCCTGCCTGCGAAAGCGTAAAGGACAGGAACACGCCCACCGCATACAGGGGGATCAGATTTGATACGCTTGCCCGAAATAGAATGATCAACAAGCTCGCGATAATTGCCAGAGCAACGATTCCGCGCGAGAAAACCAGCCGGCTGCCCTTATAGGCAAATTGACGTGGAATGTAGCTGTCGACCGCAACCAGCGCGGATAACCGTGGAAAATCCGCAAATGCTGTGTTGGCTGCCATCATCAGGATAACCGTGGTGGAGGAGATCGCCAACAGGTAGAGTATCCCGCGCGAATCGAATGCGGTTCTGGCGAGTTGTGAAATAACCGTTTCCTCGTTTGAAGGTGTAGCCCCGATATGGATTGCCAAATAGGTAATCCCCAGCAGCAGGGTGCCCAGGATCGCAGACATCATGAACAAGGTTTGACCTGCATTTTTGCTCGCAGGATGTTTGAATGCCGTGATCCCGTTCGAGATCGCTTCTACACCCGTCAATGCAGTCGTACCGGAAGAAAATGCCTTCAAGATCAAGAACAAAGTGATCGGCGTGAGCACTGTGTTCAACGACATGATATCCTGCGGAGGATTGAGAACGGGAGTCAGAGTTCCTGCGCTTGCCCGCACCAAACCGACGATCACCGTCATGAACATCATCACCAGGAAGAAATAGGTCGGAATCGCGAATACAAACCCTGATTCTTTCACACCACGCAAGTTGATGATCATGATGAATGCCACCATGATCACGGCGATCAAAATGCGTTGTTTGAACAGCGAAGGGTAAGCGGAAACAAGCTGCGCGACGCCCGAAGAGATGGACACGGCTACCGTCAGCACATAATCCATCAACAAGGCGGATCCCGCGATCAGCGCGGGTAGGGAGCCAAGATTATCACGGGAGACGATATACGCGCCACCCCCGCCCGGATACGCATGGATTGTCTGCTCGTAGGATAGTGTAAGGATGATCAGCAGAACGCAAATGGCGATTGCCAGCGGCAGCGCGATATGAAATGCAGACACTCCGGCTACAGCAAGCACAAGCAGCAGCTCTTGCGGGCCATAGGCAACCGAAGATAAGGCATCAGATGAAAATACGGCCAGCCCGATCAATCTGCCGATTGTCTGATGTGGAGTGTCAGCTGTTTGCAGAGGACGCCCGATTAGGTAATTCCGCCAGTTGTTACCCGGCTTATACTCCGTAGTCCTCTTAAAGACTACTGTGCCGTTCTTTTCTTCTATATTCATACTTTCTCATTCACCGGTTTCGATGCTTTTTAAATAGCGACGTATTATATACCCGGTGCACTGACAGGTCAATCTATGGAAATTAATGGAGTTAGAGATAATTATATCCGCTAAAAGAATTAAACCAAATTAAAGTCCATCAGGACATTAATCACTGATTTGCTTTTAGGATAACTCCCGCGTACCCGTCCAGCTTTACATTCTGCCCATCGAGATGGCATTGGGTTTCATCGGTGGAGAACATCTTGAAGCGCCTGGCAAAACCGTATGCCTTTGGATCAATGATCACCTTTGCATCGCCCATGTTCAAAAGGATCAGGCAGGTTTCCCCTTCGATTTCCCGGACGAAAATCAGCACGTTTT
This sequence comes from Chloroflexota bacterium, assembly GCA_021779955.1. Lineage (GTDB taxonomy): Bacteria > Chloroflexota > Anaerolineae > Anaerolineales > Anaerolineaceae > UBA6107. Next base: position 17,753 of record JAJXZS010000046.1, on the reverse strand, counting down.
CATTGTCTGAGCTGAGGATATGCTGTTCACCAAGCGTCAACGCGGTGGAAGTCTTTCGAAATGCCAGGATCTTGCGGTAATAGTTCCACATCGAATACTCGTCGCCGGCTTCGTCCGAATAATTGACCCCATCGGCATAGTTCGGGTTCATCGGCAGCCAGGGTTTGACATTCGCAGGGCAAAATCCCCCGTTGCCTTCGCGAGACCATTGCAGGGGATTCCTGCCCTTGTCGCGGCTCCAGGCGGCCGCCCTGCGGATGGCCGTTTCCACATCTGCCCCCATCACATCGCGCTCGAGATGGTAGATATACTTCCCGACAGGATCCACAAAGTCGTCCAGCGAGGTGATCGTGACGTTGGACATGCCGAATTCCTCTCCGTTATAAAGGAAAGGAGTGCCCTTTAGCGTCAGAATCATCATCAGGTTCACCCTGGCGATGGCTTCATCGTGGATGCCGTCGCCGTATTCGCTAAACATCCTGGGGCAGTCGTGATTACCCAGGGTATTGCACGGCCACGCGCCGTCCGGCAGTTTCGGCAATCGTTCGAGCTGATTCTCGATAACATGCTTCGGCGTGATCTTCCTGGTGCGCATCAGCGGGAAGTTGAAGTTCAAATGCAGTTCGTCGGCGCCGTTGCCGTAGAAAGCAATTTCGTCCGTCTCGCCAACCATCACCCGGTCATCATATTCGTCGACGACTTTACGCAATTCCTTCATCAGTTCATGCACGCCAGGGAGATCGTGCTGGTATTGGAACATCGCCTTGAAGTCTTTATAAACCGCTTTCCCTTCCTCGTCGTTCTTGATGTTCAACTGCCGGCGATGCATTTCTTCCAGCGTCGCTTTCACCGGCTGGTCGGGCAACTCTTCGTCCTCGTAGATGGTGCCGATTGCATCCAGTCTGAACCCGTCGATCCCCATGTCCAGCCAGAAGCGCACCATATCGAACATCGCCTGCTTGACCTCGGGATTCCTCCAGTTCAGGTCAGGTTGTTCGGTGTAGAAATAATGATAGTAATACTCGCCGGTGGCCGGGTCGTACTTCCATGCGCTCCCGCCGAACGTCGAATACCAGTTGTTGGGCGGGTTATTGCCTTTGCCCTTGCGCCAGATATACCAATCACGTTTGGGATTATCTTTGCTTGATTTCGATTCGAGGAACCACGGATGCTGGTCCGAGGTGTGATTCAGCACCAGGTCGAGCATCAATCGGATTCCACGCTTGTGCGCTTCCTCCAGGAAACGCTTGAATTCGGGCATCCCGCCGTATTCGGGCGCTGCATCTTCATAATCTGAAATGTCATATCCGCAATCTACAAAAGGCGAAGGGTAATGGGGCGAAAGCCAGATGGCGTCGATCCCCAGATTCTTCAAAATATCCAGTTTGCTGATCATCCCCGGAAAGTCGCCAATGCCGTCGTCGTTGCCGTCTGCAAAAGAGCGCGGGTAAATCTGATAGAACACAGCCTTCTTCCACCATTGCGTATTCTCTGTCATGAGTACCTTCACCTATCTATGATTGATTTATTCCTGGATGATTTCGCCTTCGAGTTGGCCTGCTTCAAATGAAATGACTTTCACTCTGTCGATGCAGTTCCACCGGTTTTCAGGGGCAAAGCCGCTGACTTTGAGATAATTGTCGCTCAATCCATGCATCCGCCATCCCCGCGAATCGAGCCCGCTTGTCGATTCCCACAAGACATCGACCTGCCGGCCAACAGTACCTCTCGCATATTGCTCTGCCGATTCTTGCAGGATCCCCCGCATACTTCGGCTTCGACAGCCCGCAATTTTACCATGAACCCTGCCTGAAAGACGGGCTGCTGCCGTCCCTTCCCGTGCTGAATATTTGAAAACATGCCCGCCTGCAAATTCCATTTCTCGAACGAACTCAAGGCTTTCACCAAATTCTTCATCGTTTTCCATCGGAAACCCGACAATGATATCGGTCGTCAGCGCCAGGTTCGGGATGGCGTCCCTTGCCAGCTCGACAAGCGCCCGATATTTGTCAGGCGTGGTGTTCCGCCCCATGCGCTTCAGAACCGCTGCCGAGCCTGATTGCAGCGGAAAGTGAATGTGCGGGCACATGCGCGAATCCTGCCATAACTCGAAGAAGCTCCGCTCAAGGTCCCAGGGCTCGACCGAAGAAAGCCTCACCCGCTCGATGGATGTTTCATCCAGAATGGCTTGAATCAGATCACGTAAATGGGTTCCGTTCTTCAGATCATTCCCCCATGAGCCGAGATGCACCCCGCTGAGCACGATTTCCTTCGCCCCGCCCTGCAGCACAAGCTCGACGTCCCGGATCACCTGCTGCATGGGCACGCTCACGCCCTGCCCGCGCGCGATGCGGGTGACGCAAAACGTACAGAAGTTGTCGCAGCCGTCCTGCGCCTTGATAAATGCCCGCGTGCGTCTGTGAATTCCGGGCAGCGGCTCGCGTGCCACCGGTTCTGCATCGTACTCGGACTGCGCTTCCTCCAGCAAATCGGAAACCAACTCGCTCTTCCGGGCGTTGGTGACTACGCGCATTACCCCGGGCAAATTTAGCGCTTCTGCCGGCTCGAGTGTCGCCCAGCAGCCTGTGAGCACGATTTGCTTCGCCCCTGCATGATATGCCTGCCTGGATTTTTCTCTTGAATCGGAGGCCGCAGCCGCGGTCACGGCGCAGGTGTTGATGATCACCAGGTCTGCGCCTTCTGCGCTGCCGGTCACGCTATGTCCCGCGCGTCTGAATTGACTCGCGAGGCTTTCGATTTCTGCCTGGTTCAGCCGGCAGCCGATACTGTCGAAATAGATCTTCATATTCCTAAGGCTGTTTCACCAGCAGATTATCGAAAAACACATCCACACCGGGTAGATCGTACGCGCCGGCGATCAATCCGAATTGTCCCCTGGCCAGATCGGTGTCGTTGGCCGAGGCCATCTCCTCGCCGTTCACATTCAGCGTAAGCTTGCTGCCCTGGCACACCACCTGGATGTGATTCACGATGCCGCCCTGCCGGATGGTCTCGCTGTATTGCATCCCAGCGTCCGGCAGCAATGGATAAACGACGCCGTCGATGCTTTTGAACATGCCATAGTACCCGTCGTGGCTGATGATGAATGCATAGAAATTCTTGTTGTTGGCGTACCGGCAGATCACCCCAAAATTATCGTTCATCGGCCCGCTCAGTAGCACCGCATCGACGTCGATCTGCATGTCCTGGTACGACTTGCCGTTCACCGTCCAATAAAGTGAGTTGGGCGTGTTGATTTTGATCTCGAGTCCCTGGTAATCGAAAGACACGCTCCCCCCGCTGTTTCCTACAGCTCCCCAACCCTTGGGATCCGAAAAATCGTCAGCATATAGGATTGTTCCGCTGGCGGCAGGGGCCGAGGCAGGCAGCAAACTCTCGATGGTCGAGCAGCCGGGCAGGCCGATAAACAGCACAAGGAGGAGCATCCATTGAACGATTTTCATGTCTTTCCTGTAGGTCGATGATCTGCGCTAATTATACTCACCGCTTCAATAACCTGCACAATATCCGTTCAGGAGACGTTCGGCGTTGCTGCTGATCCGCGTATCGTTCTGCGCCAGAGTGATGGCTTCTTTGAGTTCGGCAGAAGCCCGCGGGCAATCTCCCTTTTGAATATACAGCTGCCCGTAATGAAGATGGTAAGTCGCATTTTCCGGAGCGAGTTCAACCGCCTGGCTGAAGAACCGCTCCGCGCTGTCCGGATCGTCGTTGATTAGCAATCCCACGCCCATCAGGTCGAGCAGTTCTGGATTTTTAGGGTCAAGCGAGAGGGCTTTTCGCGCGGCATCGATGCCTGTGGGTGAGATTTCGATATTCCGCGACAAGCAGAAGGAAGCCAGCGCCTGCCAGGTCGTGGGATCTTCCGGCTCCACCTTCGTCGCTTCGGAGTAGGCATCCAACGCCGCTTGCAGATTTCCGGCTTCGGCATAAGTATTGCCCAGTTCGATCTGCCATGCAGCTTCCTTTGGATTGGCAGCGATCGCTTTCTTCAAATAATCGATTGCCATCTCCGACTTGTTTTGGCGCCTGTAGTAAAGCGCCATCAGGGCGTTGACCATGTCGGACTTCGGGTCGAGGCTGAGCGCCTTCTGCAATTCTTCGAAGCCGCTCCCGCCGCTGTGTTGAAGCGCTTCGCCAAGCAGCGCCCAGGCAAATCCGTTTTGAGGAGACGTATTCACCACTTCATCGAAAGACCTTGCCGCCAGGTCCCACTCCCCCGCGTTCGACAGGATTTGACCGACGCGCAGGCTGCGCAGCAAGTCTGTTTCTTCGCTGTTTTCGATCTCGCTCAGCAGCTCCTTGCTCACCGCTTCGCGACTACCCCCCGCCGTTGACGAAACGGTCAGGAATTTGACCGCGTTTTGAGGTTCGGTCACTGCAAGTTGAACCCCAAGCAAATAATTGACTTCAATATCGCTCTCACGCAAATGGTAGGCGTTCAACAGCGTGTTGACCGCGCCCACCATGTCGCCAATTTCGCGCTGCTTGGATGCTGTCTCCATCAAGAAATCGAAATCCGTAGGAGCAGACAGGCTGATTGCCCGCCAAAGCTCTTGAGCATCTCCTGCCCGCCCGATCTGCATATATGCCAGTCCAAGCCGTTCTATATTGTCGAAAGAGAGTTCTCGCGCGCTCCTGGCCTTTTCGAATGCGGACGCAGCGGCTTCATACTGCTTCAGCTCGAATTCTGCCCTGCCCAGTTGCTCGAGCGCATCTGCCCTCCAGCCTTCCCAGGCCAGGATCGTCTGTAGATTCGTCACAGCGATCGACCAGTTGCCCGCCTTCTCAGCCTCGGCTGCCTTTCCGCCGGCATCCTTGACCACCTGCGCCTGCGGGGCAAAGTGGATCAGTCCCGCTGCCGCCAGGGGCAGAAAAATGAGCAACAGACTGAGCAGCTTCGAAGTCCACTTCATAGCATAGATTATAGTCGACTCAGAATACCCTATGAGAATCTCTCAAACTTGACACTCTAATATAGTGATGGTAAATTTTAAGAATCGCTGATGCCAGACAGAATAAGGCAAAAAAGGTCTTTTCGCCTGCATCATTCAAATTCAAAGATGGAGAGTAAAGAATGGCTGAACGTTTTGTAGGAACCGTAAAGTGGTTCAATCCTGCCAAGGGGTATGGATTCATCGGTCGAGACGGTGGCGAGGATGTATTTGTCCATTTTTCCGCCGTCCAAATGGAAGGCTATAAGGTTCTGAAAGAAGGTCAAAAAGTCGAATTCGAGGTCGAAAAAGGTCCAAAAGGGTTGCAAGCTGCAAATGTCGTTCCGGTGGAATAAAGGGGACAAGATCGAAAACGCAACAGAGCTGGGTTTCCAGCTCTGTTTTTTTATCTCGCCGTGATTACCGATGCCTGAGTGCCTGCTCCATCCTCGTCAAACCTTCTTCGAGAAGCGCCTTCGAGCATCCAAAATTAAGGCGCAGGAAGCCCTCTCCCGCCTTGCCGAACTCCGCGCCATCGTTCAACGCTACTTTCGCCCGTTCGAGGAAAAAAAGGTACGGATCGGGCTGCAGGTTCAAGTTCCGGCAGTCCAGCCATGCCAGGTAGGTTCCCTCCGGTTTTGCCATGCCGATCTCGGGCATTCTAGAGCTTACAAAATTGTAAAGAACGTCCCGGTTCGCTTCGAGTTCCACAAGCAACTTGTCCAGCCATGCCTGCCCGTGATTGTAGGCAGCCAGAGCCGCTGTCATCCCCAGGATATTGACATGCCCAAGCAGTCCCTTGCGCGCACAGCGCAGCTTCTCACGTAGTTCAGGGTCGGTGCATACGATTATCGAGCAGTCCAGACCTGCGATATTGAACGTCTTGCTCGGCGCAATCAATGTCACCGTGTTCGCTTCGAGCTCTTTCGAAATCGAAGCAACCGGCGTGTGCCGGTATCCATGGAAGATCAGGTCGCTGTGGATCTCGTCTGAGACGATGGTAACGCCGTGCTTCAGGCAGATTTCACCCATCCGCTCCAGTTCTTCTCGCGTAAACACCCTTCCCACCGGGTTGTGCGGATTGCACAGGATGAATGTTTTTGTATCCTTCTCGATAGCCTGCTCGAACGCGTCGAAATCGACCGAATAGCTGCCGTCCCTCGCGCGCACCAGGTCCACGAAAATCCCCCGCGCCTGCGCGTTTCCGGGCGCATCCAAAAACGGCGGATACACAGGCGTCTGCATGAGCATGGATTCTCCCGGCGCGGTAAATGCCTGCGCGGCCAGGTTGAATCCGGATACCACCCCGGGCACGAGATCGACATCCCCGGGTTGGATCTTCCAATCGTAGCGCTGCTCCATGCGCCTCACGATCGTCTCGCGCAGTTCTTTGGAAGCCAGCGGGTAGCCGAACACGCCGTTATCGGCCCTTGCTTTCAGCGCATCGATCACCGCCTGTGGGGAGCGCACATCTATATCCGCCACCCACATGGGAATTACGTCTTCCGGATACACATTCCACTTGACGCTCTCGCCGTCCCTCCGGTCGGGGCAGCTATCGAAAATGGTTGCCATCTTTTTCCTCCGCCATGTAAACTGTAAGCTTCAATTATATCCTCTACGCTGACGGTCAAATTTGATGCTGCCTTTTCCATTCCCTGGACGGTGAACGCGGTATACTTTTCTTATCCTGGAGATCTGCACAACAATGACCCCCGCATCCCCTATCCCCGCAATCGAATTACTCAGCCCCGATGATTGGGTCGATTACGAGTTGATCGACTCAGGCGACGGCCAAAAGCTGGAGCGCTACGGTCAGGTGCGCGTCATCCGCCCGGAGCCCGAAGCGGTCTGGTCGAAGGGCTTTGGCGATGCCGAATGGCAGAAAGCCGACGCCTTATACAAACCCGCGCCCGAGGAAAACGGCGGCCATTGGGAATTCATGCGCAAGGTTCCCGAACGCTGGAAGATGTCCTACCGCGATCTCTCCTTCTGGGCGCAGACTTCCTCCTCGCGTCATCTCGGCGTGTTCCCCGAACAGGCCAGCCAGTGGGACTGGATGCAGCAAGTCATCCGCGCCTCTGGCCGTGCTCCGAAAGTGCTCAACCTCTTCGGTTACACGGGCATTGCATCGCTTGCCGCAGCGCAGGCTGGTGCGCAGGTGACCCATCTCGATGCCTCGCGCAAGGTCGTCACCTGGGCGAACGAAAACCAGCGCCTGTCCAATCTGCAGGATGCCCCCATTCGCTGGATCATCGACGATGCCCTCAAGTTCGTCCAGCGCGAGCACAGGCGCAATTCCACCTACAACGGCATCATTCTCGACCCACCCAAGTTCGGCAGGGGTCCCAAGGGCGAAGTGTGGGAGTTCTACAAACTGATTCCCAACCTGTTGGACGCCTGCCGCCAGATTCTCGCCCCTGATCCGCTATTCGTCCAGCTCACCGCTTATGCCGTCAAAGCCAGTTCTGTCACCCTCTTCTATGCCATGGACGAGATGATGCGCGGTTTCGGCGGTGTCACCACCGCAGGCGAGTTGGGATTGAAGACCAAATCGCACGGCAAATTCCTTTCCATGGCAATCTTTGCGCGTTGGCGCAGCAGCAAACTCAAGATCTAGAACGCATCGGAGGAGACATGGCGAACGTATTCACTGAGAGTTGGAGCCTGGTCAAGGCAAGCGCAGAAGTGCTCAACAAGGACAAGGAATTGATGATGTTCCCCATCCTGTCCGCAATCAGCATGGTCGTTCTGACGCTCGCGTTCCTGTTTCCGATGCTCTTCACAGGCATCGCAGTCGACCTTTCCGGCCAGGGATTATCCTTCCTCGATTACGCTCTCTTCTTCCTTTTTTATGTCCTGCAATATTTCATCATCTTCTCGAGCAATACCGCCCTGGTCGGCGCGGCGCTCATCCGCCTGCGCGGAGGTGATCCCACCGTCGGCGACGGCATCAAGATTGCCGCAAAGCACATCCTACCCATCCTCGGTTACGCCTTGATCGCTGCCACAGTCGGCCTTGTCTTGAGCACCATCCGCAACCGGAGCAAGGGTTTTGGCAGCCTCGTTGTCGGGCTTCTCGGCATGGTCTGGAATGTGGCGACTTTTTTGGTCGTGCCCGTTCTCGCCGTCGAAGATGTCGGCCCCATCGAAGCCATCAAGCGCAGCATCGCTTACCTCAAGAAAACCTGGGGCGAGCAGCTTGTTGGCAATTTCACCTTCAGCGCCGTCTTCACCCTCGCCGGAGTGGTCCTGGTCTTGCTTTGCGTGGGCGCCATCGTCCTCGCGGCTTACCTTGGCCTGCCCGCCTGGGTCATGATCCTGACTGCCATCGGCGGGCTCTTCCTCGTCCTGATCCTTGTGCTCATCAGCAGCACGCTGAGCGGCATCTACACTGCCGCGGTCTACCAGTACGCCACCACCGGTCAGACCGGCGAATTCTTTGAAGACAACGTCATCCAGGGCGCATTTGGCCCGCAGAAATAGAAGGTAACGCATGGCACGCACATTCTCGCATTGGACTCCCCAATACCTGTTCGACCGGGCGAAGGAAAAGCTCTACAGGCGCCGCCATCCCGGGCTGCCCTGGTTTACCCCCCAGGCAATAGACTTCCTGCAGAAGTACCTGCTCTCTACCGATGTCGGCCTCGAATTCGGCTCAGGGCGCAGCACGCTCTGGTTCGCCAGGCGAACCCGGCATCTGACCAGCGTCGAGCACAACGCAAATTGGGCAACCGAAGTCAGAGCCAGGTTGCAGGTGACCTCTCTCGAGAATGTCGACTTGATTCTCGCCCCCAAGCCCGAGGACGCGAATCCCGATATCGACCAAACTGAATACGTGTCGGTGACAGGCAGGTTCGCGCCAGCGAGCCTCGATTTTGTCATCGTTGACGGCATCTACCGCGCTCATTGCGCGCTGCGTTCCATCCCGCTGCTCAAACCGCAAGGCATGCTCATCATCGATAACGTCAACAAAGCCCTCCCAAGCAACTCCATTTCGCCCAACTCGCGCAGCGTCGCGGAAGGCCCCGACGGTGAAGTGTGGGCGCAGGTCTGGCAGCAAATCGAACCCTGGCGGCGCTATTGGACCTCGAACGGCGTGGCGGATACCGCGATCTTCTTCAAACCGTAAGTCTTCTTACCGATAGGAGAAAACGCTATGACCCAAGAAATTGAGCAATATCTGAACCGTTTCCCCATGGCGCACACTTACTCCATCGTCGCGCGCGACCCCAAAACAGGCGAGATGGGCGTCGCAGTCCAGTCGCACTGGTTCTCGGTCGGCTCGGTCGTCCCATGGGCCGAAGCCGGCATCGGCGTCGTAGCCACCCAGGCCATGGCAGACGTGAGCTACGGTCCGAATGGCCTTTCCGCCATGGCGGTCAACCTTGATGTGGATTGCGCCCTCAAGACCCTGCTCGAGGCGGACGAAAATCATAAGGTCCGCCAGGTGGCCATGATCAACTCGCGCGGCAGCATAGGCGTGTACACGGGCTCGCGCTGCATCCCCGAAGCCGGACACATCAAAGGGGATCAGTTTTCGGTTCAGGCAAACATGATGCTCAAGAATACGGTCTGGAAAGCCATGGCCGAAGCATACGAGAAGTCGGCCGGCTCGCCTCTTGCAGACCGCATGATGCTTGCCCTCGAAGCCGCCCAGGCCGAGGAAGGCGATATCCGCGGCATGCAATCGGCGGCGATGGTCATCGTCGGCGGCGAACAGACCGAGCAGCCCTGGAAGCAGAAATCCCTCGAATTACGTGTCGAAGACCACAAGTCGCCGCTGGCCGAGCTCAAGCGGCTGATCAAGGTGCACACAGCCTACGAATTGATGAACAAAGGGGATGAACTCCTCAGCGAAGGCATGACTGAAAGTGCCTTCGAATCCTACAATCAGGCCGCCATGCTCGCCCCCGAGATGGACGAGCTGCCTTTCTGGCAGGCTGCCACCATGGCTGATCTGGGTCACGTGGACAAGGCCCTGCCCATCTTCAAAAAGGTTTTCGAGACCAATCCCAACTGGGCGCTGCTGCTCCAGCGCCTGCCCAAAGTCGGGCTGTTCAAGGACGACCCTGCCCTGATGCAGCAGATCCTTCAGATGGCGCCAAAGAAGAAATAATGGCGCTCAATCGAGCGCCATCGCAGGAATCCATTCCGGGAGCTTGACCGCCGCGGCGGTCGTCATCCCGTTCATAAAGCGGTTGAGCAGCGGCTTCTTCCGCTCCACCTGCTTGCGGATTTCCGCCAGGTAGGCAAACCGGAAGGGGAAATACTCCTCGAGGTCTCTGAGATATCTTCGCGAGTAGAAGCGCGAGGTCCGCGCGCAGGCATCGATCAGCAGCATGTCGATTCCCTTGAGCGATAGCTCCATCAGCGGCCTGGATCGCGCATTCTCGAACCGCTGCAGGTCTTTCAGCACCGTCCGCGAAAACGAGAACAGCCGATTCATCGTCGCATCCAGCCTGCCATGCCGCGCGCCTTCGGTGAAGACCGAACCCGCCTTCTGCTTCAGGTCTGATGCCACGTCCTCCTGGTCGTCCATGAACTGGGCAAAAACGCCGTAGTTGAACGCGATTTCCATCTGCCATACGGGCATCCTGCCCGCCACCAGGATGGCATCCGCCAGTACCGAAGCGCCGCCCTTCTCGATGGCGATGCGCAGACTCTCCGCTGACTGTGCGCCGTGATCCGCCCGCTGGAGCAGGCTTTTCTGCTGCGCGCCATGGATCGCCATCAGGCATTCATACACTTCGGGGAACATCGCCCGTGGATACTCGCCCTCGATCATCCGCACCAGCTCGAGCACCTGACCCTCGTGCTCGTTTGTCGCCCGTCCCCCCTCTCCCTTCAGCCAGCAGCTGAATCGCTCGTTGAATGCCCTCTTCGCGTCACGGGAGATACCCGCGTCGTCAAGGTAATTGTCCGTCACAGGATAGAGCATGCTGTAGGCAAACACCGAAGGCGAAAGGCGCACAGGCAGGTCGAGCAGCACCTGCAGATAATTCATCGTCCACACGTTGCGGCCGGCCTGGAAGATGTCGGCTGTCGCGATGGCTGGGTCGAACTGCCGCGCCGCCTGGAAGAACTGCGAACTGACCGCCGGGATCCCCTCGTTCTCCATGGTATCCACCTGCGCGTCCGTCAGCTCGAAGATCGCCTTGCCAGCCTGCTTGAGCCGGATGCCCGCCTCGCGCTTGATCTCCTCCTGCCTGGCGCCGTTTCCATTCGACGACTCGAGCGCATTGATCAGCCAGCCCAATTGCTCCGATAAAATCGCTTCATTTTGTTTTTTCTCGGCGGATGAATAGCTGCGGTTGAAATGTGGCATGGCGCAATCCGCATCGTTCCAGACCTGCGCCATCTTCTCCACCTGCCGCCGCACCAGTTCATCCAGCCGGTTCTCTGCTGATGACATCTTTTCTCTGCTCCACAAGAATGATTCTGACAGTACATACGTCAGGGAGCGGCGCAGGTTTCAATACGCATCGATTTTTTAATCTCGGGAGTTCAGTAGGTGGACGTTCGCGGCCTGTACTGTAGCGCTTCGGCCAGGTGCGTCGGCTGGATGTCCGTTGCCCCCGCCAGGTCTGCGATCGTTCGTGCCAGTTTGAGAATGCGGTGGTAAGCCCGCGCGGTGAGTTGAAGCTGGTTCATAGCGGTCTTCATCAGCGCCTGGCCTGTCGCGTCGAGCAGGCAATACTGGCGGATCTCCGCCGGCCGCATGTCCGCGTTGCACAGCGGGACAAAGCTCGCGTCCTCGCCCTCTTTGACCTGCGCCATGAAGCGCTCGCGCTGGATCTGCCGCGCCGCTTCCACCCTCGCGCGGATGACCTCCGACGTCTCGGCCATGCGCCGGTCGCTCAGCTTTTCGTATTCCACCCGCGGCACCTCGATGTGAATGTCGATGCGGTCCAGCAGCGGGCCCGAAATGCGCTTTTGATATTTGCTGATGACGCCGGAGGAGCACGTGCACGCCTTGACCGGGTCGCCGTAATAGCCGCATGGGCACGGGTTCATCGCGCCAACCATCTGGAAACTCGCCGGAAAGGTGATCGTGCCGTGGGCGCGGCTGATGGTCACGATCTTATCCTCCATCGGCTGGCGCAGCACCTCGAGCACCTTCGGGTTGAACTCGGGCAGTTCGTCCAGGAAGAGCACGCCCCGGTGCGCCAGCGAGATTTCGCCGGGCCGCGGGATGTTTCCTCCGCCCACCAGTCCGGCGAAAGACACGGTGTGATGCGGCGAGCGAAACGGGCGGTTGCAGATGAGCGGGGTGTCCGCGGGCAACTGGTCGGCCACCGAGTACACCCGGGTGACATCCAGCGATTCTTCCAGCGACATCTTGGGCAGGATTCCGGGCAGCGCCCGCGCCAGCAGCGTCTTGCCTGCCCCTGGCGAGCCGGTCATCAGGATGTTGTGCCCGCCGGCAGCCGCCACCTCGAGCGCGCGCTTGACGTGCTCCTGCCCCTTCACCTCGCTGAAATCCGTCTGCACCGAAATGGGGATATCCGCGGGTTCCACCGGCGGCTGCGGAGCGATGATCGCCTGGTGGATCAGATGCCGGTAAAGATCACCGATCGAGCCGACCGGAATGACCTCGAGCCCCGGGATCAGCGCGGCCTCGCGGGCGTCCGCGATGGGCGTGAAAACCCGCTCGAAACCTCTCTCCCTGGCCAGGGCTGCCATGGGCAGCACCCCGCGCACATGCCGCACGCTGCCGTCCAGCGACAGTTCCCCGATCACCAGCGCGTTGTCCACGCAAGTCACCGGAAGCTGCGCCGATGCGATCAGCACGCCCAACGCAATGGGCAGATCGTAACCAGCGCCTTCCTTGCGCACCACCGCCGGCGCCAGGTTCACCGTGATCTTTTTGCGCGGGTAATACAGGTCTGCGTTCTTGATCGCGGAATGCACCCGTTCGCGCGATTCCTGAACCGCCTCGTCGGGCAGGCCGACGATGATCATCTTGGGCAAGCCGTCGCCTGTGTCTACCTCGACCTCGACGATGACCCCCTCCATACCCACCACTGCGCATGAGTAGACTCTGGAAAGCATGAAATTAGTTTAGAGTAATCTCCATCTCGTGTCAACCGAATTCTCATCGTTTATCTCAGCTCCTGTCTCTTCCCCCATTTGTTTTCTCTTCACCTGTAGGGGCAAAGCATCGGCGAGTCACCGTTGAGAGCAGAGCTAATTCGCATTGCCGAAGCCTTGCCCCGGGCATCATTCCATCGGCGTCATTTCCTGTAAGGGAGGGTCTATGCTGATTGGACTATCGCACCTTCACCAAGCGAGACCCTCCCGCCTCATACCGCCCACCCTGTCTTGACCGTCAACCACCTGTAGGGGCAAAGCATCGGCGAATCACGGTGGCGAGCGAGGCTAAATCGCATTGCCGAAGCTTTGCCCCGGGCACCAGAGTCATTCTTATCGATTGATTTGTCTTTGATCTTTAACGGTAAGTCCTCGCTGATCAGCTATCCTTTCTTCAATCCCCTTTCCACCCCACGGACCCAAAATACACCTCGGATGACGACACTTGGGGAGCACATGCAGCCCTTGGTCAATACTCCAAATTTTACGCAAGGCTACCTGTGCCGTTCGCTGCACCAACTTGGGTATACCGAAACGGTGTCGTGAGACAAAAGTAATTGAATATTACATACATCCTACAAAGATTAATCTATTATTAACTTGACTCTCTTGAATATCGGTATATCCTTATAGACAGGAAGCGATGAACCAGAAGGGGTAGTTGGTCGCTCATCCCTCTCACTGCAGACTTCAACAATATAGGGGAACTCTTTTGGGGAGCTAATAGCGAAACCGGCCACGGTTGTGGTCGGTTTTTATATTGTTAAGCGAAAGGAGGGCTATTGATTCGTGTACTCTGGTGATGTGAAATGGTTCTAATATCCATACTTCAAATCCGATTTTTTTAATTACCTAAAGGAGAGAACATGAAAACGTACAGATTTTTAGGCGTTTTAGTCATTTTGGCAATGCTGGTTGCGTTTTTGCCGGTCGGAAGTGTTTTTGCTGGAACCACAAAAGTGGCTGTCTGCCATCTTGACGAACTGGGTGTATATCATTTGATTTCGATCAGCGAAAGCGCATTTCCGGCGCACGTGGATCATGGGGATGCATCCCCTGGTGAGTTGGTGCCAGGGATGATCGGAAAGAAATTTGCAGCTGATTGTTCAGTAATTGATGTAAAAACATTGGTGGATACTGTAACAGTTCCAGCGGGTGGAGCAACAGTAAATTCTACAGCCATCTTGGAAACTGGGATCAATTACGAATTGGTGGCGAGCGGAACATACAGGTTTGCTAACTGGGGTGAGGCTGGAATTGCCGATGCAAGATGCTCATTCAGACTTCCGGGTTATAACAATAGTACTGGCGTAAATGCCTGGATAGATGGTTCCGTTTTTGCCAGCCCTAAACAATATTATCTGCAAGTATGGGTGAATGGCACCAATGTTGAATGGGGAACAGCTTGTGAGACGGTGACGCATACTTACGTTGGCGCATTAACCGGAGCAGGCACAACAGCTAGTTTTAAAATTTTGGATGACTATTATAGTGATAATACAGGAAGCATAGAAGTAAAGATATTTAGATATAACTGATTCTCCTGAAAGCCTAGCAAATAGAGCGGACTTCCCACCGCTCTATTTGCTTTTTCCGACATTTGTGAAGCGGTTGCTACTCCTTTATACTCTCAAATTGACTTAGTGGGTATGGTATGTCTTTGGCGCACCAGTTGCGGATTTGGTGGGTTCATAATCGAACACACTCTACGGGACTCAATTTCCTTGATTGGAGATAAGTCCAATTTTACACTTCACATAAATAGGAGGAAACATGAGCAAGATTATGACTTTTTCAAATAATCAGCATTTGAAACATGCGGTGATGGTTTTTTTGGTTATTATCCTGTTATCAGCCTGTACCAATAGCAGTTCGGAGGCACCAGGATCCACAATTCCTTCGATCCCTACCCAGACTTCGACTTCCTTCCCGACAAACACCATTGTTCCTCCAACAGAGACAGCGACATTAGTACCCACACCTACTGAAATTGTGTATTCCTGGGAAAGCACTGCGTTTGATGAAGGAGCTGTCTCATCACTAGCCATTGATCCAAGTGCAAGCTCGAACATTTATATGACAATGTGGGGCGGATCGAGCAAAGGGTTTTATTTTAGTAATGATGGAGGGATAACTTTGGAGCGTGTCTTGAACAAAGATCTCTATACTGTATTAATTGACTCTTCCGATCCTTCAATCTTATATACAGGGGGTTTTGGCGCGGGGATTTTCAAGAGCACCGATAGTGGTAAGAGCTGGACATTATTGGTGAATAAGATCTCTTCATCTAGTTACACAGTGTTTAGTTTGTACTCGCAGCAATTGACCTCGGGTGTCATCTATGCGGCAACATCCGGTGGGATATTTACTAGCAAAGATCAAGGGAACACCTGGGAATTGATGGGCCTTTCAGAAAAGAAAGTTGCAGCTCTTGCCTTTGATCCAGTGGATTCTGCCGTTCTTTACGCGATTGCCAGGAGGGAAGGTCTCTTTAAGACTTCTGATGGCGGACAAAACTGGGCACAAGTCTGGTACAAGGATGAAAAAACCGATATCACCACGATATTAGCTGATCCAAATACCCCAGGTACTCTATATATGGGTATTAAAGAATTGAAAGATCCAATGTCATTTGGTCTTTATAAGAGCATCGATGGTGGGCTAAACTGGAAAGACATTAATCCCGTTCCTGACATGCCGATGCCTATTTATACATTACTATGGGATGGGTCTCAGGCAAATATCCTGTATTGCGGTACTGGTGATGGATTTTATAAGAGCTCAGACAACGGTGAAAGCTGGGTTTTCTTCGGTCCAGAGCATTACAAGAACATATATGCGATCGCACTTACAAGCGGCAATCCACCGAAGTTTTACCTTGGCTCACAGGCTGCGTTTTACATTAGCAAATGACAATCAAATTGTCGTAGGGTAGGTTCGAATCTGAACCCACAACCCCTTTTTCACGTTTCCCGGCTTCTACTTCCTTTCCTTCGTAAGGGCGCTGCGACGCTGCGCCCTTACTCGTGTGAAGTAAGAGGATCTTATCTTGCAGGGACGCCAAATCTGGCATCCGCGCAAAGGGCAACCCACCGTAACAGTGAGCATCGCCACACAGCCAATACAACGAACGCAATAAAGCGCAAGTGAAACCATGATGCATTAGGAAAAACCATAGAATTCGAAAGAATCATTCGCGGACGCGATGTATCGCGTCCCTACGCGGGTATGCGAACGGCTTTGGTGGGTCGGAAGAGCGCCAACCCACCTACGCCCTTTTTGAGTTTATATGACCACACTGTAAGGTTGGTAATATGTGAAGATGTCGGTGTGAGGCGGAACAAAACTCGCATCCTCGCCCCCTTTACCTGCACCATGAAGCGTTCCAGTTGGATCTGCCGCTCCGCTTCCACCCTTGCGTGGATCGCCTCGGACGTCTCGGCCTTGCGCCTGTCGCTCAGCTTTTTGTATTCCACCCTCGATACCTCGATGTAAATGTCGATGCAGTCCAACAGCGGTCCCGAAATCCGCTTCTGATATTTGCTGATGACGCCCGAGGAGTAGGTGCACGGCTTGACCGGTCGCCACAATAACCGCATGGGCACCCGTGCAGTTCATTACAATAACAACTACCAAATATCAAAAAGGTGGTCTCAGACTCGTAAGTAACAAATAAGAGTTCATAGTTCAGACAAGATCATTATCTTTAGGAAGTTAGTCCGGAAAAAGAGTCAGTGACTTTTTTTGAATTACTATGATCCAACCCTCATTACTCTTCTTATTTCTTTCCAAATAAGTTCCTAAACCAATCAATTACACTTTGTCTTAATGATGCTGATGGAGTATCGGCCGTGGGTAGTGAAAGATCAAATTCATTGATAATTTGTGGGCTCGAGATGAAAACCATACAACTCTCGAGCTTTATTTCGACATTAGATCTAGAAGCACAAACACCATCTGGACTGGCTTTACCCCAATTTGAGTCAGTGATCCGAATTGAATCTCCACTTATTGATTCGACGTATCCTATGTGACCACCTTCATAAGGAACTTTTTGACAATCCTTAGGCCAAACAATAAGATCTTTTGCACTGATTGGATCTTTTTCCGTCTCATCTCTGACATGAACTGTGTAAGTCCATCCGTTAGACAATTTGAATGGATCCTCATTGGATGCTGCTTTGGCCACCTCTGCAGGTGTTTGACTATCCTTTGCCCAAGAATCCATGTCTGGTCTTAAATTCCTAGCCGTCCTCATACATTGCGGGTCACATTTGAGATCGCTAGCTTGGAGATAAAACTCTTTGCAAAGGCCCCCAATAATCGGTATCGAGCACCATGCCGGTCTGGATGAGTCGGTTTCCTCTAATCCACCAAATGGTTCCAAATTGTCCTGCCCATTATCGATTGTTGTATTTGAGGGTGATTGCGTTTGAGTAGCTACTGAAGCTATCGGGATATTGTTCTGCAGGATAAATGGCTTCGATTGGCTTGCCGCATAAGACCAGGTGTCGTCACCCCAGCCTGCCACCTCCACTGCAATTGTGTGGCTCCCTTCTGATGATGGAGATTTCCAGGTCGCCGTGATATTGGGAGCACCCAGTTCGTAAATGATGTTGCCATCTACTTTGACCCGCATGGCCCGCACCCCCGTATCACAAGACCCTCCTGCAGAGATTGAGACCGAGGTCCCTGGAGTTTGAGGAG
>JAJXZS010000017.1 GCA_021779955.1 Chloroflexota bacterium | reverse complement strand
AATACTTCCTTCGTTCGTCTACATTCATCGGGTCGGTTTCGGACATCGTTGGCCTCAGTAACATTATCTTTTGACCTAACGATTGTATTTCAGTAACATTTTAGGTGAACTAATACGGCTTACTTGACGGGATGGGGCCTTCAGGCTAAAATTGCGGCTGTTGCTCCACCAGCAGGTGGGATATTTGTTATTAATGAAGTGACGGTCAATGTTCGAGAATCTGACAGGCAGACTAAACGATATTTTCCAGCAACTCCGCCGCAGGGGCAAGCTTTCACCTGCGGATGTGGATGCCATGATGCGTGAAGTCCGGCTGGCGTTGCTCGAGGCGGATGTCAACTACGGAGTTGTGAAGGATTTCACCGCCAGGGTCCGCGAAAGGGCCGTCGGTGCAGAAGTTTCTCGCGCGCTCAACCCTGCCCAACAGGTGATCAAGATCGTCAATGAGGAGTTGATCGCCACCCTGGGTGAACCCGATAAGCTCAACCTGGCTGGTCCACGGCCGCGGGCGATCATGCTTGTAGGATTGCAGGGCTCGGGCAAGACCACTGCAGCAGCAAAGCTGGCGCGCAAGCTGCGCGCAGAGGGCGAAAGGGTGCTGCTCGTGGCTGCCGACCCCTACCGGCCCGCTGCAGTCAAACAGTTGCAGACGCTGGGTGAGCGGGTGGGTGTGGAGGTTTACACCGACACGAACCTGAAGCCGCCCGAACTGGCTGCAAAAGCGTTTGACAAAGCTGAAAAGGGCGGCTACACAGTGGTCGTCTTCGATACCGCAGGCCGTTCTCAACTCGACCAGGCTCTGATGGACGAACTCCAGGCGATTGCCAGAAAGGTTAAGATCGCGGATACGCTGCTTGTCGTGGATGCCATGGTTGGACAGGAAGCCTTGCACATCGCCGAGGGATTCCGAGATACAATTAAGATCACCGGGCTGATCATGACCAAGATGGACGGCGACGCCAGGGGTGGCGCGGCAATTTCAGTGCGCAGCGTGACCGGTGTGCCCATCAAGTACTTGAGCACCGGCGAGGGTGTCGATGCGATAGAAGCGTACGATCCTTCGCGTTTGGCTTCCCGCATTTTGGGAATGGGTGATATGATTGGCTTGATCGAGAAAGCCGAGCAAGCCTTCGACCAGAAAGCCCAGCAGCAACA
Source organism: Chloroflexota bacterium (assembly GCA_021779955.1). Taxonomy (GTDB): domain Bacteria; phylum Chloroflexota; class Anaerolineae; order Anaerolineales; family Anaerolineaceae; genus UBA6107. The sequence continues at coordinate 35,379 of JAJXZS010000017.1, read as the reverse complement.
GGCTGAGAAACTGCTCAAAGGCCAACTCGATCTCGAGGATTATCTTCAGCAGCTCAAGCAGCTGCGCAAGATGGGACCTTTACAACAGGTGATGGATATGCTTCCGGGGAGCATGGGAGCCGCCGCGAAAAACGTTTCGACGGCGGATGCCGAAGTGCAACTCAAGCGCACGGAAGCCATTATCAACTCAATGACTGTGGCAGAGCGGAGAAATCCGGATCTGCTTAATGCTTCGCGGAGGCGCAGGATTGCAGCCGGGTCTGGCACTGAGGTGCAGGATGTCAACCGGATGATCAAGCAGTTCCGCGATGCGCAGAAATTGATCAAAACCCTGCAAAAAACAGGCGGAAAAGGAATGTCACGCCTGTTTGGATGATCGAAGTACAAAACGATGGCAAGCGCCCCCTTCAGCGCCCCTCGCCAGCGCAGCGTTCTGAGAACATCAACTAAAATTATAATGATTCGAATCAGGAGAGATGTTCGATGGTAAGAATTCGTTTACGCCGGACAGGATTACGGCATCAGCCTAGCTATCGCCTTGTGGTCGCAGATATCGAAAGCCCCCGCGATGGTCGTTTTTTGGAGATCGTTGGCAACTATATTCCGACGACCAACCCGTTTACATTCGATGTCAAGGAAGACAGGATCTTCGAATGGATGAAGAACGGCGCCCAGCCAAGTGAATCGGTGTTGAAGCTGCTCAAGAGCGCAGGTGTGATAGACCGATACGAGCGCTACAAGAAGGGCGAAGCGTTGGAAGTTTTGCTTGCCGAAGCGAAAGAAGCAAACGACAAGCGCAACGCTGCCATCAAAGGCTAGTCAGACAGGAAGATTCGCCACTCAAATCCGTGGTACGAGGAGGAACAGTGAAAGAGTTAGTGGAATATATTGCCCTATCTTTGGTTGACGACCCTTCTCAAGTAGTTGTAACTACGAATCGTGAAGGCGGCAGGCAAAGCCTCGAACTGCACGTGGCAAAAGATGACATGGGAAGGGTAATCGGCAAAGGCGGCCGGGTTGCCAATGCCATGCGAATCTTGCTGCGAGTTGCAGCTGCGCGTGAAGGCAAGCAGGCTTCGCTGGATGTGGTTGAACCTCGATGAGTGATCAGTCTGGTTCGAAAAACCGAAAAAGAACCCCCACAGGCTCGCCCCAGACAGGCGAGCCTTTGTACATAGCCATTGGCAAATTGCGTCGAACCCATGGGGTGCTGGGTGAAATCTTGATGGACATCCTGACGGATTTCCCTGAGCGATTCAACGTGGGCTCTCAGGTGTTCGTTGGAACGAGGCATGTGAGCTATACCGTGCGGTCGTTCAGATTCAACAGGAATACAGGTCTGATCGCTTTCGATGGGTTGGACGATTGTGACGAGGCATCCATTCTGCGCAACCAGATGGTCTTCGGACTGACCGAAGACGCACCCAGGCTTGCCGAAGGCGAGTTCTATCACCACGAGATCTTGGGCGTGAAAGTGGTGGATGAGGCCGGGAAGCTGATAGGTACGTTGAGTGAGATCTTGCAGACGGGCGCGAACGACGTTTATGTCGTGAAGAGTGAAAACGGCAAAGAAATCTTGCTGCCGGCAATCAAGTCGGTGGTGTTGAGCATCGATCTGGCGGAGAATAAGATGGTGGTTCGACCGCCTGAGTGGGATTAAGGGGATAGTAATGGACCCAAAGCGCTACTGGGTTGGATTCAACCTCGTAAAAGGCATCGGAGCGGTCCGCTTAAAGAGCGTGCTGGATTACTTCGGTTCGCTCGAAGTTGCGTGGAATGCACCGGCGGGTGCTCTGCTTGCGGCTGGATTACCTCAAAAGGCAGTTGAATACCTGATCACATTACGAAAACAGATGAACCCGGAAGAACTCTACGAGCGGATTACTACGCAGGGAATCCAGGTGATCACCTGGGAAGATGCGAATTATCCAAGGCGGCTGAAGGAAATCAACCAGGCACCCCCGGTATTGTTCATGCGCGGGTCATTCGAGATGGCTGACGATTGGGCAGTTGCCGTCGTTGGCACTCGGCGGGTGACACCTTATGGCAGGCAGGTAGCGATCGAGCTGGCAAAATACCTGGCGCTGAATGGAGTCACCGTGATCAGCGGGCTGGCGAGAGGCGTGGACGCAGTGGCGCACTCGTCAGCATTGCAGGCAGGCGGAAGAACCATCGCGGTGCTTGGCAACGGTGTGGATGTTGTGTATCCGCCTGAACACCGTAAGCTGAGCGAGGAGATTATGAAATCGGGGGCGCTGATCAGCGATTATGCGGTAGGAACGCCGCCGGAGAGTCAAAATTTTCCGCCGCGAAACCGGATCATCTCAGGGTTATCACTCGCAACAATCGTGGTGGAAGCAGGCGAGAAGAGCGGGGCATTAATCACTGCCGAGTTTGCCGTCGAGCAGGGCCGCGAAGTATTCGCAGTACCCGGGAGCATCCTTGCGGCGCAAAGCACAGGTACGAACCGGTTGATCGAGGAAGGCGCTCGTCCATTGCTCAAGATGGCGGAAATTTTGGAAGTGCTGAAGCTGGAAAAGCTGCCTGAGATGCGCGAAACACGGCGGGTGATGCCAGGCTCAGAGAACGAGAAGAAGATTCTGAAGTATTTGAGTCATGAACCCGCGCACATCGATACGATTTGCCAGCTTTCAGGCTTGCCTGTGAACGAAGTCTCGGCTACACTCACGATGATGGAACTCAAGGGGATGGTCAATTCGGTTGGCGGGATGAATTACGTCGCTGCCAGGGAAGCAAAATCCAATTATCGGGTGGGCTAAAATGAACAATCACTATTACGCAGTGATCATGGCCGGGGGTGGCGGTACGCGCCTTTGGCCACTCTCGCGTCAATCGACGCCAAAGCAGATGCTGCGCCTCTTCGGCGACAGGACGTTGTTCCAAATCGCTGTGGACAGGCTGCAAGGTGTGTTCGACTTCGATCACATTTACGTTGTCACGATCGCTGACCAGGCGGAAGAGCTTGAAATGGAAGTACCGCAAATTCCCAAGGGGAATTATTTGATCGAGCCCATGCCGAGAGGAACCGCTTCTGTCGTGGCGATGGCAGCCGGTGCGCTGCAAAAGAAGGATCCTGAAGCCGTGATGGCCGTGCTGACGGGCGATCACTTGATCCAGAACATCACACTTTTCCAGGCATTATTACGTGCAGGTTATTCGGCCGCGCTGGGGGGCTATCTGGTAACCCTGGGGATCACTCCCACGTTTGCGTCGACTGGATACGGCTACATCGAACAGGGTTCCGAAGTGGGCGAGTTCGACGAAATCAAGGCGTTCGAGGTGAGGGCATTCAGCGAGAAGCCAGACGAAGTCACGGCGCACCGGTTCATTGCAAATGGCGGGTATACCTGGAATTCGGGCATGTTCGTATGGAAAACGGGTGTAATATTGGGAGAATTCGCCCGGTACATGCCGGAGTTGCATGAGACCATCGAGGCCATCCGGCCTGAACTGGGTGTGGACCATAGCTCGGAGTCTTTCAAGCAGAACTGGGGCGCGATCCGGCCGGAGACGATCGATTATGGGATCATGGAACGGTCCGAGAAGACCGTTGTGCTGCCTGCTGCGCAACTGGGCTGGAGCGATGTGGGCAGCTGGGATTCGTTATTCGACGTGCTGCCGGTGGATGATGATGGGAATATTTGCCTGAACGCAAATACCATTTCACTCGGTTCGAGCGGCAACCTGGTTGCTTCAGATAGTCCCAAGCGGTTGGTTGCTGCTTTGGGCTTGAAGAATTTGATCATTGTTGATACAAATGACGCTGTTTTGATTTGCCCTCGCTATGAAAGTCAACGAGTGAAAGAATTAGTCACCTATTTAAAGGAACATCATCTAACACCTTACCTGTAAAGAGGCGGATATTGGAAGCATATTGTGTAAAGTGCAGGGCCAAACGAGAAATGAAGAATCCGGTTGCCGAATATACGGCTGCCGGCGCTGCCGGAACCCGCGGGGTATGCCCCGTGTGCGGGACGACCATGTACAAGCTTGGGAAGACTCCCGAGCATGAAGGACTGGTCAAGCCCGAGGTGCAGGCAAAACCAAGGAACGGAAATGGAAAGAACGGCAACGGAAAGCCACGTAAGGGAAAGCTGGTTATCGTAGAGTCTCCAGCCAAGGCGAAGACGGTGGGACGCTTCCTGGGTAAGGGATATACCGTGCGCGCCTCCGTAGGACATGTGCGCGACCTGCTACGCTCGGAATTATCTGTAAATATCCAGAACAACTTCGAGCCCAAGTACCGCGTACCGAATGAAAAACGGCAGATCGTCAAGGAGCTCAAATCCCTGGCGAAAGAAGCAGAGCAGATTTACCTGGCGACAGACCCTGACCGCGAAGGTGAGGCGATCGCCTGGCATTTGATGGAAGCTGCGGAGATCGATCCCCAGATCAGCCAGCGTGTGGTTTTCCACGAAATCACGCAGCCGGCAATCGAAGATGCATTTGCCCATCCGCGCGAGATCGACAGCAACCTGGTAGACGCACAGCAGGCAAGGCGCATCCTCGACCGGCTGGTGGGCTATTCTCTCAGCCCACTTCTGTGGGAGAAGGTTCGCTCGAGGCTTTCTGCCGGACGTGTGCAATCCGTGGCGTTGAGGTTGATCGTCGAACGAGAAAAAGAGATCGAAGCTTTTGTGCCCGTGGAATACTGGAGCATCCAGGCAGAACTGACGCCAAATCACAAGAATCATGCCTACCTGGCGAAACTGATCAAGATTAACGATTCCGAGCCCGATCTGAAGGACAAGGCAGCTGCAGATGCGTACCTAAATGACCTGCAACATGCGCTTTACGTCATCAGCAAGATCAAGAAGAGCGAGCGAAGGCGAAAGCCAGCGGCGCCGTTCATTACGTCGACACTGCAGCAGGAAGCTTCACGCAAGCTTGGTTTCACCGCACGGCGGACTATGATGATTGCCCAGCAGTTGTATGAAGGACTGGATGTGGGTGAAGGAGGTGTCGGCGGGCTGATCACGTATATGCGTACTGATTCGACAAATGTATCGAAGCTTGCGCAGAATGAGACGCGTGAATTCATCAAGAAGCAATACGGGGAAGGATTCCTGCCGGCAAGCGCTCCACAGTACAAGACCCGGGCCGTCTCTGCGCAGGAAGCGCACGAAGCCATCCGGCCGACGTCAGTGCTACGGCAGCCAGACATGATCAAGGCGTCGCTTACCTCAGAGCAGTTCAAATTGTATCAACTGGTCTGGCAGCGCTTTGTGGCCTCGCAAATGGTAGAGGCTGTCTACGACACACTTTCCGTGGATATTGAAGCTAAGGGCAGGGATCACGCCTATCTTTTCCGCTCGTCGGGATCCACGCTGAAGTTTGCGGGGTTCCTGATCGTATACGAAGAAGCGGTTGATGAAGATTACAGACCCGAAGAGGGTGAAAATATCAAAATTCCGGCAGGGCTGGAAGAAGGGCAAACGCAAAAACTGCTGCGCTTACTGCCCGAACAGCATTTTACCCAACCACCTCCACGCTACACCGAGGCATCGCTGGTGCAGATCCTGGAGGAATACGGAATCGGAAGGCCTTCGACTTATGCTCCGATCCTTTCGACGATCCAACAGCGCGGATATGTCGTCCGCGAGAACAAGCGGCTTTCACCTTCAGACACGGGTATCCTGGTCAACGACCTGCTTGTCGATCACTTCCCAGATATTGTGGATTACAAGTTCACTGCACGCATGGAGACATATCTGGACGAGGTGGCAAACGGCGAACAACAGTGGCAAAGAGTGATCGGTGGTTTCTACAAGCGCTTCGAACCTGAGTTGAAGAAGGCACAGGAAGAGATGCCTGTAACCAAAACCGAGCCGGAGAAGATCGGCCGGCTTTGCCCGGATTGCGGTCACGAGTTAATCATGCGTTATGGGCGATTTGGCAAGTTCATCGGATGCAGCAACTTCCCAACATGCCATTATACGGAGCCGTTGCTGGAAAAGATCGGCGTGAAATGCCCGAAAGATGGCGGAGAGCTCGTCGAGAGGAAGACGCGTAAAGGAAGAGTATTCTACGGCTGCGCCAACTATCCAACATGCGATTTCACATCGTGGAAAAAGCCGATCGCCACACCATGCCCGAACTGCGGCGGACTGCTGGTCACCAGCAACAAACGCGAAGTACAATGTGTCAACTGTCAAAACAAGTATTTGACCGAACAAATCGAAGCAGCGAATCCTGAACAGGCATGATACTTGCAACAAATTGATCAGTGATTTTGGTTGCCCTATAAACAGAAATCACCTACACTAGTCGAAGGATCATGTCATTTCTTGTGCCAGGTGTGAAACCTGCGGGAGTCTATTATGGACAAAATTCGCGATTTGCTCAAGAAACCCCTATTTGCAGGCATTGTCGGGCTGATGATCGGTCTGATCATCGGTCTACCGGTGCTGGGCTGGGGGCTCTTCCCCGTCAAATGGAAGGATCTCGATGCCAGCACCCTCAGGCAAGACCTGAAGGACCAATACCTGTGCATGGTAGTCGATTCGTACCGCGTGAATCAAAACGGCGAGTTGGCCAAAGCACGGTTGGATGCAATGGGGGAGAGCTTGCAGAAATCTCCTTACCTATTGGATACCCTGCAAAAAGGCGGCTGCAATTACGCTCCCGATGACATGTCTGTGCTGGCGTTGAAGGCTGCGTTGCTCGGCACTACGCCTGCTGCGACCGGAGTGGCCCAGGCAACCGGCACGGTTGTACCCGTACCGACTGCGACAGCTGCAACCAGCAAAGGCGGCACTTCCAGTTTGCTGCTTGGCGTGCTTTGCGCAGCGTTCCTGCTGATTGGCGGAGCACTGGCGTACATCTTCCTGATCAAGAACCGGCGCTCGCGCAATGAGGTTCCTCCGGCGGCAGCAGAAGATGAGTATACCGATCAAGGTGACGATCCCGAATACGCAAACATGTATGCCAAATCCTATACCGAGGAAGAGACGCAGATTCCCGCGCATGTGAGCGGCCCAGCAGAAGGACCTGTTGCACACTTTGTGACGACTTATGTGATTGGCGACGATCTGTACGACGATTCGTTCAGTATCGATGCCCCATCCGGTGAGTTCCTGGGTGAGTGCGGAGTGGGCATTTCAGACACGATCGGTGTGGGTGACCCCAAGAAGGTGACAGCGTTCGAAGTATGGCTGTTCGATAAAAATGATATCCAGACGGTGACCAAGGTGTTGATGAGTTCGCATGCGATCAACGACCCTGCCATCCGGCAGCGGCTGGCGTCGAAGGGCGAACCGATCCTCGTGGAACCCGGGCAGAAGATTTTGCTCGAAACTGCCACACTGCAATTGGAAGCGCACGTCATCGAGCAGGTGTACGGCCAGGGCGCGCTGCCTTCCGGCAGCTTCTTCGAAAGGATGACACTCGAACTCGCAGTCTACCCAAAGCACTAAGTCAAATGTGAATTGAAAAGCCGAGGTCAACGACCTCGGCTTTTTGAATGATCTAATCGATTTTTTTGATCTTGAGATGAATTTCACCTGCAGGGGTGCTCACTGATACGGTCTCTCCCTCGGCGTGGTTCAAAAGAGCTTCGCCGATGGGAGATTTGTGAGAAATGCGCCCGTTGCGCGGATCAGCTTCCTGGGGTCCAACGATGAAATAAGTTTCTTCGGGAAATTCATCTTCCTGGATGGTCACCTTGGCACCAATTTCGACTGTTTCATGGCGACCGTTGCCTTCCTCGATGATGATCACGTTGCTGAGAATCTGGGTCAATTCCTGGATGCGGCCTTCAAGGAAGCCCTGGTCTTCCTTGGCCTGGATGTAATCGGCATTTTCGGATAGATCGCCTTGCTGAATGGCGGTCCGCAACCTCTTTGCCAAAGCATCGCGGCCTGGACCTTTCAGTTGTTCCAGTTCTGCGCGAAGCTTAGCTTCACCTTCGGCGGTTAAATAGGACGGTTTGTTGTTCATTACGTCTCCATAACAGTAAACTGTGTCTTATTCTAAACCCGTCTAAGGCAGGAGGGAAGGATCGAATAATTTTTGGTATTCTTCGACTGCAAATCGATCGGTCATACCCGCGAGGTAATCGCAAACGGTGCGCTCGAGGCCTTTGATCGCGATCAGGTCTTGAAACTGGCGTGGAAGCATAGTCGGTTCGGTGACGTAGGCAGTGAAGAGATCCGAAAGGACCCGCTCTGCTTTCTTCGACATCCTTACCACGCGGTACTGCCTATACATATTCTGATAAAGGAAATCACGCAATTCCTTGTTCCTGATCTGCATCTCAGCGTCGAAGTGGACGATATTGGAGGGCAGCGATTGGAGCTCAAGGAGGGTTTTCACGCCGCTATCCTGGATGTGCATGTTGCTATCGTATATCATGTGGGTCACTTCGATGCCGATGAGTTCGCGTATGATCTGATGGCGGGTGAGATCATCTACATGCAAACCGTCGATGCCCAGGCTGGCGATTACCATTTTCCAAAGATCCATGTCTTCGAGCATTTCCGGACGGATCAGGTTGGAGCGCAGGCCGTCGTCAAGATCGTGAGCAGTGTATGCCAGTTCATCTGACACGTTGGTGATCTGGGCTTCGAGGCTACCGCGCAGTTGAGGATCAAACCCGGACGCATCGGACCAATCATATGCAGTCTCGTGCTTGACCATGCCTTCGAGCACTTCCCAGGTGAGGTTGAGTCCCGGGAAGGAGGGGTAGCGTTGTTCTATCTCGGTGACGATGCGGAAGGATTGGCGGTTGTGGTCGAAGCCGCCGTGATCCTTCATCATGGCGTTCAGCGCTGCTTCTCCCGAGTGCCCGAACGGCGGATGCCCAAGATCGTGGGCGAGCGAAATGGTCTCTACAAGGTCTTCATTAGCGCCGAGCGCGCGGGCAATCGTGCGCCCGATCTGGGCGACTTCGAGGGTATGAGTGAGGCGGGTACGGTAGTAATCCCCTTCATAATTGATAAAGACCTGGGTCTTGTATTCCAGGCGGCGGAAAGCGGTGGTATGTAAAATGCGGTCACGGTCACGTTGAAAGGCAGTGCGATAATCTGGTTCTGGCTCAGCGTGCGCTCGGCCCTTTGAGTCTCTCGCATGAGTAGCGTATGGGGCGAGGATCTGGCTCTCTATTTCTTCCAATTTCTTGCGGTCGAAAAACATGGAAGCTCCTATTTCTGATTGTGAATCAACGTGCCTGCCGCTTTTCCGGCGAAGGCATCCGTAAGGATACCAGGCACTGAGGGGTTGAAGATCAGCACCTGCAATTCAGGCTGGGCGGCGACCAATTCGACCATGACCCGAACTTTGGATGCCATTCCGCCTGTCACATCGACAGCGCTGGAGGGGAAAACCTTCTGCGCAATCTCAGCATACCCATCCGGCGTGATTTCGGCAAGCAGGCGCGTTCGCTGAGGAAAGTCTGCCCAGACGCCCGGTTCACTGCCTGCGATGAGGATTAGCGATGGCTGAAGCAAGCCGGCGAGGTAGATGAATAGTTCTTCAGTGGAGAGGATGGTGCCTCCGCGAATTTCGTCGAAGATGGCATCGCCCTGAATGATTGGAACCAATCCGTGGTCGAGAGCTGAATGAATGGGCGAGATGTCCCAATGTTTCACCCTGCCATCCATGGCTGTCACCGTAGCAGATGGGGGGAAGGAGACAATTGGCAGCCTGGCAGCAGCGAGCTGCTCAATGACGACCTGGTCGAGCGCCCTGGCTTCGTTCCAGACCTGCGCAAACCCTTTCCATTCTTCGAGTGTGTGTACACCTTCGCGGGTGTGATATTGCCTTGCCGGAACATGGCCGAAGGAGCCCGAGCCGTGACCGAGCAGCAACTGCAATTCAGGGTTTGCATGCAGAATGGAGTGGATCTCATCCCCGAGTTTGCGGATGTATCCGGTTTCGGCTTGATGAGCCACATTTTTATTAGTGATTAGTGAGCCGCCGAGTTTGAGGAAAACCAGCCTATTCAAATGTCACCTCTTACTTGCAGGAACTGTGGTGACGATCGTGTTGACTGCGCCAGCATTCTTGAGGGTTGAGGCGATCTCTGTTGCATGATCGATGGAAGGCGCCAGGGCAATCATATTGCCTCCCCGGCCGCCTCCGGATAGTTTGGCGCCCAATGCACCCGAGGATACCGCCGATGCGACCAGGCTGTCCAGCAATGTAGATGAAACATCGATCTTCCGAAGGAGCTCATGGTTGAGGAGCATCCATTGGCCCAATTCGGTCAACGAGCCGGATTTCATTACCTGGCGACCCTGAAGAGTGCAACCAGCGATCTGATCGAAAATAGCATCATATTTTTTCGGGTCGAGGGTCCAATTGCGGCGAACGTCCGCCACAACAACGCTCGTGTGGCTGCCCTGGCCGGTATCACCGATGACGAAGGTAAGTGGAGCGCCGATCTCCATCTGTTCAACCGGCCGGTTACGGATGAAAAAGACAGGCCTGGCGTAGGTTGTGACGGTGTTATCAATGCCTGAAGGATGAACGTGGTGGATTTTTTCGACTTCGAAGGCGATCTGGTTGACCTGATCATCGAGTAAAGGGTGGCCCAGAAATTCGGAGACCGCTCGGGCCAGCGCCACCGATGAAGCAGAGCTGGAGCCCAAACCGGCCGCAATGGGAATAGTGGAGGTGAGTTTGATCCGTGCGGAGGGAAACTCGGAAACGCCTAGCGCTTGCATCACCAGGCTGATCACGTAGCGCAAGGGGTGATTCTCGTCGAGGTCATTCAAGGCAGAGCTCAAGCCGATGACCGGTGCATCGATCCAGACGGTATGCGGAGGGGCGAGGGGGTCTGCAACTACCGTAGCTTTAGCTGCAACCTGAAGTACGGGCACTGCTATGGCAGGACGGTTATAGACGACGGCATGCTCACCGAAGAGGATGATCTTACCAGGTGCGGAAGCGCTAATCGCAGGCATTTCTTATTATTTTACGAAATAAAAGATTGCAATACATGTCAAACCCCATAAAACCACCGCGGCCTGCAGGGGATGGTCGGTGAGGATCAGTTCTTCAGGCTCACCGCCTGCATTCTTGATCTGAATTAGGTATAGGTAGCGGAAAATCCCGTAGAGAACGAAAGGGATCGTGATCATCATCAGGTAATTGTCGGGAAGGTTGGGAGCCGAGAAAGTGTAAAGCGAATACGCCATGATCGTACTGGCAGAGACAATGGTTATCATCTGATCGATGAAGGCCATCGAGTATCCGCTCAAGACCTTGCGAATGCCATTATTTTCAGCCGCCAATTCGGCGCGGCGTTTTCCAAAGCCCATGAAGAGTGCGAGCAGGGTCATCACGGCGTAGAGCCAGGGAGAGAAACGCTCCACATGGATTACCGATACGCCGGCAGCAACCCTGAGCACGAAACCGAAGGCGATGATCAGAACGTCAAGAATGACAACATGCTTGAGCCATTTCGAATATGCCAGGTTGACCAGAAGATAAATCCCGGCGATGGCGGCGAGCTCAATCGACGTTAGATAAGCGATGACCAGGGAGGCTAAAACCAGGAAGACTGCAAAGCCAATCGCCAGGGGAATGGGAATTTTACCCGAAGCAATCGGACGATTCTTTTTAGTGGGATGCAGGCGGTCGGCGTCGATATCCATGACGTCATTGATGATGTAGACTCCGCTCGAGAGGAGACAAAATACGACGAACGCGATGAATGTGCGTTCGAGAGAGTTGAGCATGAGCAATTGGCGGTCAAATACCAGGGCTGCGAAGATGAAAGCGTTCTTGGTCCACTGACGTGGACGCATTGCTTTGAACAGGTATTTAAGCATAGGACAAATATATCACAAGTGAGTTTTTCACAAGTAAAATTGAAATATGGAAAAGAAGCGTTTGGACGTCTTGTTGCAAGAAAAAGGCCTGGTCGAGAGCCGCTCGATTGCCCAACGCCTGATCATGGCGGGGGAAGTACGTGTGAACGGGCAGGTGGTGTTGAAGGCATCGGGCAAGTTCAACGAAAATGTCGAAATCAATATCGAGCAGGGACCCAGATTCGTCTCGCGGGGCGGCGAAAAGCTGGAAGCCGCGTTGATTGCGTTCGAGCGAACCGACCTTGCGGGGCTCGTCTGCGCAGACGTTGGCTCGAGCACCGGCGGGTTCACGGATTGCTTGCTGCAACACGGAGCATCCAGGGTGTACGCCATCGATGTGGGCTATGGGATCATGCATTGGAAGCTGCGTAACGATCCGCGGGTGGTATTGATGGAACGGACGAATGCCCGTAACGTAAGCAGCTTGCCCGAGCTGGTCGCGCTTGTGAGCATTGATGCTTCTTTTATCTCGCTCAGGATCATCCTTCCGGTTGTAAAAAAATGGTTCGGGAGCAACAACGGAGAAGTGATCGCGCTAATCAAGCCGCAATTCGAAGCGGGAAAGGCAGATGCTGCAAAGGGCGATGGAGTCATCCGCGACCCGCAAATTCACCGCGAGGTACTCGTGCGCATCTTGAGCTTTGCGGAGAGCGTAGGTTTTGAAGCGACGGGTCTGATCCGCTCTCCCTTACTTGGCCCGAAGGGAAACACGGAATTCCTGGTGCATCTGCTGGTTCCAGGGAAAGCAAAGCAAGATCCAGGCCAATTGATCGATCCGTTGTTTACGGATGGAACAAAATTAATGGTCTCTTAGTCTTTACTTGGAGTGTAAAGAAAACCAATTCTTAAAAGAATAGGGTATACTAAACTCCGATTATGGCAGGTAATTACATCCGGAATTTTTGTATCATTGCCCACGTGGATCATGGGAAGTCCACGCTTGCGGACCGCATGCTCCAACTCACGGGTACCGTTTCGGACCGCGACATGGTGGAGCAGGTGCTGGATACCATGGATCTGGAGCGCGAAAAAGGGGTGACGATCAAAGCTTCTGCGGTGCGGATGAAATATACCTATAAAGCCGAAGTCTACGAGCTTAATCTCATCGATACCCCCGGGCACGTGGATTTCAATTACGAGGTGAGTAGGGCTCTCGACGCATGCGAGGGAGCGGTGCTCGTCGTTGATGCCACGCAAGGCATCCAGGCACAAACACTGGCCAATCTTTATATGGCGATCGAGTCCAATCTTGCCATTTTGCCCGTGATCAACAAGATCGACCTGCCATCTGCCCATGCTGACGAAGTGGCAAGCGACCTCGAGGCTCTGCTTGGAACTCCTGCCGATACGATCCTTCGGGTATCCGCCAAGGAAGGGATCAACGTCGATAAAGTGCTCGAAAAGATTGTCGAGGAAATCCCGGCACCCAAGCAGGCTGATGATGAAGCCTTGAAAGCACTGGTCTTCGATTCGCATTACGATTCTTACAAGGGTGTTGTAGCTTATGTACGCGTGTTTTCGGGGATCATACCGGCGAGTACAGCCTTGCGCATGATGGCGACCAACGTCGAAATGCATCCTGTGGAGATCGGGTATTTCTCACCCGGCATGATCCCCGTGGAAAGGTTGAAATCCGGCGAAGTAGGATATGTCGCCACGGGATTGAAGACGGTCAAGGAATCGCGGGTTGGTGATACGGTTACGCTGGCGAGCGCGCCTGCAACCGAGCCACTGCCAGGTTATCGCCACCCCAAACCGATGGTTTATGCCGGTATTTACCCTGTGGAAGGTGAAGATTACGAAGCGCTGAAGGAAGCACTTGAGAAGCTGCAGTTGAACGATGCTTCGCTGGTCTACGAGCCAGAGACATCGCAAGCGTTGAACTTCGGTTTCCGGTGCGGCTTTTTGGGCCTGTTTCACATGGAAATCACCCAGGAACGCCTTGAGCGGGAATACGACCTGGAAATCGTAGTCACTGCACCGTCTGTAGAGTACGAAGTGATCATGCAAAGTGGACAGGTGGAGATCGTCGATTCACCTGCGCGCCTGCCTGACGAGAACCTTATCGAGGAAATCCGCGAGCCGTGGATGCGGCTGGAGATCATCACACCCACCGAATTCTACGGGACGATCATGATCCTGGCGAAGGAAAGACGCGGCCTTTTCATTTCGCAAGATTATCCTGCGCCAAACCGGGTGCAGTTGAACTATGACATACCGCTTTCTGAATTGATCGTCAACTTTTTCGACGAGCTCAAATCGCGAACGCGCGGTTATGCATCGATGGACTATCATTTCCTGGAATATCGAGCCGGAAATCTCGTGAAGTTGGAAGTGCTTGTTGACGATGAGCCTGTGGATGCCCTGGCTGCGATCGTGCATAAGGAAGACTCATATCACAAGGGCCAGGCGCTGGTGACCAAGCTGAAAAAGCTGATCCCCCGTCAGCTCTTCGATGTCGCGATCCAGGCATCTGCAAGCGGGAGAGTAATCTCACGTGCGAACGTCAAAGCGCTGCGCAAGGATGTGCTCGCCAAGTGCTATGGAGGCGATATCACACGCAAGAAGAAGCTGCTCGAAAAACAAAAACGCGGAAAACGCCGCATGAAAATGGTAGGAAGTGTGGAAATTCCCCAGGAAGCTTTCATGGCGGTGCTGAAACTGGAGGACGAGTGAACGAAACACCCAAAAGGGGGATGAAGCAGGTAGGCAAGTGGCTTCCCGGGGTAATCGTCAGCGCAGGAGCGCTGTTTGTTCTCTTTCGCGTAGCCAAGTGGGAAGATTTGGTGCGGGCATTCACCACTGCCAGTCCGCAATTCCTGGCGGTTGTTTTCATCTTGATTATTCTATCGCTTATGGTAAGAGGCAAAGCCTGGCAGACCATTCTGGGCAAACCGGTGAACTGGATCCAGGCGTTCTTCGGGGTCAGCGAAGGGTATTTTCTCAACGATATTTTCCCATTGAAAGCCGGAGAAGTTGGCCGTTCGATCTATATCGGCAAGCTTTCCGGTTTGGGTACCTTTCGGGCATTGTCTTCGGTGATCATTGAGCGTGCTTTTGACCTGGCAATTGCAGCAGCTTTGGTGCTCTCCACACTTCCATTTGTCATCGGGGCGGCGTGGGTGAGGCCGGTGGCTCTCGTTGCGCTTGTGCTTGTGGTCATTGCGCTGGCAGCGTTGTTCTTCATCGCGCGCAACCAGACATCCGTCAGCGGCTGGCTTTACAAGGTCAGCGCGAAGCACGAATTTGTGAAAAAGAATCTTGTGCCGCCCCTCGAGAAACTGATCCAGGGATTTGGAATGCTCACAAGGCCTTCGCAATTCATTATGAGTCTATTCTGGATCGCTGCCACATGGGTGGTATGGATCTCTTTCTACTACCTGGCGATTTTGCAGATTGCGCCGAACGCTCCGGTATGGTGGGCACTTTTCTCCTGTTCGATCATTGCTCTCGGCGTAGCTTTGCCCTCAGCGCCAGCCGGAATTGGATTGTTCGAAGCAGCGATGGTCGCAGCCCTGACACTGCTTGGCCTGGACAGTTCCCTGGCATTGGCATACGCGATTATCGTGCATTTTGCACAGGTGATCGTCGCAGTGCTCCTGGGCGTGTGGGGATTGATGCGGGAAAAACAATCGCTTGGTTCATTGCTTTCCAAATCAGCAGTGCAGAGCGAAAGCTCCATAGCACAGGAATAAACGGAGGATTATGAAAGGCATTACTCTGATCACAGGTGGAGCGGGTTTCATTGGTTCAAACTACGCTGCAAGGGGCATCCAACGTGGAAACAAGATCATCATTTTCGATAATCTGTCACGCAGCGGCGCAGAAGCGAACATCGAATGGTTGCGCCGTCAATTTGGCGAGAAATCGTTCGAACTGATCGTTGGAGACGTGCGAGATGCCGATATGATCCGCATGGCGGCATCTTCAGCGGACAGGATCGTCCACCTGGCAGCTCAGGTGGCCGTTACAACTTCGGTAACCGACCCGCGTACGGATTTCGAGATCAACGCCAACGGGACGTTCAATGTACTCGAGGCGGCGAGGGCTTCAGGCAAGAATCCCGCCTTTCTGTATTCTTCGACCAACAAGGTCTACGGCGGGATGGAAGATGTCAGGGTCGTGGAGCATGAAACGCACTATGACTACGCCGATCTGCCCGAAGGCGCTTCGGAAGCACAGCCGCTTGACTTCCATTCGCCATACGGCTGCAGCAAGGGCTGCGGCGATCAATACGTGCGCGATTATCACCGGATTTACGGCTTGCCCAGCGTGGTTTTTCGCCAGAGTTGCATTTACGGCACACGGCAATTTGGAGTGGAGGACCAGGGCTGGGTCGCCTGGTTTATCATCGCTGCCATTACCGGGCGCCCAATCACCATCTACGGCGATGGGAAGCAGGTGCGGGATATCCTGTTTGTTGAAGATCTGTTGAATGCCTACGATGCAGCATTCGAGCACATCAATCAGGCTGCCGGCCAGGTTTTCAACATCGGCGGGGGAAGATCCAATACCATCGCGATCTGGACCGAGTTTGCGCCCATGCTCGAAAAACTGCTTGGCCGCAAGCTAAACGTAGCACGCGGCGATTGGCGGCCGGGAGATCAACCGGTATTCATTTCGGACATTCGCAAGGCAAACCGGTTACTCGGCTGGAAACCTCAGGTCAGCGCGGAGGAAGGTATCCGGCGGCTGTTCGAGTGGGTGAAGGCAAACCAGGACATTTTCTAGAGCAGGCTGCCTTTCATGCGTATTTTGATTGTTTTGACCTATTATCGACCTCATATCAGCGGATTGACCATTTACGCCGAACGATTGGCTGCGGCATTCGTCAGGCAGGGGCACCAGGTGACCGTGCTCACGTCCCAGTTCAAGAAGTCGCTTCCAAGGGAAGAAGTCATCGAAGGGGTAAGGATCGTGCGGGTGCCTGTAGCGTTTCGCTTGAGCAAGGGCGTGATCATGCCGACCTTCGGCTTGACGGCAAGCCGACTTGTCAAAGAGAATGACGTGGTCCAGCTGCACCTGCCGCAGTTCGATGCTGCGGGTGTGGCTCTGCGTGGACGAATGGCGAAGAAGCCTACTGTCATTACATTTCATTGCGACCTGTTGATGCCCCCGGGACTCTTGAGTAAGGCGGCAAATGCAGCAGTCAATGTAATGAACAAGATTGCAGGCCTGGCGACACACCGGATTGTGACCTATACCCAGGATTATGCCGATCATTCAGCGTATGTCTCCAAATTCCCGAAGAAGACGATAATCATTCCGCCGCCTGTGGTGCTGCCTGTAGTCAACCAGAAAGCCATGGATGCGTTTGCAAAGGTGCATAACCCAGAGAATCGGCGACCTGTCATCGGCATGGTGGCGCGTTTTGCAACAGAAAAAGGGGTGGAAGTGCTTTTGAATGCACTGCCAAGAATCCTTGAAGTACACCCGAATGCTTTAGTTGAATTCGTAGGGCCATATCAAAAGATCATCGGCGAGGAAAAGTATTTCGCCAGATTAAAGCCGCAAATCGACCAATATATCGAGAGCGGCAACTGGCAGTTCGTCGGTTCGCTCAACCCAACCGAGATTGCCGCTTACTATCCTAACCTGGATGTGCACGTACTCCCCTCGCTGAATTCTACGGAAGCGTTTGGACTGGTGCAGATCGAGGCGATGATGAACGGCGTACCCTGCGTCACGTCGAACCTGCCCGGGGTACGCCAACCTGTGGCAGTGCATGGAATGGGCAAGATCTTCCCGATTGGCGATTCGAATGCCTGCGCGGAGGCTGTGCTCGAAGTGCTGGCGAACCGAGAGAAGTACCATCACGGCGACCCTCAATCATTTGCGCGGTATACTCCCGATGCGATCGCCGCGGCTTACGTGAAATTATTCGATCAGATTCAGCAAGAAGTTAAGTAGCTCGTCCGTTATCGTTATCCCACATTGGAGCACCTGAATGAACGTGCCTGAAACAATCGATCCGAAGTCATCGCTGCCAGACTCTTCCAGGCCAGGACATACCTGGATCTGGGACGTCCTGTTGATCGGCATCCTGCTAATCGGAGCATATTTCAGGTTCACGGGTATTTCCTGGGATGCTTCGTACCACCTGCATCCTGATGAACGCTTTCTGACCATGGTCGAGACAGCGATCGAGCCAGTTCACAGCCTGGGTGAGTACTTCAACACCGCAACTTCGACACTCAACCCGGCAAACCGGGGGAATTCGTATTTTGTCTACGGCACGCTTCCGCTGTTCCTCACCCGTTATGTTGCACAGTGGACAAATATGACCGGGTACGACCAGGTCAATCTCGTGGGCAGGGTTCTTTCCGCGATTTTCGATCTTGGCACGATCATTTTCGTGTATCTGATCGCAAAAAGGTTATACCGCAACCCCAAACTTGGATTATTGGCAGCGCTGCTTTCAGCGCTGGCAGTGCTTCAAATTCAGCTTTCGCATTATTTCACGGTCGATACATTCGCGAATCTCTTCGTGTATGCAGCATTGTACGTGGCCGTGCTGATTATGACTGCCGATCCGTTGGCGCGAATTGATCTGCCGGTAGAAAGCGAGGACGATCCGCCTTCAGATAACCTGGTGCCTTACTGGTTGAAAAGCTATTGGGGGACGCTTGCGCCTTATGCACTCTTCGGCATTTTGTTTGGGATGGGCATGGCGTGTAAGGTGAGCATCTGGCCTGCGGCTGCTCTTCTTCCGCTTGCAGCTTACCTGCATTATTTGCGCCAACCGAAAGACATCCGGGAAAACTGGGTCAGCATCATCTTGCGCAACCTGGTGCTTGGCGGGATCATTGCATTCCTGACTTTCCGCATTTTCCAGCCTTACGCGTTCATGGGCCCCGGTTTCTTCGGGATGAAGATCAATCCAAATTTCATCAGCAGCTTGAAGGAAATCAGCACACAAAGCCAGGGGCTTGTCGATGTGCCATTTGCGCTCCAGTGGGTGGGTAGACCGGACACTTTCGCCTTGACGAACATGGTGGAATGGGGACTGGGAATCGCTTTCGGACTGGTGGCATGGGGTGGATTCCTTTGGATGGGCTGGCGCATGATCAAAGGCGACTTCCAGAAACATATGCTGCTTTGGACCTGGACCGGAGTCTTCTTCGTCATTAATTCGATTTCCTGGGTCAAAGCCATGCGCTACCAGCTTCCGATCTATCCGGCGCTGGCATTGATCGCGGCGTGGGCAGTATTCAAGCTCTGGGAAACCAATCCGAGAATTTCGGCAAAATTGAGAGCAATTCGCATCAATTGGCCGCGGATCCTTTCAATATTCCTTGCCGTGGTAGTCGTGGTCAGCACAGGGCTTTGGGCTTTTGCATTCACCCAAATTTACACACGGCCGGTGACCCGCGTTTCCGCGAGCGAGTGGATCTACCAGAACGTCAACAGCGCAATCAGCATGCCGATCGTAACTGGCGAGTCAACGGTGAAGCAGCTGCTGCCATTCCGCAATGGCGTGGTCTTCTCGGCAGACAAACCCCTCGACATAGGCTTCACTCTCGATGAGGATGCGCAAATCACCAGCGTTGATCTCGAGCATGTCGGAAACATGCAAGGCGAGTATCCGACGCTCTCGCTGGTAGCATCGATCCTGACGAAGGGGAGCGGATCGGGACAGCTGATCGCTGCCGGTTTTACGCAATCTACCTTCCAGCCGATGAGTGATGCGCGTGGCGACCCCACGTCTGTGGCGTTCGATTTTCCGGCCCAATTGAGTAAGGACACGGTTTACCTTCTATCGCTTTCGGTGGGCGAACCAGTAGAGTATTTGAAACTCTACGGGTCGATCGAGATCACTTACAAAGTGGGTGATCAGATCAAGACCAAAGTACTACCATCGGCAACCCAGGGGGTAATGCAGGGAAGCGAGTATGATATTCCATTCGTGCCGCGGGCAAGCGGGGTCGTCAAAAGCGTCGACCTCTACCGGATCGTGGATCTGCAACTCACTCCAGGCGAAAAGACGCTTAATTTATACCTATCAAATAATAATAATCCGACCCAAACAATTGCCAGTGGCACTTTGATCGATACTTTCCTGCCAACGAAGGATGTACGCGGGGATGAAAAAACCGTCACATTCGATCAGCCTGTGGCACTGGACCAATATCAGCAGTACACGCTGCACATACAATTAGCGCAGGGGAGCGGGGCACTGGCCATCTACAATGATTCGACAGCGATCGAGAGCACATGGGATGATCCGCTGCCAATTCCGATGGACGGGTACGACGTTTTTAGCTACGACACAGGCATCTATGGAAATGTCGAGAACTTTGAGATGTACTGGGATGACAATGCCGCCAAGGTTACGAGGATGGAGAACATACTCGACCAGTCGGACTACATCTTCATCTCTTCGAATCGACAATGGGGCACCATCACCCGCTTGCCCGAACGTTATCCGCTTTCGACCGAGTATTACCGTACTTTGATCGGCTGCCCGGATTCGCAAGATATCCTCACCTGCTATCAAAATGCCACGCCAGGCATGTATCAGGGACAATTGGGCTTCGATCTCGTGCAAATCGAGCAATCGAATCCGAACCTGGGCAGTTTCCAAATCAACGATCAGTCTGCTGAAGAGGCGTTTACCGTCTACGATCACCCAAAGGTGCTTATCTTCAAGAAGAATGCCTCATACGATTCGGCGGCTGTGCATTCATTGCTCGAATCGGTGGATATCAGCAACACGGTGCATCTGGTACTGAGGGAAGCCGGCAATTTCAAGAGCGATCTCACTCTTGCACCCGAGGCATTGAAGACGCAGCAAGCTGGAGGCACCTGGACACAGATCTTCGACCCTGCTTCATGGGTGAATCAGAGCCAGGTGGCAGCTGTAGTGGTGTGGTACCTCGCGATTTTGCTACTGGGGTGGATGGTGTATCCAATGGTGCACCTGGCGCTGAACCGGCTGCCCGACCGGGGATTCCCGGCGAGCCGGTTAATCGGTCTGCTGCTGTTCGGATTGTTCACGTTTTGGGCAGGCTCGTCCGGTCTGACCTTCAGCCGCACGACCATGGCGGGAGTGCTGATCGGGCTGTTTGTTACCAATGCGGTGATCGCAGTACTGCGCCGAAAGCAATTGGCAGAAGATATTCGAACCCACTGGAAGCTTTTCCTTATAGTTGAAGGGCTGATGTTAGTCTTCTTTGGGATCGATTTGCTGATCCGCTACAACAACCCCGACCTGTGGCATCCATGGCGCGGCGGCGAAAAGCCGATGGACCTGTCGTATCTGACTGCTGTGATCAAGAGCACGACGTTTCCGCCTTTCGATCCATGGTACTCCGGCGGATACATAAACTATTATTATTACGGGTACGTCCTCTATGGGGCTCCCGTGAAATTGCTGGGGATCAATGTCGATGTCGCATATAACCTGATCCTGCCAACTTTATTCGGTTTGACAGCGATCGGAGCTTTCAGCATCGGGTGGAATGTATTTGCCAGAAACGGATTCGAACACTCGAATCCGGATGAGCCCAAAGCAAAAGGCAACTGGAAGGCCTTTGGCGCAGGGATCAGCTCGACGCTGCTCGTTCTTGTGCTCGGTAACCTTGGCACCCTGAGGATGATATGGCAGGGATGGCAGAAGCTGGTGGCGCCAGGCGGTATCATCGCTGACGGGACGATCTTCCAGCACCTGGCTTGGGCATGGGACGGGCTAGGCAAGATGCTTGCCGGAGCCAAGCTGCCTTACGGCTATGGCGATTGGCTGTGGATCCCTTCGCGGGCGCTGCCCGGGGATACGATTACCGAGTTCCCATTCTTCACATTTACCTATGCTGATCTGCACGCACACCTGATCGCGTTATCGATCACGCTGTTGGTAATTGTATGGGGCATGTCGATTCTATTCAGCAAATGGCAGTGGTGGAAGGGCGGTCGAACGAGGGGCTGGATCGAGCTGGGTGCCAGCCTGTTCCTCGGTGGTCTGGCTATTGGAGCGCTGCGACCCGTCAACACTTGGGATTATCCGACTTATCTGGCATTATCGGCAGTGATTTTACTTTATGTCGTGCTACGTTATGCAGCGACGCCCGCATGGCTGCCAACCAAATGGCCTGAGTGGCTGCGAAAGCTGGCAGTTGCTGCAGCGGTGTTGATCGTCCTATATGTGTTGAGTAGTCTTCTCTATATCCCCTGGTCAAGATATTACGATCAGGCGTATGGGACCGTCGACGCCTGGACAGGCGATAAATCACCGATAGGCTCGTATCTGGTTCATTGGGGCTTGTTCCTGTTCATCATCGTGAGCTGGCTGGTGTGGGAAACTCGTGAATGGTTGGCTGCAACGCCTGTATCGGCGCTGAAAAAGCTCAAACCGCACAAAGGCACACTGCAGATGTTGGGCGTGCTTTTCCTGGTCATCCTTATCGTGCTGGCATTCATGAAAATCCAAATCGGTTGGATCGCATTCCCGATCGCAGTATGGGTGCTGATCTTACTCTTCAGGCCGGGCATGCCTGATCTGAAGCGGTTGGTGCTGTTCATGATCGGGACAGCCATGTTCTTGACGATCTTTGTGGAGTTGTTCGCGCTGCAGGGTGATGTGGGACGGATGAATACTGTTTTCAAGTTCTACTACCAGGCGTGGACACTGCTCGGGCTTTCGTCTGCAGCAGCCCTCGGATGGTTGATTCCCGCAGTGAGCATGCGCTGGAAGATGAGTACGAGCTCAATCTGGCAAGTGGCGCTGGCAGTGCTGGTTTTTGGCGCGGCACTTTATCCGTTAACTGCAGTTCTTGATAAGATTCGCGATCGCTACGACCCGACCGCCCCAAAGACGTTGGACGGGACGATCTTTATGAAGACCACTTCGTACACCGACGTGGAAGGGACTTACGAACTCAGCCAGGATTACGACGGGATCAAGTGGATGCAGGAGAATGTGATTGGATCGCCTGTGCTGATCGAAGCCAACACCGTGGAATACCGCTGGGGCAACCGCTATACCATTTACACCGGGTTGCCTGGAGTGCTCGGATGGAACTACCACCAACGTCAGCAGCGCGGATTTATTGACTATAATGGAATCTCGGAACGACTGATCGAAATTCCGGTGTTCTATACCACTTCCGATGTCCAGGAAGCCCTCGGAATTCTACAGAAATACAATGTGAGTTATATCATCCTGGGACAGGAAGAGCGCGACCTCTATCCTGGGGATGGCTTGCTCAAATTCGAGCAATACGACGGCGTGTATTGGAAGAAAGTGTTCAGTGAGAAGGATACAGTGATCTACGAAGTACTTCGCTGATCTTTTGCAGAATAGTTTGGACGGTAATCGTTGAGCGACGTTGTCTCCTTTATCCTTTGGTATATTGCGATAAGCATCATCGGGTTGGCTGCTTTCCCGATTGCATTTCGATTCTTCCCGGGCCTGGCTGAAAAGGGGGCTGCATTTGCCAAACCATTGGGCCTGCTTCTTTGGGGATTCTTCTTCTGGCTGCTCGGTTCTCTGGGCGTGCTGCAAAACGATTTGGGCGGAGAAATCCTGGCATTCATCCTCGTGCTCATCTGCTCACTATTGCTTTTGAGGAAAAGACATCTACAGGACCTGGTCGAATGGGTGAAGGGTAACTGGAAGACCCTGCTGACCATCGAACTGGTCTTCCTGACCTTCTTTGTGGTCTGGACGGTGGTAAGGGCGGCGAATCCGGATATCACGTACACTGAAAAACCGATGGAATTGGCGTTTATCAATGGAATATTGAAATCGCCAGGCTTTCCGCCCCAGGACCCATGGCTTTCAGGGTATGCCATTTCCTACTACTATTTCGGTTATGTACTCGTGGCCATGCTCATCCGCATCACAGGAGTGATCACGGGAGTTGGCTTCAACCTGACTGCGGCGTTGTGGTATGGGCTTACGGCGGCTGCGGCTTACGGTGTGGTTTACGATCTGCTCAAATTGTGGAATGCAAGGCGCCGATCATCTGAGCAAAGCTCATCGGTTTTGAGCAGGTTTGGCGCATTGCTCGGGCCGATCTTTATTTTGATCACAAGTAACCTCGAGGGACTACTCGAGATCATGTATGCAAGACACTGGTTCTGGAATGCAGACGGTACTTCGAAGTTCTGGAACTGGTTGCAGGTACAGGAGTTGAATGTAGCACCGACGACGCCGATCAGCTGGCTGCCTAACCGGCCTGCAGGCTGGTTATGGTGGCGGGCATCCCGTGTAATTCAGGATACAGGCATCACGGGGGATACCATTGAGGTGATCGATGAATTCCCGTTTTTCAGCTACCTGCTTTCTGATCTGCACCCACATGTTCTTGCGATGCCGTTCGCGCTGCTGGCGATCGCAGCGTGCCTGAGTCTTTTCGCCAGGGGATCTGCACAGCCAATCGAGGATTGGTCGCTCAAAGTGTGGGTAAAGCGGTGGGAATTCTGGCTAACTGCGCTGATCCTGGGCGTAATGGGGTTCTTGAACACCTGGAATTTCCCAATCTATGTTGGTTTATTCTGCCTGACCGCGGCTTACTTGCGGATCAAGCAGAGCGGTTGGCGATGGAAACGATTGCTCGAATTCCTGGGCATGGGTATTACCTTCGCAGTTGCCGGAGTGGCCCTGTTTCTCCCATTCTATGTCGGTTTCAAGTCGCAAGCGGGTGGTTTGCTGCCTAGCCTTGAATTCCAAACACGCGGTGTGAATTTCTGGATCATGTTTGCGGTCTTGCTGATCCCGATTTTCGCATGGGTTGCCTTCCTATTCGCGCAGCGGGTTACCAAGAGCAATCTGGGGCGGGGGATTCGCGTAGCGGTGATATTCGTGTTCGGCCTGTGGTTTGTATCGCTGGTCGCTGGAGCTGTGCTATGTGCTTTCGTCGATTGGGGAGCCAAGTTGGCTACTTCCAGTTCGCCTTTGATCTCCAATCTTGGAGTAAAACTGAATACAGCGGGCCTGGCGTTCAGCTATTACGTGCATTCAGGAGCGGACGCTGCAACAGTGCTCAATGCTGCAGTTTCACGCCACTTCTCTTCGCCCGGTACGTGGATTACACTGCTCGTGCTCTTTACGCTGGTGCTTGCGCTGATCTTTAGCTTTGTCAAGAAGCAACAAGAGGAAAGCGTCGAGGATGCGGACTTGCACGAAGTAATCATCGAAGGTGAAGTGAACGGTGCACACAAGATCGATGTCAACGGTTTTGTGCTGATCCTGGTATTACTGGGTGCTTTGCTAACATTCTTCCCTGAGAATTTCTATTTGCGCGACCAGTTCGGCACGCGCATGAACACAATTTTCAAATTTTACTTTGAAACCTGGAGCCTTTGGGGAATCGCAGCTGCGTTCGGATCGGTGGTATTGCTCGTTTCTTTGCGCAAAGCCTTGAGAGCCATTTTCAGTGTCACGTGGGTTGTCCTCATCTTGTGCTCGTTTATTTATCCTATAATCATGACGCTGAACAAGACCAACGATTTCAACCCAACCGCCTGGACATTGGATGGAAACGCGTATCTTGCCAGATATTATCCTGATGAGGCAGCGGCAATCGCCTGGCTCGAGACCCAACCCATGGGTGTCGTGAGCGAGGCAGTGCAGGGCAGCTACACGCCGGACTCCGAATGGGTTGCCACACAGACGGGCTACCCCACGGTGCTGGGCTGGCCGGGGCACGAAAGTCAATGGCGTGGTGGTTCCACCGAAATGGGCAACCGCCAGGCAGATATCGAGACGCTGTACACCACGCACGACTGGGATGACGCTCTCACCATCCTGCGCCAGTACCATATTCGTTATGTTTACATCGGTTATGATGAGACCATAACCTATCAGGTCGATGTGAATAAGTTCAACGGAATACTCACTCCTACTTATCAGAACAACTCGGTGACCATTTACGAGATCCCGGATTCACTGCTGACCCCTGGCGGGTAAACACGGAGGAACATGAGCAAAAGAGAATTCACCACCGAATATTTGTTATACGGGCTGCTTTTCCTCCTAGCCGCCAGTGTGCGCTTTATCCACCTTGGGCAAATGGCACTGAACAATTTCGAAGCATTGCAGGCGATGCAGGCGTTTAATATCAGCAGCGGAGCCAATGTGTTGATGGGTGACCAGCCGGCGTACGTCATATTGACGGCAGGGCTGTTCAAGCTATTTAGCAGCGGAAATTTCGCGGCAAGATTCTGGCCTGCACTGATAGGATCGTGCGCAGTCTTTCTCCCGCTGCTCTTTCGAAAGGCTTTCGGTCAGCGATTGGCCCTGCTTTTGGGTCTCTTTCTCGCGATCGACCCTGCCCTCGTGGCAATTTCTCGCACCGCCGGAGTAGAAAGTCTGGCAATCGTCTTCGGAATAGGCGCGGCAGGTTTCCTGGTGAACAAAAAGATGATCCTGGCGGGCGTCTGCCTGGGGATAGCCATCGCAAGCGGCCCGGCTTTTTGGATGGGAATGGTCATTTTTCTGCTGGTATACCTGTCAGCTTCTCTCTTTATGCACGTTTACATCTTCGAAGGCCTGGAAGCAAAGGACTTCGAAGTCTTTGGAGCCGGCGCAATCATTACCATGGCTTTGCTTGGGACCGGGTTTATGGCTGTACCCAATGGCATCACGGGCATTAGCAATGGACTATTGAGCTTCATCCACAATTGGGGTTCGCAATCGCTTGTGCCGCTTTCTTCTTCTCTGATCGTTTTTGGGCTAACCTATTTCCCTCTGATCATCCTGGCCGTGATGGGCCTCATCAATTCCTTCAATCGAAGGCGCGAACTCGTCAGCGTCATGGGGATCTGGTTCATCGCCGCATTATTCCTGATGATTGTGAATCCTTCGCGAGAAATCTGGGATTGGGTTTGGGCAGCATTGCCGCTCTGGGGCCTTACCGCGCTTGGCGTAGATGGCCTTGTTTATGAGATCTCCGATGATGTACGACTGGCGCTCATCGTGGAAATTGTGCTTTCCGTTGTTCTGGTGGTATTCAGTTACCTCAACATATTGGCGTATTTCAATAATCCATCTTCTGATCTCATCGTTCAGAACAACCGGTTGATCGCAGCAGCTCTCCCCATTGCCCTGGTGCTGTTGCTGACCGTTTTCATGGCGTGGGGTTGGTCACCGCGATCAGCTTTTCGTGGATTGGGGATCGGGGTCGGCATCCTGTTATTTGGGTGGATGGCAGCAGGAGCAATGAAGAACGCCGGCGGGATGCAGCAAATCTCCGGCTACGCCTGGAAACCCCAATCGATTACCATTGGCGAGCAGCTTGTGGTATCGCAAATCAACGATCTTTCGATCTGGAATCATGGTCTGCCCCAGAATATCGACATCGATGTGGTGGGTTTCGACGTACCTGCCATGCGTTGGGCTCTGCGTGATTTTTCACAGGTAACTTATGACACCCAGTTCCCCCAGACAGCGACTCCATCGATTATAATTGCGCCGGATTATCTGCAAATTGGGGCAACGACCTTATACCGCGGACAGGGACTGGCTTGGGAACAATATCCGGCTTTTGCTCAGATGGGTCTATCCGATTGGTTGAAGTGGTCTTTCTATCGTGAAGCGCCAGTTGAAGAAATCCGCCTGATCGTTTGGGCACGCAACGATCTATTCAAATAATCACTTTCGTTCTCAGGATAGCCCATGACCTTCCCAAAAAAGATCGCCATTGACGGAACCGCCGCCTCTGGAAAATCCACCCTGGCGGAAAAGCTGGCCACACAGCTTGGCTATCTCTATTTCGACACTGGCGTTATGTACCGCGCTGTGACTTTTGTGGCATTGGAAGCAAACCTGGATATAGACGATGAAAAGGTCATCACCGAACTTGCAGAACGAATCCAGATCGATGTCCAACCGCCCTCCGTCGCTGATGGGCGCACCGCAGATGTGCTGGTGGATGGCAAGGATATCACATGGCTGATCCGCTCGCCGCGAGTCGAGAGGAACGTTTCGCAGGTTTCTACTTACGGAGGCGTGCGCAAAGCGATGACAGCACAGCAGCGCAGGATCGGTCTTCGGGGAAACGTTGTGATGGTGGGAAGAGATATCGGGACTGTCGTGCTACCCGAGGCAGATCTGAAAATTTACCTGGATGCGACGCCTGATGTGAGGGCACAGCGGCGGTTCGACGAGAAGCGCCTGCGCGGGGAAGACGTGACCTACGACGAAATTCTGGCGGGCATCCTGCTGCGCGATCAGATCGATTCCAACCGGGCGATTGCCCCTCTAAAGCCCGCAGTGGATGCACATATTATCGATTCCAGCGGCAAAGGAATCGAAGAGGTGTACGAAGAGGCACTAGCTTTGATCGAGGATCCCATAGAGGAATAACCAAAGAAATGGGCAAATGTAACTCGAACGGGTGGAGTCTGATAATGAGAAAGCTTTTCTGATTAGCACACCCGTTTTCGCTTTCTTGGGAAGTATTAAAAAATCCAATTCCACCATCAAATTCGGTTCGCAATATTTGAAAATGTCGCATAATTAATCAATGATCAAGATCGGACTTTGGGGCGCATTGCCATTTGTTGATTTGCCTTACCATTGGATCGGATGGTTGGGTTGGATTTTGTTGGCGATGACCATTGGTTGGAGCGTCAGGCGTGAGATCATCAAGAATGAAAGTCTGCCCCCTTACTCACGCTTGATCTACGTAATACTGTTCTTGCTTACCCTTGCGACGAGTTTCTTTGTTGGATTTGCACTCCCGGGCGGTGAAATGCTGCCGCTACCCAATGTGCCCCGCGAAATATCTGTGCCTTTGGTGATGGTGTTGTCCGTCATTCCGTGGATGTTGGCAGGCGGACTCCTCAATTCGGTTTTGGCCGCGTCCCTGGCATTGGTGAGCGGGATCATCTCGGCTTTTTGGAGTACTCATTCACTATTTACACCACTGGAAAATATGGCCATCGCACTGATGGTCAGCGTAGCGTTACGTCAGAATTACCGAACTACATTTTATCGCCTGCTTCGCCATCCGATTGGGGCAGCCGTATTTGTTGCGGCTATTTCCACCCCTATTTACCTATTTTCGACTTTCTTTGCCACAAATGGACTCCTGGCTACCAAATTGGACTATGCCTTCACGCAATCATGGAGTCTGGTGATTGTCAATGGTATCGAATTGGTTATCGCCGGCGCGTTGCTTGAAATCTTCAAGGTAATTAAATCCAGATTTTGGATTCAGCTTAAGGTATTAAGACCTTCACCTGCTGAGGTGGGCTTACAGGCGAGGATGTTTTCCAGCACTCTGCCGTTGATACTGATCCTGCTGATTACACTAACCGTTGCTGATTGGACAGTAGCGGGAAACGCAGCGAAAAAGATGGTTAAGAACCAACTGTCGACTTCCGCGGATGCTGCTGCAGAAAACTTGCCATACTTTATTGAGGCTGGTCAGAGCCTTGCCCTCGACCTTGCCAGTTCCAATTTGTCTTCGATCGAGACTTCTCAACTTGCATCGTTTCTGCAAAACAAAATCCTTGCGGTGCCTTATTTCCGTGATCTTTTCGTCTTTGATAAAGGTGGCCATCCTGTTACCGGTTATCCATCAAACACGATCGATCAGCTGCAACTGACTGAAGAGGAACGGGCGGGGATTCAACTTGCGCTCAATGGGGTATCGATGCAAAACTACCTGGTACCTGCCAGGACGGGGACAGATTCTGCGCAGTTGACATTCATCGCAGCCATTCCGGATGAATACGGTATGGCAAATGGAGTGCTGCTTGCAAGGACAGACTTGTCCACGAATTTCTTTATGCAACCAGCGTTGGCAGCTCTAGAACGAGTAAAAACTAGGGGCGGTCAGGGTGTTATTCTAGATTCTCAGAATCGAATATTGTATTCCACTGAGTCAGGCAGCGTACTTTCCACCTACAGTGGGGTGATACCAGACGCAACAGGGTACTACGATGAAACCAGCGCCACAGGCACCCGCCGCCTGCTTTATGCAGTGATTACCAGCCAGAATAACTGGAAGGTATTGCTCTCGTTGCCGGCAACAGCGGCCCAGGAGATCGCGCTGCAGATTGCGATTCCGTTGCTGGCGATGTCGCTGGCGGTTGCGGTTATCGCCTATCTGCTGCTCAGGCTCCTGATGAATCGAATTGCTCATTCGCTCATTTCGTTAGCTGATCAGGCGGACGAAATTTCCCGAGGTGAATTGGACCTGCAAATCGAGACTTCTGGTGTCGATGAAATTGGCAAGTTAGGTTCGGCGTTTGAGCAGATGCGTGTAAGCCTGAAGGAGCGCTTGGACGAGCTAGACCACCTGCTCAAAGTATCACAAGGCGTAGCATCGAATTTGACGATGGAAGGGGCGGCAAGGCACATACTAAATGCGACCCTGGTCAATGGGGCTTGCTCAAGTCGTTTGATTTTGCGAAGAGAGTCGACAGATGAAGAATCATGGCAGATTGGAGAGATCTTCTCAGCGGGAACTTGCGCAAATGAGTATGATTCTTTGGATGAAGTCATGGTCGAATTATTACGCGAGGAAAAAATCACGATTATTCCCTCAAAAGGCAGAATCAAAAGCATGGGCATTCCGCGTAATGAAAAGATCCCATCTGCCATTGCAGGGATCGCCATCCGAGACGAGCATACCATCTACGGCGTTCTCTGGATTGCTTATGAAGAAACGCATCGTTTTCAGGATAGTGAAACTCGATACTTGAATACGATTGCAGGTGAAGCGGTTTTAGCCATATCCAACTCAAGCCTGTACCGGCAGGCAGAAATCGGCAAAAAGCGGCTTGAAAATGTGCTGGCCTCTACACCGGAGCCGGTATTATTGTTTGGTGAAGACCAGTTGATCATCCTGGCAAACCCAGCAGCGTTGGAAATACCAGGCCTGATCGGTAATGCGAAGGGATCCTCAGGTGGGGAGAGACAGATAACGTCTGAACTTCTTTCCAATTTCTTGAAAGAAAACAAAAAGCGGACTGAAAAAAACAGTGAGTTGACCCTAGAAAACGGACGAACTTACTATGTCAACGTCTCTACTGCAGATATCGATCAAAAACGGATAGGCACAGTTTGTGTTTTGCAGGACATCACAGAATTCAGAGCTCTGGACAAGATGAAATCTGAATTTGTGCAGACTGTGAGCCACGATTTGCGCTCACCCCTCAGCCTCGTGAAAGGCTATTCGACGATGCTGCAAATGGTGGGTGAGCTTAACGATCAGCAAAAAGCGTATACAGGCAAAATTGAAAAAGGCCTGGATACCATGAATCAGATGGTCGATAACTTGCTTGATCTGAGCCGGATCGAAGCAGGAATAGAATTGCAGATCGAAACCATAAAGCCATATGATCTGTTGGAACAGGTAATGGCCATGTTGCAGCCCCAAGCGACTCAGAAGAAGATTCAGCTTTGGATCACTGCAGTGGATGCAGAAAATATTGAGATCGAAGCCGACGGAGCATTACTACAGCAAGCCCTTTTCAACTTATTGGATAATGCGGTAAAATATTCACCATTGAATGGTCAGGTGTATCTGCGATTGGTCGACAATGGCGAGTCCGTCATATTCGCGATTCAGGACCATGGAATGGGGATTGCCCCGCTCGATCTCCCTTATGTATTCGAGCGATTCCACAAAAGCGGGAGAAAAGACGGGCACACTCGCCAGGGCACAGGACTGGGATTGACGATTGTGAAATCGATCGCAGAACGGCATAAAGGCAAGACCTGGGTTGAGAGTATTTTAGGCAAAGGAAGCACATTCTACATTGAAATACCCAAGCGCCAATCCAGGAAGAAGTAGGAAAGAAAATTAGATCCCTTGACAAACCTAAAATTGTGGTATAATTTTTGGTTGCATGTTTATTATGGGCGTATCTCTTCCCAATATCAGCGCAAGTAGATTGTGATTGCGCTGTTAATTGTTTAACCGCTCCAGTTCTCATTAAGGAGGCGTTAGTGGAAACAAAAAGTTTAGTAGCTCTCCGAATTAACCTTGCTTCCCCAGAAACGATTCGCAGTTGGTCATACGGTGAGGTTTTGAAGCCTGAGACCATCAACTACCGCAGGCTACGCCCCGAGAAAGACGGCCTGTTCTGCGAAGCGATTTTTGGCCCGACCCGCGATTATCAATGCTACTGCGGTAAGTACAAGAACCCGCGCTACAAAGGCATTGTCTGCGACAAATGCGGTGTCGAAGTCACACGTGCGTCGGTCCGCCGTGAGCGGATGGGGCACATCGATCTGGCCACCCCAGTTGCGCATATCTGGTATACGCGCCGGATTCCTTCTTATCTTGGTTTACTTCTGGACATTTCTCGTAGGAATCTCGACCGCGTGTTGTATTTTGCGCAGTACATCGTTACGTTTGTGGATGACGATGCCCGCCAGAAAGCACTTAAACGGCTCGAAGACGAAATTAGTGTTTCGGAACACGAACAAGCAACCCAAATCAATACAAAGATCCTCGAAGTCAAAACTGGACGCGATCGAAAGATTGCCGAGTATCAGCAGCGAAAAGCCGATATCGAAGCCCGTTCAGACGAGTTGATTGCATCACGCGTCGAACCCGTGATCCAGGAAGGCCAATCTCTGGAAAAGAAGTTGACCGAAATGCTTGGACAGGCTACGCGGAAGCAGATTCTCTTCGAGACAGCCACCATGGTGATCGCCGAAGCCGGAGATACGATCTCATCTCAGCATATTTCGACCGTGCAAAAGCTTGCCAAGGAACGGCTGGATGAAATCGAAACCGAGGCAAAGAGCGAGCAAAAACGCGACATCGAACAGATCAAAATGAGCATCGATCAGGTGCGCGCCGAAGCCGAAGAGGCAATGGAAGCCCTGCGTAACGAACTCGAAGATGAATCGACCGAAAGTAAAGATCAAAATTCGCGTATGCGCGATGAACTGCAAGAACTGCGCCCGTTCACTTTCCTGTCAGAAAGCCGCTATCGCGAGTTGAAATCACGATGGGGGCAGGTCTTCCGCGCCGACATGGGCGCCGAGGCCTTCTACGACATTCTACGCAGACTTGACCTGGACAAATTGGCCGAAGACCTGTGGACCGAGGTGCGAACCTCGAAGAGCAAGCAGAAGAGAAAGAAAGCAACCACCCGGCTCAAGGTTGTCGAAAGCTTCAGACGCTCGGGCAACCGGCCTGAGTGGATGATTTTGACCGTGCTGCCGGTAATCCCGCCCGATCTGCGCCCAATGGTTCAGTTGGACGGCGGCCGCTTCGCTACATCGGACATGAACGATCTGTACCGGCGTGTGATCAACCGCAACAACCGGCTCAAAAGGCTTTTGGAACTCGGCGCGCCGGATGTAATCGTACGCAACGAGAAACGCATGCTCCAGGAAGCTGTTGATTCACTGATCGACAATTCACAGCGCGGCAAGGCACTTTCACGCCGCGGACGTCGCGAGCTCAAGTCGCTGAGCGACATGCTCAAAGGCAAGAAAGGCCGCTTCCGCAGGAACCTGCTTGGCAAGCGTGTGGACTATTCAGGCCGCTCGGTCATCGTGGTTGGCCCGAATCTCAAGCTGTATCAGTGTGGTTTGCCGAAGTCGATGGCTTTGGAACTCTACAGACCATTTGTCATTTCACGCCTGGTTTCGCACAGTTATGCAGCCAACGTGAAAGGCGCACGCCGCTTCATCGAACGTAACCGACCCGAAGTGTACGAGGTACTCGAAGAAGTCATCAAGGAACGCCCGGTACTTCTCAACCGTGCACCAACCCTGCACAGACTGGGCATCCAGGCTTTCGAACCAATCCTGATCGAGGGGAGCGCAATTCAGCTGCATCCATTGGTGACCACCGCATTCAATGCAGACTTCGATGGCGACCAGATGGCCGTGCATGTACCTCTCTCGGAAAAGGCGGTTAATGAAGCACGCACACTGATGCTTTCATCGAAGAACCTGCTCAAACCTGCCGATGGCGAGCCTATCATCAGCCCGTCCAAAGACATGGTGTTAGGAGTGTACTATCTGACCGAAAATGACGAGCGCCCATGCAAGGGCGACGGCAGAGTGTTCGCGGATATCGACGAAGTCGAACTCGTTTACCAGTTGGGACAGGTAGATATCCACGCCAAGGTTGCCATCTATATGAAGACCTGGTACAACGATCGCGGCGATCGTCTGCCTGAAGCACAGACTCGAAGGATCGATACGACCGTTGGACGTGTGCTGTTCAATCGAATCCTGCCTGAAGAAGTCAAGTTCATGAACCAGGTACTTGATAAAGGTGGAATCAAGGATTTGATTGCTGAAGTCTATGATATCTGCGGTGAAGATATCACGACCGAGGTAGCCGACAGGATCAAGGACATCGGCTTCGAATATGCCATGAAATCTGGTACGACCATCGCTGTTGCCGATATCACCGTACCGCCTGAGAAACCTGCCATCCTCGAGAAAGCACAAGACGAGGTTGAGCACGTCAACCGCAACTTCCGTCGTGGTTTGCTGACCGAGCAGGAACGTGGCGACCGCATCATCGATATCTGGCAAAAGACGACCAAGGAGGTTGGCGATTCGGTAAGAAATTACATGGATCCCAACGGCAACCTGGCAACCATGGCGAACTCTGGTGCAACCAAAGGTGGTTTTGGACCTATCGCCCAGTTGGCCGGTATGCGCGGCCTGATGGCTGATCCAGCCGGACGTATCATTCGCCTGCCAATCCAGTCGAACTTCCGTGAAGGTCTGACAGCGCTGGAGTACTTCATCTCTACGCATGGTGCACGCAAAGGTCTGGCAGATACCGCTCTGCGTACTGCAGATGCAGGCTACCTGACCCGCCGCCTCGTCGATATCGCTCAGGAAATTATCATCAACGAAGAAGACTGCGGTACCAAGGAAGGCATCTGGATTCGCAAGTCGGATGATGTTGCTGGACAGTCACTCTCGACCCGCCTTTATGGGCGTGTCCTTGCCAGGCGGTTAACCGACCCGAAGACCGGCGAAGTGATTGCCGATCGCGATGAGATGCTCGACCGCGACCTGATCCGCAAAGTGGTCAATGCGGGCATCGAGGATGTATATGTGCGCTCTCCGCTGACATGCGAACTCGTGCACGGCATCTGCGCCAAGTGCTATGGTATGGACCTTGGCCGCGGACGCCTGGTGAGGTTGGGCGCTGCAGTGGGTATTGTTGCTGCGCAATCCATTGGTGAGCCAGGTACTCAGCTGACTCTGCGTACCTTCCACAGCGGTGGTGTTGCAGCGGGCGGCGATATCACGACAGGTCTCCCTCGCGTGGAGGAGCTGTTCGAGGCACGGCGTATGCCGAAAGGTGAAGCCGTCATCTCGAGGATCTCCGGCACGGCGAAGATCATCCTTGCTGAGCGCGCAGGCGATCAAAGGATCGTGCGCGTGGATCACAGTGAAATGACCGCAGATGAATATGAGACTCCGGACGGCTGGGAGATTTCGATCACCGACGAGAGCGTTGCTTCTGTGGGTGATGTGATCGCCAGCCAGGGTGAAGCGCAAATCACTGCCCAGCACAACGGCAGAGTCCGAGTGGATGGCCGGAAGGTGTTCGTTTCATACGAACTGCGAGAAACCGAGGATTACGAAATCCCATCC
>JAJXZS010000043.1 GCA_021779955.1 Chloroflexota bacterium | reverse complement strand
TCTTGCTTTGAACCGGTCAACGGAGTTGCCTTCCACGGCACCTACTGGCACAACAACTTTGGCGTACCCATGAGCCACGGCTGCATCAACATGCGCATGGATGAAGCCAAATGGATGTTCCGCTGGTTGACCCCTGAAGCGGATCTCAATGAGATGAGTACGGTCGGTTATGGTACTTACGTGCAGGTGTTCGACGAGTGACTTGAGTCAGGTGCTCGGGCTCCTCATTCCCCACAAATTCCAGGAAAACCCGGTTCCCCAATAATCTGCCCTTTCGTGTCAATCGAAGGGCTTTTTCAGGTGTCTCCACCAGTTCGACCAGACCCTCTTCTTTCAGCCGTCTGACCTGGCCCTCAAACGCATCTCCGATCTCGATCCCAAATCTGCTACGGAAATCCCGCATGCTCACACCGCTCTGGGTCATCCTCAGGCCGACCATCATCATTTCCTGGGCTTGATCCCACCAGCTGAGATTGTTGACTTCTTTGACAGCCGGGCTTGCAGGGTAGACTGCAGAACGATGTTCCTTCATTCTCTGCAGGTATTCAGGAACAAGAGCGACATTTTCTGTCCTCACCCCATTGACGAACCCATGCGCCCCAGCCCCAAAGCCATAATACGGTTGATACCGCCAGTACTGCAAATTATGTTTGCACTGGGCTGACTCCCCGCGTGCCCAGTTTGAAATCTCATACTGCTCGAAACCTTGTTTTAACAGGAACTCACTGGCAGCCTCGTACATATCTGCCGCCTGGTCGTCATCCGGCGCAGCCAGTGCTCCTTTTTCTACCCAGCGGTACATGGGAGTTCCCTCTTCGATGGTCAAGCCGTACACCGAAAGATGGTCGATTCCCGTCTCAACAGCCCTTTCGAGTGTGGTTCTCCATCTCTCCATGCTTTGACCGGGGATTCCGAAGATCAGGTCGAGATTGATGTGTTCGATCCCGCTCATTTTACAGAATTTGACTGCATCCACAACTTGTTCGAAGCTGTGTGTTCGATCCAGGATTCGCAAATCGTCTGGACTCGCCGATTGCATACCAAAACTGAATCGATTGACCCCGCTCGCCACATATCCTTCGACACTCTCGCGAGTCACCGTCCCCGGGTTGGCTTCCAGTGTAATTTCCGCCCCTTGACAAACCTCAAAACTACGCCTGGTTGCTGTTATAATCTGGCTTACCTGCTCGACTTTGAGGAGTGAAGGCGTCCCGCCGCCAAAGAAGCAAGTGTGAACCGTTTCGGCGGTTTTCTGAAGGCTGCCTACGATTTCGATTTCTTGACAAATCGCATCGACGTAAGCCGGGATGAATCTGGAAAGCCCCGCAAATGTGTTAAAATCGCAATATCCGCACCGTTTGCGGCAAAACGGAATATGGTAATAGATACTCGTGTGTTGCATGAAGCGTAGAATAACACACTCCATCCTCCCTGAACAGGAGAAATTGAGCCTGTCTGCCTGTGTTATAATGTCGGCTCTTGAAACCCCTGGAAAAGAGATACTATGACTTCGGAAACAAACCTATCTTCATCGAAAGTATGTCCGACTTGCGGAACACGGTTGAGCGAAAATGCCACCCGTTGCCTCGTATGCGGCAGAACATTTACCCCAGCCCCAACAACAAAGAAGATTGAATCTGCTGCAGTCCAATCCACCCGGCTTCCCGAGTTGAAATTGAGCCTACCCCTTGCCATCGGTTTGGGCGTCCTGGTTCTCGGTTTAGGCGCCATGATCGTTTTCTTTATTCTGAAAGGCACGGGCATGACGGCCACCGGCACGGCAACTCCGACCATGACCGTCACACCAACGCTCACAGTCACACCCCTGCCCACCAACACCGCCACACCAGGCCCTACAGCAACCGCTGAACCACCGATCTCGATCACCGTGGCAGCCGGCCAATATTGCTCCAGCATCGCGGGGATCTACCATGTATCGGTGCAGAGCATTATAGACCTGAACAACCTACCTCCTGAGTGCGGCACGCTGTACGAAGGTCAACCTCTACAGATCCCCCGGCCGTCACCCACCGCTTCCCCTGCACCCACGGGCACCCTCGCTCCTGCTGAAGCGACCAGCCAGGCTTGCGGCGTGATCCCCTATGAGGTCAAGGATACTGACACGTTGAGTTCGATTTCGATGAACTACAATATCAGTGTCGAATCCATCAAGAACTTCAACAATTTGCCCAATGACTACGTCTATCCGGGCATGATGCTCGATCTGCCATTGTGCGAGCGCCGTCCTACCGAAGGTCCGACGCCAACTCCAACGGCTCCGCCGCCCTATCCTGCGGTGAGCCTGCTTCTTCCAGCCGACGGCACGGTCTACTCAAACGCCAATGAGACCATCACCCTGCAATGGGCATCGGCCGGAACTCTCCGCGAGAACGAAGCTTACGCCGTGACAGTCGAAGACGTCACATCTGGCGGCACTGCCAAAGTCACCGAATACGTGACAGATACAAAGCTGATCGTCCCCGCCACCCTGCGCCCGACGGACAATACCAATCACATATTCCGCTGGTACGTGGTTGTGGTTCGCCAAACGGGCACAACCTCGGATGGGCAGGCAATCTACCAGACCAACGGACAGGTCAGCCAGTCCAACGTATTTGGATGGTCTGGCTCGCCCACTGCTCCGCAAACCACACCCTGACCTGCCATTAACAAAAAAACGGCGCGCTTGATATCGTAAGCGCGCCGTTTGTAATTATCGATTAATTCTGAGTGAACTTTACGGCTTGCATTGCTGCTGCAGCCCCCATCCCTGCAGAGGTCACCACCTGCCTGAAGATTGGATCGGCAACTTCTCCTGCTGCAAAGATACCCTGCACCGAAGTCATCATCTTGTTATCGACCTTAACGTATCCGTGTTCGTCCAGGTCCAACTGGCCCTGGTAAAGCTCGGTATTCGGTTTCTGCCCGATGAAGATAAACACTCCCTCGGTAATAATCTCGGATTTGTCCCCGCTCTTGACATTGTGGACGCGCACTTTCTCTACTCCTGACTCGCCCACGATCTCATCGACCACGGCATCAAAGATCACCTTGATCTTCTTGTTTTCCTTGAGGCGTGACTGAAGGATTGCGCCAGCCCTGAATTGATCGCGTCTGTGAATCAGGGTCACTTCGGATGCGAATCGTGTGAGGAAGATCGCCTCCTCCAGCGCGCTATCACCACCCCCCACAACCACAATCTTTTTTTTGCGGAAGAACCAGCCGTCGCATGTGGCGCAGTAGGATACTCCCCGTCCTGTATATTCCTTCTCTCCGGGCACGTCCAATTGAACCGGGCTTGCACCTGTCGCAATGATCAGCGTATCCGCTGTGTAAGTCTTGTCGTATGTGTTCACCAAGAAAGGCCGCTTGCTCAGATCGACGCTTGTTACCGTGTCCATCTCGATCCTCGCGCCGAACTTCTCAGCATGATTCTGCATTAATGTAGCCAGTTCTACACCACCTACGCCTTCGGGAAAACCGGGATAGTTTTCGATCATGTTTGTCAGAGCTGCCTGGCCGCCTGGCTCGGTGCCCGTAAGAACCAGCGGATTGCATTCCGCCCTGGCGGCATACAATGCAGCAGCCAGTCCTGCAGGTCCGCTTCCAAGGATGATCATATTTTCATGATTGCTCTTTTTTTCTACATTCTTCTCTGTGTCGCTCATTTTTTTATCCATTTCATACTTTCACAGCCTGGTCTGTAATTTCGAGAGCCTTTTCCAGGACCATAAATCCTTCTGCGAGCTGCTCAGGGGTGATGATCAGCGGCGGGATGAGCAGCACAGTATGCCAGTGGGTGTAGACGAAAACCCCATGCTCCAGCATGTACTTTTTGAAGGCATTCATCTCATTACTCGATCCGCCGAAAGGCGCCATTGGCTCCTTTGTCTTCCGATTCTTCACGATTTCCACGATGCCAAATAAACCGATCGACCTGGCATCTCCCACCGATGGGTGCCTGTCCACAAGTTCTGCGAGCATATCGGACATCACCTTGCCGGTTTCTTTTGCCTTTTCAACAATATGATCTTCCTGCATCACTTTAATTGTCGCGATCGCTGCTGCCAGCGAGATTGGATGACCATTGTATGTCAATCCTCCCTCGAAGACCCTATCGTTGAAGGTTGCGGCAATCTCCGGCTTCATCGCTACCGCTCCAAGCGGCGCGTACCCCGAGGTCAGCCCTTTGGCCATGGTCATGATATCAGGGATAACATTCCAGTGATTGACCGCGAACCATTCACCTGTTCTTCCAAACCCGCTCATCACCTCGTCTGCAATGAGCAAGATTTCATATTTATCGCAAAGACTTCGCACCCCCTGTAAATATCCTTCAGGCGGGATGATCACCCCATTGGTGCCTGTCACCGGCTCCACCATCACAGCGGCAATTGTCTTGGGGCCTTCAAAGAGGATAATTTCCTCCAGGTGTGCCAGGTAATCGCTGCAAAATTCAGCTTCGCTCACATCCTCACGGTTCCTGTGGAATGTCGAGCGGTAGCGGTATGGGTCGAGAAAATGCACAACGCCCGGCATGACTACCGGTTCCCAGGCTGTCCTGCGCGGGTCGCCTGTCAAAGCCAAAGCGCCATAAGTGGCACCGTGATAAGAGCGATATCGCGCCAGGATCTTGGATTTTCCCGTGTACGCTCTGGCGAACTTGATCGCATTCTCGTTTGCATCTGCTCCTCCCAAAGTATAAAGGAACTTCGTCAAACCGCTCGGGGTGATTTCCGAGAGCAGCGATCCCAACACGGCCCTCGGTTTGGTTGCCATTCCAGGTCCGGCAAAAGGTAATTCTCTCGCTTGATCGACGATTGCCTCGATTACCCGCTCATCGCCGTGACCGATATTGACACACATCACCATTGAATTGAAATCCAGATATCTTTTGCCGTCGACATCCCAGAAGTAAACACCCTTCGCTTTCTTGATCGGAATAGGGCTCACTTTCGACTGGGCAGACCATGTCCAAATGTTGTGTTCCATTGATTGTGGCAAAATCTCTGAATCGGGAATCTCGATCATAAACCCCACCTCGCAATGATTTGATAAACATATCCTATCATAAAACGAGGTGAAGTTTCATTATCTAATTGATGATGCAAGCTGGCGAAAGGTTGCACGAGAGGTACCGCTTCCCCCTTATTACCTTTCAGTGCCTGAATAACCGGCAAGATCCCCTTCTTCTACCCCTCGACCAGGATCGTACGCGCGGGAGCGCCATCTGCTCCTGCAAGGTTCATGGGCAGGCAAAACAAAGTATACCGTCCTGCGGACACCCCTGATAGATCAAGACCCTCCAGCAGTACCATGCCTGCGCCAAGCAGCATCTCATGCACGCCGCGTAGATGGTCCCAGGCTGCAACCGAAAGATAGTCTACCCCCACCAGCTTGAGCTTCATCTCCAAAAGCATCTCCGCTGCGTCTTCGGTCAACCCTACGTACTCTTTGCTGAACTTACCAGGCTGCGAACGCCACAGATCCGAATTAGAAGTTCGAAAGAGCACCCGCCCAGTCAATGGTTCGATGCCCGCCGCTTTGATCACCTCTGCGTCGATGGCATAAACGTTGCTGGGTAATTGCACCACTTGGACGGGTCCGCATAGAACATCCAGGTTGAGCTCATCGACCTTGCGACCCTCTTCAATGAAGTGGAACGGTGCATCTACGTGCGTACCCGTATGTGCACTCATGGCAAAGCGGGTAGCATTGTACTCGTCACCGGATGTGATGCTTGCAAACCGGCTCAATTGGACCTGTGGGTCATCGGGCCATACAACCATCCCAGGTTGAACTCTGAGCGAAACATCATAAATCTTCATTTTGCACTCTCACATACTATCGGCTTGCATCGAACAGGTCGGTAAGGAATTGGGTACGCTCTTCGTCTGTCATCGGCCGTGGTCGTGAATAGTCGGTTAGCATGGCGGAGAGCAGCTCGGTATTGAGATACTTACCGTCATAGATGATATGCCTGTCGATGAACTCGCGCCTTGTGCCTACGACCGGATAGTCCATTTGATCGAAGAGGAAGTTGCCCATCCCATAATGGATCAGGCTATTCCCCCGTAATTCAAAGCCCATCGGATAATGCGCCTGCGCCCCGCTGACGATATCCGCGCCGCTGTCAGCGGCATGCTGAAAATCGGCCTTGAAGTAGGGATCGTACATGTATTGGTACACTTCCTGGTGCTGGAATGTGGCAATCACCACGTATCCCTGCTGTTTGAGTTGGCTGATCTGGGCGTAATAGTAATCAGGGTCGCATTTGGCAACCCCGGCTTGAGTGCTGCTCGCCCAATCATTGGCAGGTCCTACCGGATTACAGCCAATGAAAGCGATCTTATTGCCATTGTTCTCAACGAGCGCCGGTTTCCTGGCGTCGTCGGGCGTCAGTCCGCCTCCGTAGATCGTCCATCCCAGGTCGTTATACGTCTGGACCGTGCTCACAAATGCATCTGCGCCGTAGTCGTTTTCATGGTTGCCTGTGAGTTCCACAACGTTGATCCCCAATCCCTTGAGTACATCGATATAGGCCGGACTGGAGCAGAAGCGCATGCTGGTGCTGTTCGGGTCTGGCTTGGGGCAGTCCGGGTCGAACGAAACTTCATTGCTCACATGCCGCAGATCAGCCGCGAGGAACCAGTCTTTTACCCCACTGATTACGTAATCGATTCCCTTGGTATCGATTTTGAACGCCGTCGCTCTTGTCATTGCGGTCGTTCCGCTCATGATGAGCACAGTCATCCGGTTCTCGTCCCGGTTCGTTGCCGGAAGTTGAGATTTCAACTGCTCCGCAAGGTCGAGTGTCGCTGAGTCGCCGCCAGATTGCTCGTAAAGGCCGTAGTTAACTACCAGCGTATACGTGTCAAGTGCCAGCGGTTTATCCAGTGGGCTGAGCCCGTCGATCTTAAGTACTTTGTATGCGGGACGAATGTCTCCGAACGGGATAATACCCCATGCCGTATCGGCAGGAGCGATTTCGTTTTCACTAACCAATTTGACACTCGTCGGCGATGGCGCGCCCCACTTCTCCGTAAAGGCTGCCAGCGTCGATTGCGTTACCTGAAGCTGAACTCCAGCGAGGTCGTCACTTGCATTCCCCTGCCAAATCTGTTGCAGCTGTTCGAAAGTGACTCCATCGCGAACCGTCAAGAACGGAGCCACCAACGCATACACCCAGGTCGATTCAGCAACAAGGTTTCCGGCAGCAGTTCCGCTTCCAACTTCTCGAAGCACGAGCGCAGCCACGGAGCTATCGGCTGCTGACGGATAAGCAATGCTGGAAATCGAATTCACAATTTGAGATGGAACAGAAGGCTCTATCCACAGACCCTGGAAAGCGGGTAACACCTGTATTGTCGCTGTCGGTGTGTACTTCACCAGCGGATTCCCCTCAACTGCAGGCTGGGTGCCCTGAAATGCCGAGAGAGGCAGATTGCAGGCGCTGGAAAGGATCGCGATCGATAATGCAACGGTCATCAACTTTGAAATGCGATGCTTCACTTGTTTCTCCCAATAACGCAGGATGACGTCCGGTGAAAGAATTATAAACCCTACCCAACAGGTGAAAGCTGATAGTTCCTGAGAGGACTTGCCCTTATAATCCAGTTAAGAAGATGCATAGAAAGGATTGGAACATGCGCGAAGTTGCGGTCATCGGAATCGGACAAACAAAAGTGGATGAGCTGTGGGACAAATCCTTACGCGAGCTTGCTGGAGAAGCTGCTCTGGCAGCGCTGCACGATGCCCATCTCGATCGAGTAGATGCTGTTTACGTAGGGAACATGATGTCTGGCTCGGCAAACCAGCAATTGCATCTCGGCGCTTACGTGGCAGATTGGATCGGCATGCGCTACACCGAAGCTTTTCACACGGAAGCTGCTTGCAGTTCGGGTGCCGCCGCATTTCGCACTGCATTGATGGCTGTTGCTTCCGGTGAGGTGGATACAGCCCTGGCGGTCGGCGTCGAGAAAATGACAGACTCTCCTGGCGATGAGATCACAAGCCAGTTGGCAACCGCAGCCGATGCAGATTGGGAAGCTAATCAGGGATTATCCTTTGTGGCTCTCAATGCGCTGATCATGCGCCGCTATATGTACGAATTCGGTTGGAGGAAGGAAGATTTCGCACCATTCTCAATCAACGCCCACGCGAATGCCATGCAAAACCCGTTCGCGCGCTTTCACGAGCCGATCACTGCTGAAATTTATGCCAAAGCTCACATGATCGCCGACCCGATCAATCTGATGGATGCGTCGGCCATTGGAGACGGGGCTGCAGCGGCGATCCTTGTTCCGCTTGACCGGGTAAAGGCTGCAAACGGCGGTCGCATCGTTAGGGTTGCCGGTTCCGGCGCTGCAACGGACACGATTGCTGTCGATCAACGGCGCGAGCCCACCTGGCTGAAGGCGGCTTACGAGTCGAGCAAGACAGCCTACATTCAAGCCGGGATAACACCGAAAGAGAT
Source organism: Chloroflexota bacterium (assembly GCA_021779955.1). Classification (GTDB taxonomy): domain Bacteria; phylum Chloroflexota; class Anaerolineae; order Anaerolineales; family Anaerolineaceae; genus UBA6107. The sequence goes on along the minus strand of JAJXZS010000043.1, from coordinate 28,353 downwards.
TGATCTCTTCGAATTGCATGACGCATTTTCGATCATGGCAGCACTATCACTCGAAGCCAATGGATTTGCAGAAAAAGGCAAAGGACCCCAACTTGCGCTGGATGGAGAAATTACGATAGGCGGGAAGATACCGATTGCCACACGAGGAGGGCTCAAAGCTCGCGGTCATCCGGTCGGAGCGACCGGCATGTATCAGATCGTCGAGGTCGTGCAGCAATTGCGCGGCGAAGCTGTCGGCACCCAGGTGGATAAAGCCCGTATCGGCATGGCGCAGAACATTGGTGGTAGTGGCTCCAACATCATCACTCACATTTTGCGCATCTGATTCCACGCCTTTTGCCTTTCTGCTCTCAATGTCATTTCTCGTTGGTTGTCATTCTTCGCCGGCTTCTATTCATTGACAGTCATCATTCTTTGCGGTTTATTATTAGTGTGATTCTGAGCGCCGCGAAGAATCTAAAACTGAATCGACCCGCGCTCATGCTCTTTATCCAAAGCTGCGTTCTCATTAATGCGATAGGCAACCCCCTCCTATTTTTCCTTTTTCTCAACAATAGAACACATTTTCGTGGTAAACTATTTCCGAGGTGATCGAAGATGGATCTTTCCCTTGCCAATTTGAAGGAATACCGCGCCAATACCTTCCACCTGAAATCACACCTGATACTCAAATCCTCTTCCGATGCGGTCAGCTTCGTCAACGAGCGGGGTTTCGTCGCTTTTTGGCCGATCAAGGGACTCACGCTGCCTAGCCTGTGGGCAGGTGCCGCCGGCGACCGTCCCGTCCCTGATGACCACGATGACCCCGGTCACATCACCTGGAATTGGAAAGACAGCCTGCTCGATCAACACGTCTGGTATTACGGTCGAGTAATCAAGCACAAGAACGCTTTCATCTCATATGCATTACTTCCTTATTTCTACGCCCTTTCCCCCAACTACGGATCGCCCGAGGATGATTTCGAGGATCAATACCAATTGGGCCATCTGACGCTGGAAACAAAGCTCGTCTTCGAGACGCTGATCGAAAAAGGCGCCATGGATACGATCAGCCTGCGCAAGGAAGCTCATCTGATAGGCAAGAATTCATCGAGTCCGTTCAACCGTGCGCTTGACCAGTTGCAGATGGACTTTCGCGTTCTGCCCATAGGTATTGCCGACGTCGGGGCGTGGCATTACGCCTTCACCTACGATTTGACACATCGCCAGTACCCGAACTTGATCGATGAAGCGCGAAATATCTCTGAGAGCCAGGCGCGCAACAAGCTCGTTCTGACCTACCTTCTCTCCGTGGGGATTGCCCGTGAACGCGAGATTGCATCGCTCTTCCTCTGGGATTCGGCTGTGACTCACAGGGTCGTCGAAGGTCTTCGCAAGCGTGAGGAGATTATCCCGGACATTCATCTCGAAAACTCGGACGATTCATGGGTTGGAACACTGGAAATTGGCAATACAATTAAAAGTAAATAGTGTCTAGCCTGCAGCCTGAAAACCGAATGGAGGGGTAATTTATGGAATTTCATATCTCCAAGCGAGCTCGTGAAAAATACGACATCGAGGAAACCCTGTTTTCTTACAATGGCAGGGCGATATTCCTCAATTTTCAAGCTGTAAAACGATTTGCCGATAAGATGAACCGTCAGCGTGACCTGATTCGCAAGCCCGAGGATGCAATCAAGGTTGGGCAGGCCAACGCGATGGGGCTTATCGACGAAATCTTCCACTATATCATCCAGCTCTACCGCGATGAACGCGAAGTGGGCGTCTTTTCCGAGATCGACAGATTGCTGGACACTCGCTTTGGCCATGAGACATACCTGGCATTCCTGAAGCTCTTTATATCCGAGTTCCCGCCAAATCCTGTTTTCGGCAGTACGATGAGCGTGGAAGCTTATCTTGCCGGGACCACGGACGGCAGGCCAAACCGGGAGGATGTGCTTGAAGAACTCCTGCTTTATTGGCTTGAGGATGAGAATCCGGCACTGAAGCCTTTTGGTGAGCTCTTTGCATCCCCAGAGCTCACGGACAGCCCGCACTACGAATACGCCATCCACACCATCCGCGAGGTTTTCTCTGCCAAACCGCCGTTTGGTCCAGAGAACCAATCCCTGGTAGACATGCTTCTTAGCCCTTCGATTGCTGTGCCGCACGATTTGAGCGGACAACTCGAATTCATCCGTGAGAAGTGGGGTTCTCTACTTGGCAGCTTCCTCTACCGGCTCCTGATCGGCCTCGATGTCCTGAAAGAAGAGAATAAACAGGGATTTGGCGGCCCCGGTCCGGTGGAAGTACCTGTTTATCGCAAAGGCAATGTCTACGGAGTCGATGAAGCTGAAGCCTTCAGCGCCGATCGCGAATGGATGCCCCGCCTGGTGTTGATTGCCAAAAATGCCTTCGTCTGGCTTGATCAACTGAGTAAAAAGTACAAAGCTGACATCCGCCATCTTGACCAGATCCCCGAGGAGGAATTGCGTATACTGGCTGACCGTGGGTTTACGGGGTTCTGGCTGATTGGTTTATGGGAGCGCAGCGCTGCATCGGCAAAGATCAAACAACTCATGGGCAATCCTGACGCGATCGCATCGGCCTATTCTCTGCGTTCTTACGATATTGCGTTTGATCTGGGTGGTGAACAGGCTTATCGAGTTCTGCGCGATCGAGCCTGGGCTTTCGGCATTCGCCTTGCCAGCGACATGGTGCCCAATCACATGGCTATCGATTCTGAATGGGTAAACAATCACCCGGAACGTTTTCTCTCATTGGACGAAAGTCCCTTCCCGGGATATTCGTTCAATGGACCCGACCTTTCTTCCGACGCGAACAGCGTGATCCAGATTGAAGATCATTACTATGACCGCACGGATGCAGCCGTGGTCTTCCGCCGCATCGATAGGCGCAGCGGGCAGACCAAGTACATCTACCATGGTAATGACGGCACCAGCATGCCCTGGAATGATACAGCACAGCTCAACTATCTCGATCCCCAGGTGCGTGAATCTGTAATCCAGACCATTCTCGATGTTGCCCGCAAATTCCCCATTATCCGCTTCGATGCGGCGATGACCCTCGCTAAAAAGCACTACCAGCGCCTTTGGTTCCCTCAGCCAGGCGCAGGCGGTGACATACCCTCGCGGGCGCAGCATGCCATGACCCAGCAGCAGTTCGACCAGGCTATGCCCGTGGAATTCTGGCGCGAAGTGGTCGATCGGGTAGCCCGCGAAGCACCAGACACTCTGTTGCTCGCCGAAGCCTTTTGGATGATGGAAGGCTACTTTGTACGTACGCTGGGGATGCACCGAGTTTATAATAGCGCCTTCATGAATATGCTGCGTAATGAGGACAATGCTCATTACCGCCAACTTCTCAAGAACACGCTTGAATTCGAGCCTGAAATTTTGAAACGCTACGTCAACTTTATGAATAATCCTGATGAACGGACAGCATTGGACCAGTTTGGCAATGGGGATAAGTACTTCGGAATTTGCGGGCTAATGGCAACCCTCCCAGGACTGCCCATGTTCGGTCACGGCCAGGTGGAAGGCTTTTCTGAGAAGTACGGCATGGAATTCAGACGTGCTTATATCGACGAACAGCCTGATGAGGCATTGGTCAACCGTCACAATCAACAGATTGCCCCTCTCCTGCATCGTAGGGAGCTTTTCTCAGGCGTGGACAACTTCTGGCTTTACGATTTCTACCAATCCGATGGCACAGTCAACGAAAATGTCTTCGCGTTCACCAATGCATTTGGGCAGGATAAGACGCTTGTGGTATACAACAATGCGTACCAGCAAGCGGATGGATGGGTAAAAACATCTGTTGCGCAGCTGGTCAGGCAGGGCAGTCAAAAATCCTCGCGGCAGACGGTGCTCGCCGATCAGTTGACGCCATCAACGGGCGACCGGGATTACCTCATCTTCAGAGATCAGACCAGCGGACAACAATTTCTGCGATCCTGCACCAGGATTCGCTCTGAAGGTCTGCATTTCCATCTCAACGGTTACGAATCGCATGTCTACCTGGATTTCAAGCAGGTGACAGTCGATGAGTGGCATGCTTATGACCGCTTGTATGCCTTGCTTGGGGAAAACGGCGTGCCCGATATTGAAGCCGCGCTCGGCTCGATGCTGATTCAACCTATTCTCAATGCCGCAAACGAGCTGCTTGCCCCATGGCATCTAAAAAAGCTCATGAGCATTTCGCTTGACAATCACCAGGGCGAACCGGTGCTGCCCGAAGCCACGTCAGATCTGATCTCACATCTTTTGTCCAGCATCGGTCAAACAATTGGCGTACAGGTGGATATCGAACGCCATAATCTGAAGATCCAGGCTTCCATCCGCGCTGCCATAAAGATACACAATATGGATCGCTGGTTGGGAGAGACCAATCTTACCGCATCAGCGCAGGTGGCAAAAGAGATGGTGAGCTCTTTAAATGAGTTACCGGTAAAGCTGGCTGCCTTCTTCATCTTCAGTATGCTTCATGGCATCGGATATTTAAACGATCAGGAGCATTTCGAAGAGATGTCAGCCGCCTGGTTCGACGAGTGGCAATTCAACTGCATCTCGCGCGAAACACTGCAAAGCCTGGGTACCGATCCCGCCGAAGTCGAACGCTGGGTCGATGCCATCCGCATGATGATCACCGAACAGAGATGGTATTCAACAACCCGAAGTATGGATTTTTACGAAATTATCGAGCAATGGATGTCCCGTCCTGAGATTCAACATTTCCTCAAGGTCAACAGGTTCGAAGGCCAGGTTTGGTTCGATGCAGATGCATATTCCACTTTCGTGGAATTGCTCACTTTGCTGCCTGTGTTCGACGAATTGACGCAGAAAGTCGTTGACCGCGCCAGAGTGGTTGAGGCGATCCTGGGCAGTCACGAGATTCTGGCCAGAATGGTCGAAATCAAGGAAGTTTCAGAATACAAGCTGGATAAGTTGATGGAAATCGCGGCATTACAGAGAGATTAAGTTGACTGAGACCGCTCAGGAGCGGGTACTGAAGCGGTAGAAAGCTGAAGCGAAGACATCGTCGCCTTTCAAACCACTCCTGGAGCTGACGACCGGCTTGAATGCCTTGATCGCTTCGGAGTACAGATTGATTTTGCATGCCCGTTCAGCGAGCCATACGGCATGTGCAGCGTAAGCCACATTATTTCGAGGCTCGATTCGGTCAAAATCATCGAAGAACCATCCGCAAGAAGTGAACATGCGCTGCCGCTCCACCTGGGCGACGAAAAGGCTCAGCAGGTGCATCTTCTGCTCAAGATTGAGTGGAGTGTTGCACTTTTGGCTCAACCACTCATCCGCACTAATCTTTTCAAGTATAACTTCGGAGTAGGATTCGACAGCATCCCACGGATCGGCGATGAACTGTGAGGCATAGCATTCGAAAGCTTCATCGATCATCCCTGCAATGGAATTCATCGCTTCGCGTAGCGGCCTCTTCCACCCGCTATTGGGTGTGCAGCCGCATTCATCCCTCCATCTTTCGACTCCGTGATGGCAACTCCACGAAGTATTCTCGCGGATCTGGATGGCTTGGTGAAATGCGTTGTTCTTCAACCAAAGACCCGGGTAAGATGGTTCAACACCTTCCTGGCGCAAAGCGCCGTCCAGCAGGCGGGCCAGAAACTTTTCACGGAATAACTGGTGATGACCGTATAGTTCACCATCTGAAGCGACCATCAGCATTTCAGGTGCATTCGTATTCTTGAAACGTGGATGCACATATCTGCTCGCAAACCCGTCGGCATTGACTGTTGCGCCTGGGTTGAAGCTGATATCGCTGGAAAGGGTGCTGTCGTAGAAAAAGACGGTGATGCTGCGGTTTTCTGATGTTTGCACCTGGTAGGGTTGGAACGGGTTGGAAAGTATGCCATCTGCCTGCCACGGGGCAAGGATGGTGAACTGGATACCCAACTCCGCAAGAACATCCAGGGTTTCAAGGTTGGCTGCAGTCTCAGGCAACCACATGCCCTCAGGCCGGTGTTCAAAGGTTCTGACGAAATCCGCAATCCCCCATGCAACCTGGATACGAATATCTCTGCGCGTGGCGAGCGGCAGGATCGTGTGATGATAAGGTTGAGCCATGGCGTTGCCCACTCCGTGGGCGATCAGATTTTCACGGTCGGCGGAAACGATTTTCGCAAGCGTCTGGGGCTTCTTGGCGCGCATCCAGCGCGTCAACGTTGGCCCAAGGTTGAAGCTGATCTTCTTGAAGTTGCCGATTTCGGCGTTGGGGCCGTAGCAGCCGGCAAAGATTTTCTCGTTCCAATTGTCAAAAGGATCTGCGCCCACTTCGAGGGGAATCTCACCTGTGAGTGGATCTTCCCTTGAGGGTTGGTAGAAATGAGCGTGTACGCAGAATGATTTTTGATTCATGATTGCAGGTTTACCTATAAAGCCGAGTTGGCTGGTTCGTGCAAATAATCGAGGTGCTGGTTGAATCTGGCTGGAATGATACCGAACTCCTTGGGCAGTATATCGAGGCTGGTTGTCCGGTTCATTGCCAGGGTATCAAGCCAATAAATCGAAATGGGAAAGCGCGGGAAGAGCTGATCGAGCCACAGTCCAACCGTGCGTACGTACGCGGGCGTCATATTCACGATCGGACGGCTCTTCCCCGATGCAAGCATCACTGCATTGACAATTTCTCGGTACCTGATGAGCTCTCCCCCGCCCAGCGCGATCGTCCTATTGACCGAACGCTGGTCTTCGAGAAGCATCAAAAGACAAGTTACCAGGTCTTTTACTGATAAAGGCTGAAGCAGCGTCGAACCGTCACCGGGAATGGTGAAAAACAGGAAAGCTCGGAGCATTTGGTAAATGGGGAGGGTAAACTGGTCGCCAGGTCCGTAAACTGCATCTGTTCGAATGATGGTGTATGGCACTTTGCTTCCCGCAATGTGCCCTTCAGCAATTCCCTTGGCCTTAAGTGCAGGATATGCAGACATACGATCTGCGCCGAGATGGCTGATAAAGATGAACCGCTCGATTCCGGCTTCATGTGCCGTCCGGGAGATTGCGGCAGTCCCCTGAATATCGACGATGTTGAGGTCCCCGTGAGCACCTTGCCGTTCAGCACTTGCAAGATGAAAAATGGTATCGACGCCCTTCATTGAAGCGCGAAGCCCCCTCTCATCTGAAAGGCTGCTGACTGCAACTTCGACTGGGATTCCTGTGGGGAGTCTGGGAGAACGTTTGGATGGTCTCAGCAAGATCCGAACTTGATAGCCGGATTCAACGAGGCCGCGCACCAGATTTCTTCCAATGAAACCGGTTCCGCCGGTGACGAGGATCATAACTGACAAATTATAGCAGATATCCCCAATTTACGTACAGCTGATGGATGGCATGTTTCTTGCTACATAAGTGTCACAGAATAGTGCAAAGGCAGGGAAATATGAAAAAAACAAACTCGATCCAATCTGAACGACTTGGCATGCATTACTTCAACGACACGCTGCACTACACCAATCACGATCTGGTGGATTGGCTGCCTATATTGAAGCAGATGAATGTGTCAACGTTGATCCTGAAGTCTGCGGCAACAAGAGCCATTCCGGAGCAGTTCATCAGCGCGTTGATAGGTGCAGAAATTACGCCGGTTATCCAGATCCCCCTGCCGCTGCCAGACTCTCCCTCGGCTGCAGATATGTCCGCAATCTTAGAAGCTTACGCACGCTGGGGGATCCGTTATATCATCCTTTTCGATAAACCCAACTCCAACAGCTCCTGGACATCCTCAGCATGGGCACAGCAGGGGCTTGTCGAACGCTTCCTCGATAAATACATTCCGCTGGCAAATGCCGTACTGCACGCAGGCATGACGCCCATCTTTCCACCTCTCGAACCCGGTGGCAGCTATTGGGACACCGTATTCCTCAAATCAGCGATCACCTCGTTGCTCCGCCGCAAGCAAAACGCACTTCTGGACAGCATGGCCCTGGCTGCGTATGCATTTACAGGCGGGCATCCCCTCGCATGGGGCGCCGGCGGTCCAAAGCAATGGACACATAATCTCCCCTACTTCACGCCCGAGAACAGCCAGGACGAGTGCGGATTCCACGTCTATGAGTGGTACGATGCAATCTTCCAGGAAATGCTGCAAAAGAGCCTGCCCATCTATCTCCTGGGCGCAGGGATCAAGAACGATTCGACAGGTGGAAGCTATACTCCTGAAGAACACGAGCAAATTGTGCGCCAGATCATGTACGCCCTGAATCAAAAGAGCGATCGACCGGACGAATCAGTGCCTGATTACGTGGTGTCTTGCAGTTTTTACCGTCTGTCAGCCACTTCTGATTCCCAGGAAGCCGAGTTTGTATGGTTCAGCGATAAAGATCATCCTTGCCTGGCTGCCCAAATGCTTTCGAAAGTAGAGACCCAGCCATGTGATACTATCTCAAAGGTTGAAAGCGCTGGTAAATCAGCAAAAGAGTTAAAAACTGACGCCGCTCACCCAATTCAGCACTATTTGCTTCTGCCGCATTATGAATGGGGTATTTCAGACTGGCATCTAGATGCGATCAAACCGTTTGTCAAAAAGCATCAACCCACCATCGGATTTTCAGTCAACGAAGCGATGCATGCGGCAAATGTCACCTTGATCGGCGGAGAGCAATCTTTCTCAACAGCGGTCTACGAACAACTCAGCGAAAACGGTTGTAACGTGGAGCGAATCTCTGGAGATGGTACAACAATTGCAACATTACTGGCAGAGAGGTAAACCATGAACATGAACCTTCCCACAAACCCCATCAAGCATACTCCAATCGATGCTCACATGCCTGTGCTCAAGGTCGTGGGCCTGGGCGGCGGCGGCCAGAATGCAGTCGATCGCATGGTCGAACTCGGATTGGAAGGCATCGACTTTATCGTAGCAAACACAGATGCCCAGGTACTGCGCAAGAGCCTGGCGCCAACCAAGATCCAATTGGGACCTGCATTGACCAGGGGTTTGGGAGCCGGTGGGAACCCCGCTGTGGGTGAAGCCGCTGCAGAAGAAAGTTATAAAGACCTCAACCTTGCTCTTACCGGTGCAGATATGGTTTTCCTGACAGCCGGTATGGGCGGCGGTACCGGAACAGGTGCCATTTCGATAGCGGCGCGCGTCGCGCGCAGCCTTGGCGCAGTGGTAGTGGCTATCGTCACCATGCCTTTCTCGTTTGAGATGGGCCGCCGTCAGCGCAATGCACGGGAAGGCCTGGCTAAACTACAGCCCTTCACCGATACGTTGATCACGGTCCCTAATGACCGGCTGCTGCAGGTTGCCCCGCGCGATCTCCCGCTTGAGATGGCCTTCCGCATGGCAGATGATGTTCTGCGCCAGGGAATCCAGGGCATTTCGGAACTCATCACCCAACCTGGACTGATTAATGTCGATTTCGCGCATGTTCGTAACATGATGCTCAACGGTGGCGGCTCCCTGCTCGCAGTGGGAACCGGCGAAGGCGAAAACAAAGCGATGCAAGCCCTCGAAAACGCCCTCCACCACCCCATGCTTGAAACCATCAGCATGGAAAACGCAAACGGTATTATTGCCAACTTCACAGGCGGCAGTGACCTCTCGTTTGTCGAGGTGGCGGATGCCCTGAATGCACTGCAGGAAAAGACAGGCGGTCGGGCAGAAATCGTCCCAGGCGTGATCACGGACGAACGCATGGAAAATCGCGCTCAGGTCATCTTGGTAATCACAGGGATTGGTGCCACAGGCATCGAGGCTGCTCACAAGCAGACTCAAACTCCCATTCAGAAGGTGCGCGAAGAAGAGCAGACAGCCCCATTCAACTTCGATACACCGGCCGCCGAGACGAATCAACCTCAATATGAGATGGCAGGAGCCTTTGTCGACCTCGATATCCCTGCATTCCTGCGTCGGCGTGTGCACTAACAGGAAGAATGGAGCATAGCATGGACAGCGGAGCATTGAACCAGGTTTGTCAATCCGTATATCGTAAATTCCCCGAGCTCAAAGGCGTCAAACCTTCGGTCAAGAGCCAGACTACTGGCAACGTTCAACTTGTATTCAAGGGCAGCGCAAAGACCGAAGACGGCCACAGCTTGAGCAGGACGGTACGCGTCACCGCCAGCGAATCGGGCAAGATCCTGAAACTATCGACATCACGTTGAGAGGTGAACAATGATCGCAGACTTATCGCAAAAACTTGAGCTTCGCTTCTGGGACATGGCAATCATCATGCTGACCGGTTCCCGCCCCATCCGCAGTATCGTCAGCGCTGCATTGCGGTTTTATCAGAATGAAGCCCTGACCAAAAAGGTCGCCACGATATTCGTAATTGCATGCGCAGGCTTCGGCACGGGGATCCTCGCTTTCACGGTCTCATCGCTTTTCTAGATCAAAATCCTCTTTCTCCCTTTTGAATTGTGCGCAGCAGAGGTCAACTCTGCTGCTTTGCGTTAACTCTGGCTTGTGATCGCTTACAGGGCTGCAAAGACATTTACGTTTGGAATTGCTGGCTTTTGGGCTATACTTGTATTTGAAGCTAAAAGCTGTTCCTTATTGAACATCGAGAGAAGCAGGCCTGCCCAATTGCACAGGAAAGCATGAAAAGAATCGCCATTGTCTTAGTCATCCTGGTTTTCGTGTTCTTTGCCTACCTCGGCTTTCAGGCGGCTTCCAATATCAATCCGAATTCGTCAGGTGGCAATCTACCCGCAAATGCCGCGACAGCGCTTGCCAAAGCCCAGCAGAATTACATACTTGTTCATGTAGACGACCTCTCCAGAGATAAGCCCAATCTCATCTCTGTTTGGGGTGTTTTTGTCTATTATGCAGGGGCAAACCAGGTGATGTTCATTCCGATGATGCCTTCGCACGATGCCACCGTGCAGAGTTCGCTTTCAGCGGCATTCAGCCTCGACAAAAAAGGGCAGGTCAACAGCAAGTTTATCGTTGAATTGAATAAAAAGTTCGATGTTGACATTACCGGCGTCATCACAACCGACAATACGGGGCTCTCCCTGTTCAATGCGTTGATTACGGGTCAGAACACGCCAATTCTGGCGGCCCCACCACAAACCGATGATGAGAAGCACGTTGTATTGACGAATAGCCAGTTCTTCTTCCAATCCGTATGCAGTGCCGTCACAAACAGGAATATCGCCTTGTTTGAAGCAATCGATTGGAGTCAACTGGTTCCAGGGCATTTCGTCACCACTTTACCATTTGAAACCATCATGGCTGATGTCCAAAAACTGGTACAATCCACGGCAATAAATCAGTGCTCAGTCCTTTCAAACGAATAACCGAAATTTCCATCAAGAATCGAAATCCTTGCAGGGGGACGCTGTCCTCAAAAGATGGCATGGAGGTTTCATGAAAGCATTCAATCGAAGACAATTTTTGCGTATGGCAGGCCTGGGAATGACCGCGCTGGCAACTCAGCAACTTTTAGCAGCTTGCGGAATCAAACCAACAGATTCGACGGGGCGAGACATCTCCCAAATGAAAGCAACGCAGACTCCTGATCTGTCTACAGAACCATCCACAAACGAGATGGAACCCACCCAGTCTCCTACGGGGGAAGCGCCTGGCCTTGTCGTCGTCCATGGCACAAACCCTGAAAGCATGATCAGGAAGGGCATGCAGGCGATCGGCGGATTGGAAAGATTCGTCAAATCGGGCGCGAACGTCATCATCAAACCGAACATCTGCGCAGGCTATCGCACATATAAATACGCCGTGACCACCGATCCATGGCTCGTTGGAGCCCTGGTAAAGCTCTGCTTTGAGGCAGGCGCCGGGCGTGTGAGGGTTATGGACAACCCCTTTGGAGGCACAGCCCAGGAATGCTATGCGAACAGCGGCATAGCTGAGCAGGTCGCCAACGCAGGCGGCGAAATGGAAGTAATGCAGCATTTGAAATTCAAGGACACATCCTGCCCAAACGGTGTGGCCCAATCCTCCTTCAAGCTCTATGAAGAATTTCTCACGGCCGATACGATCATCAATGTCCCGATTGCTAAAGATCACAGTGCGGCGACGCTTACTTTGGGCATGAAGAATCTTATGGGCACTGTGAACGGGCGCGAACAGCTTCACAGCAGCTTGCATGAGTCTATTGTCGATCTTGCCACGCTTGTCAGGCCGACAGTGACCGTAATGGACGCCATCCGCATCCTGTTGGCCAACGGACCCACAGGCGGAAGCCTGGATGATGTCAAGGAAACGAACACGATCGCCATTTCGCCGGATATCGTGACCGTCGACAGTTGGGCAACTTCGCTCTTCAATATGAGCCCGTCTGATGTAGGTTATGTGCGGAAAGCGATCGATCGAAATCTCGGGGTCGGTGATCTTTCACAGGTGAAGCTCGAGGAAATCAATGCCGATGCCTGATCATAATACGCCTAAGGCGCATAAGAAAGGGAAACGCAGGCGTTCTACCCTGGTTTCAGCCAGAAGATGGATTCAGGCGTTCTCGTTATGTGCGTTCATGATCACGCTCATGGCGACTCGCTTGGGCGGGATGGCATCACCAGCGAATAATCTGGCAGTGCGCATCAGTCCATTTACCATGCTGACGACCATGATTAGCAGCAGGACTTTTTTGATTGGCAGTAGTGTGGCGCTTGTTTTGCTCGCCTCCAGTTTCGTGGCCGGACGGGCGTGGTGCGGTTGGCTCTGCCCTCTTGGAACAATCCTCGATATCTTCCCTCTTGCACGGATTCGGAAGAAGCAAGCCCACATTTCGGATAGACTGAGAAGCGCCAAGTATGCCATCCTCCTGACCGCCATCCTGGCTGCAGTCTTCAGCAACCTGACGTTGCTCTTTCTCGATCCCATCACGATTACGACGCGAACATTGACGGTGGGTCTTTTGCCTGTATTGGACAAGTCGATCTACCAACTCGAACTGATTCTTGTGAATGTACCTCCTCTCGCCGATACAGTATACAAATTTGATCAATGGCTGCGGCCGGCGGTCTTCCAGTCCACCCCTGCAATCTTCCTTTACCCGGCAATCGTTTTGGGCTTTTTCGCCCTGCTGATCGCACTCAACTTCCTGGCTGAACGCTTCTGGTGCAGATACCTATGCCCGCTTGGCGCAGTGCTCGGCCTTGGAGCCAAACTCTCGCTTTTCAGGCGCACGGTCAAGAACTCATGCACATCTTGCGGATTATGCGAGGCGACATGCCCCACAGGAACCATCGATCGAGCCCATGGCTTCAGAAGCGATCCATCAGAATGCACCCTCTGTTTCAACTGCCTGGGAACCTGCAAGAATAGTGAGTTTGCATTCAGGCAAGCTGCCAGACCTGAAACCGGCTACGAGTACGATCCGGGCAGGCGAACCTTTCTTGAATCCTTCGGAGCTTTTGCCGTTGGCGCCGTAATCGTGAATTCGAATGTGCTAAAGCTGCCTGACACCCGTTTCGCGTTGCGCCCGCCCGGATCAACAGAAGTTGGACTGCTTTCAAAGTGTGTCCGCTGCGGATTGTGCGTCAAAGCGTGTCCAACCCAGGCACTCCAATTTGACCCTGAGAATAGTTCTGTCGTAGGATTTATGACGCCCGTTTTTGTCCCTCGAAACGGATTTTGCGATTACAACTGCAATGCCTGTGGTCAGACCTGCCCTGTACAGGCGATCCCTTCCCTTTTGCTCGATGAAAAGCACAAAGTGGTGATCGGAAAGGCAGTGATCGATCATGATATCTGCCTGGCCTGGGGGCATCAAACGCCGTGCATCGTTTGTGAAGAGATGTGTCCGTTGGATAAGAAGGCAATCAATCTGGAGACTCGCACGATTCTAGACCCGCAGGGGCAGAAGATTGAACTTCAACTACCCGTCGTCAATTCCGAGACATGCATCGGCTGCGGAACCTGTGAGTTCAAATGCCCTGTGCCCGGAGAAGCTGCAATCCGTGTGCATACGGTGGAGACAACCTTGTGATTCTTGATCCATTCAGCGCCGCGCGTGATATAATTGCCGCCTATTCCATTTGAGAAGCATGAGACAGAAAGAGAGTAGTTTTGAACGCAACCTCCAATTTTAGTAAGGTCGAAAAAGACCTTGTCGTTAGCATGGATTATTCGCTGACAGTCGATGGTGAAATCGTCGACTCTTCCGAGGATTCCGAGCCCATCGAATTCATCCAGGGATGCGGAAATATCATCCCAGGTCTTGAGAAGGAATTGTACGGAATGTCCATCGGCGATAAAAAGAGCGTATCTGTTCCCGCCGCCGAAGGGTATGGCATTTATGATCCCGAAGCGGTCATGACTGTCGGACGCTCGGAATTCCCGTCCGAAATCCCCATGGAACAGGGCGTGGAAGTCTCGATCCAGGATGAAGATGGCGAAGTCATTGTGGCAGTCATCGAAGCATTCGATGACGAGACTGTCACCCTGAACGCAAATCATCCATTGGCAGGCAAAGACCTGCAATTCGATGTCACCATCGCTGGGCTGCGCGCTCCAACTGCAGAAGAGCTGGAACACGGTCATGTCCACTCTGAAGACGACTGCGATTGTGATGGCGACTGCGGCTGCGAAGATGGATCTTGCGGCTGCGGAAGCTAATTGGAACTCAGCAAATTAGACTGCAACCTGGCGGAGGTATCGCCGGGTTGCTTTTTTTATTGAATGTACCAGTACAGTTCGCCGGGTTTCAACCAGTGGATTCGTTGGTGGGGAGCTCGCGTATCCGCCAGTTGGGCCAGGATTGCCGGGCTGACCCGATTTGCTGCAAATAGGTCGTTATGCATCGGGAGCATCACCTGGGCTTGGAGCTGAAGCGCCAATTCGAGGGCTTCGCCGGCATCCAGGTTACCGATCATCCCCTGCGCTTCACGCTGAGCATCCCTGCCGTTGACAGGAAGGCAGACCACGTCGAAATGGTCGGACGCAAGGCTCAACTGATCGTACATGCCGGGATATAGAATGGTATCGCCTGAGTGATAGAGCACAACATCATTGACAGTGATCACGTAGCCAAGGTAGATATCCGTACCGGTGAGCGGGTCGAGTTCATGCTCGTAATGAGCAGAAGCCACCGCGGTGAACGCCAGGTCGCCTGCATACAGGCGCTGCCCCACGATGGGATCGATAAAGCGGGAACGATCGACGCCAAATGAAAGCAGCTTTCGGGCAGCCGTGGCAGGACAGATAATCTTAATCTCCGGATTCGCTTCGATGAGCGGAAGCACCGTATTCGGATCGCAATGATCGGCATGGTCGTGGGTGATGAATATAAAATCGATGTCGCATAATTCTACGGGATTTTCGGGTGGTGGAAATTCCCTATGAAAGATTTCTGCAGGGCCAAACCCGCCATCGACAACGTAATTACTCAAATACGGGTCGATCAGGAAGGAAGTCTTATCAGCTTTGATCCGGTATCCTGCTTGTCCCAGGTACTCAATCAACAGGGTTTGGGGCGGCACCTCTAGCGAATCGAAAAGTGCATGAGAAAAAGGCATGCATGACCTCCTTCGTGGAGATGGCTACGCAATGATTATACTGGTTGGCGGTAAAATGGAAGCAGATGATTGATCGCCATTGCTAATGGAAAGGGCATAAGAGACATGTGCGTCAAAATCGTCACCGATAGCACCTGCGACCTCCCCAAGGCGTTGACGGACACGCTGGAAATCACAGTTTTGCCGTGCCACATCCATTTTGCAGACAGGAGTTATCTGGATGGAATCGATATTACCAGTAAAGAGTTCTATGCCAAATTGGATCATTCTTCTCTCTATCCGACGAGCGCTGCGCCTTCCCTGGGATCCTTCACGGATTCCTACAGGTCGCTAATCGAAAATGGCGCAAGCTCCGTCCTCTCGATCCACATCTCATCGAAGCTGGCTTCAACATATAACACGGCTGTGCTTGCAGCTGAATCCGTGGCGAAATCGATCATAAGACCTTTCGATTCGGGGCAGCTTTCGCTGGGTACGGGGTTGCTCGTCGAGGCAGCGGCAAGGGCAGCCCAGGCCGGCGAGACCCTCGAAGCAATCGTCAAGCAAATCACCGAACTTTCCCGACGCACATACGCCTATGCAACCGCCGATACGCTGAAGTATTTACGGCGCAGTGGAAGGATTTCCCAAATCGTGGCGGGGGTTGGGACGGTCCTGCAAATTCGACCGGTCGTGCATATCCACCTTGGGCAGGTGGGACTCGAGCTTGCCCGAACTTCACGTCAATCGATGGACCGCCTCGTTTCGATCTTGCGTAACCTGGGTCCCCTCGAGAGGCTGGCAATCGTGCATACCGGCGTCCCTGAAAAAGCTGCTTCGCTGGCTGAACAGGTTGAAAAATTCGCCCCAAATCAAGGCATCGAATTTTCTGTGGACGTTTCGCCAGCGATCGGCGTCCATTTCGGCCCTGGCGCCGTCGGTTTTGTGGCGGTCAAGCGCAAACCGTGAAAAAGTGCTTAATCACCTTTTCCCATCCAAATGGTATACTTCATTGCTGTTAAGGGTCTGAAAGGTGTTTTGAGTGTTTATTCCCACTACGATAGAAGAATTGAATTATTTGGGCTGGTCGGATCTGGATATCATCCTGGTTTCGGGTGACACCTATATCGATTCTCCCTATTCCGGCGCTGCGCTCATCGGCAAGGTGTTGATGCAGGCAGGCTTCAGGGTGGGAATCATCGCCCAGCCCTCGACGAAAGACCTTTCGGATATTCAACGTCTCGGGCAGCCGAAACTCTTCTGGGGAGTTACAGGCGGCACTGTCGATTCCATGGTGGCAAATTACACAGCCACCCTGCGCAAACGCCGCTCTGATGATTTCACGCCAGGTGGCGTGAACGACAGACGCCCCGACCGGGCGGTGATTGCGTACTGCAACCTCATTCGCAGGGCTTTCAAAAACACTGCGCCCATTGTGCTTGGCGGTATCGAAGCCAGCCTGCGCCGCATCACCCACTACGACTATTGGGAAGACAAATTACGCGCTCCAATATTGTTTGACAGTAAAGCCAACTTTCTGCTCTACGGCATGGCTGAGAAGAGCGTGCTCGAGCTGGCTGCAGCGTTGAAGCATCAGGCAGACCCCACGTCCATCCGCGGATTGGCCTATCTGTCGCACGAGATCCCTGAAGGCGCGCAGGAACTGCCCTCTTTCGAAGAAGTAACGGCAGACAAGGATCGTTTCGCCGAGATGTACGAGGTGTTTTACAAGAACAACGATCCAATCACGGCGAAGACGCTGGTGCAGAAGAAGGCTGACCGCTACTACGTCCAGAATCCGCCTGCACTGCCCCTGAATCAAAAAGAGCTCGACGCCGTGTACCGGATTCATTACGAGCGCAGGCAGCACCCCTATTATGAAAAGACAGGCGCGGCAAAAGCGCTCGAGACGATCCGCTTTTCCATCCCAACGCACCGCGGATGCTATGGCGAATGCAACTTCTGCGCGATCGCGGTCCACGAAGGCAGGACGGTCACCTGGCGTAGCGAGGAGTCGATCCTCGATGAAGCAAAATCGATGGCGCTCGAGCCTGAATTTAAGGGGATCATCCAGGACGTCAGCGGCCCAACGGCAAACATGTATGGCATCGAATGTGCCAAAAAGCTCAAGTCCGGTGTTTGCGAAGATAAGCGCTGCCTCTTTCCAGAACCCTGCCCTGCGCTAAAGATCGATCACTCACGCCAGACGAAGCTATTGAAGGAATTGAGAGCGATTCCCGGTGTTCGCAAAGTTTTTATCGGATCAGGCATTCGCTATGACATGGTGATGGCTGACCAGAAGAACGGCACAGAGTATTTGCGCGAAGTTGTGCAGCATCACGTTTCGGGGCAGATGAAGGTGGCACCTGAGCATTCAGAGCCTGGTGTTCTGCGCCTGATGGGCAAACCGGGAGTTGAATCGCTGATCGAATTCAAGAAGCAATTCACCCAATTCTCGCGCGAAGCCGGCAAGAACCAGTTCCTGACCTATTACCTGATCGCCGCATACCCCGGCTGCGGGGAGATCGAAATGAGGAGGCTGCACGAATTTGTCAGCCATTCCCTGAAGCTGACGCCCGAGCAGGTGCAAATTTTCACGCCAACACCATCCACCTATGCCAGTGTGATGTACTATACCGAAAAAGATCCCTTCAGCAGCGCGCCGATTTTCGTCGAAAAGAACCTCAAGCGCAAGGAAAGACAGAAGGAAATCGTCACTGGTGCCAAACGCATCGATGCGCATATAAATAAGGCAACGCCCACGCTTGCACGTCAGACCCGGAAAGGCCCTCGCAAATGATCAATAAAGCCACATATAGAATCTACATCTCCTGCCCGCCCGGTTTGGAACCGGCTTTATCCGGAGAACTGGCAGTTCTCGGCTTGTATGCTGCTGCAGGGGCGAGCCGGGAAGTCGCACCAGCACATGCCGGTGAAGAAACCGGCGGGTTCGAAGTCGAAGGCACGCTTGATGACATCTACCGCTGCAACCTGCAGCTCCGCACAGCCAGCCGGGTCCTCGTTCGACTTGGCAATTTCTATGCCGCCGCCTTTTCAGAGTTGCGGAAGAAAGCCAGCCGCCTGCCATGGGAAGGGTTCATCCAACCAGGATCCAATTTGCTTTTTTCAGTGACCTGCCACAAGTCGCGCCTTTACCATTCGGACGGCGTTGCCGAGCGCGTACTGGGAGCCGTCAATGATCATTTCAAGCAAACCGGGCAAACTTACTGTACCTCCCTCAAGGACAAACCGGGTCAACTGATCTTGGTGCGACTCGACCATGACGCCTGCACCATCAGCATCGACAGTTCGGGCGAACTGCTTCACAGGCGCGGTTACCGCCTGGCTGCCGCCAAAGCTCCATTGCGTGAGAACCTTGCAGCCGGCATCCTGCTTTCCTGCGGTTGGGACGGCAACTTTCCGCTTATCGATCCGTTTTGCGGTTCGGGCACCATTCCCATCGAAGCAGGGCTGATTGCCAACCAGATTGCCCCTGGAATCGCGCGAGAATTTCAGTTTGCGCATTGGCCGCTCCACCGGGAAGAGCAATGGCGCAGTATTCTGCAAACCGCCCGCTCGTCGATTGCCATGTCTGATACTCTCCTCCTGGGCTCGGATCGGGATGAAGGAGCGATCGAAAGCGCAACTGCCAACGCATCGCGAGCAGGATTGAAGGGTCACATATCCTTTATCAGGCAAGCCGTCTCATCGCTCGAAGCTCCCGATAAACCAGGATGGATCGTCACCAACCCACCCTACGGCGTACGGGTGTCGCAGGGCAAAGACCTGCGCGATCTGTATGCCCGGTTTGGCTCGATCTTCAAGCAGTCCTTCGCAGGCTGGAACCTGGCCATTCTTTCGAGCAGCGACACGCTCATCGCAAACCTTGGACTTGGCGCGCCAAGCCGATCGATACGCCTGGTCAACGGTGGGATACCTGTCAAACTCTCCATTTACCCGTATACGGCATAGATCCGGCAAGCGACTCCAGTCCAGCGTTCCGGCCAACCGGCTGGAAAACTGCCCCTCAAGCAATCCCCAGCAAGGCCGCGTGGTTCATTGTCGCTATTCGAAAATCGAGTACGAAAAATCGAATGCCCACCGTAAGTTCTGGACGAGATAACGCACGCCTGAGCGGTAGAGCCCAGCAGAACCCAAAAAGGATTGAATTGATATTGAATTGATTCTTCAATTCAATTGAACCACTCCAGGCTTTACCCACTTGCCCTGTGACCCATCTGCAATCTGATTGTAAGGCCGACCCTGTTCGATCTATCCATTTGTTCATGTGCAAAATCCCCGTTGGGGTTTATTATAGCACATATGTTCTATTAGTCAAGAGGTTTTGGAATATCTTAAGGTTGAAAACGGAAATTTTAAGGTTGGCGAGAAGGTGGGTACTTGGTCGGTCAGGGCAGCACCTGCGGTCCGCGCTCATCGATGCGGTAGTGCTCCTGGAGAACCGGCCAGGCGGGTTCGCAAGCGCTTGCCATCCCCTCACGTCGGAACGTCTTGAGCCCCGCATGTTTTGCCTATGCGCAGTCCGATAGTTCATTCATTGTATTAATCAGATCATATAATCAGACTTTTATGTTAAAATAAATCCTGGCGTTTGCTCAGTTCCTTTCATCATCCACATTTCAGTTCAGGAGTGACTATGAATCCGATTCGCGTCCTTCAATGGGGTCTTGGAGCCATGGGCAGCGGTATGGCCAAGCTCACGCTGGATAAACCCGGTCTTAAGATCGTTGCGGCAGTCGATGGCAGACCAGATTATACCGGCAAAGACCTGGGGGAAGTGCTCGGCGTTGGCAAGCAACTTGGCGTCAAGGTGACCAACCGCCCCGAGGATGTGCTCAACAAGCATGAAGTGGATATCGTGATCATTGCCACCACCTCCTGGCTCAAGGACCAGATCGCCGATTTGAGAAAAATCCTCAATGCCGGGATCAATTGCATCTCGATTGCCGAAGAAATGTCGGATGCCGAGGCACAAAATCCCGAACTGGCACGAGAGTTGGATTCATTGGCAAAAAAGAACGGCGTAACGATCCTGGGTACCGGAGTCAACCCGGGATTTGTTTTGGATTTGCTTGTTGTTGCCCTGACGGGCGGCAGCCATAATGTCGAACGCATCGAAGCATCGCGGGTGAACGATCTCAGCCCATACGGAACCACAGTCATGAACAGCCAGGGCGTCGGGACCACCCCTGAAGCCTTTCGGGCAGGCATTGCCGACGGTTCCATCGTAGGGCACGTTGGCTTCCCGGAATCGATCCGCATGATCAGCGACGCATTGGGGCTGGGCGTTGACCGCATCGAGCAAACCCGCGAGCCGATCATCAGCAAGGTCAGGCGTGAAACCCCATACGTCGCCGTCGAGCCCGGCATGGTTGCAGGCTGTTCGCACATTGGCGTGGGGTATCGCGGCAGCCAGGAAGTCATCCGGCTGATCCATCCCCAACAGATCCATCCCAACCTTGAAAATCAAGAGACCGGCGACTACATCAACATCTACGGCAAACCTGAAATCCACATGTCGATCAAACCCGAAATCGCCGGCGGCATTGCCACCGAAGGGATTGCAGTCAATATGATCCCGCTGGTTGTGGCTGCCACCCCCGGCTTGAAGCGCATGATCGACCTGCCTGTGCCTGCTGCATTGATGGGCGAGAGCGCCTATTCGCGTCGAAATTAGGCTGATATTCAATTCATCCATCCATTCGTGAGTTTCCCTGGAGGCAAAGTATGGCGAAAGTCAAAAAGGGGACGTGGGTCGAGATCCAGCAGGTGGTTTTGACGCCTGAGCAACGGGCTCAATCCCTGCCGGACGACACCAAAAAGGTACCTTATCTGCTGCGCGCGTCCGGCTTTCTGCTCGAGGATGCCGAACTGGGCCAGGAAACAAGCATCCAGACCATTATTGGGCGCACCCTGAGCGGCAAATTGATCAAAGTCAATCCGAGCTACTCACACAGCTTCGGCAACACCATTCCCGAGCTGCTGACCATCGGGACGGAGTACGAAAAATGACCGATCGAGACATATCCTACTCCGCTGTAATCGCCCGTAAAAATGAGATTATGAAGCAATCGATGGGCCTGGATTTTGATGAATTCATCCAAAGCCCAATCGCTTTCGACTACGAACGGATGATGCGCGAGACCGGGTACACGATGGATGAGATCATTCGCATCCAACGCGAAACCAAGGTCGGCAATACTTCCCTGCTCGAACTGCATAACCTTACCGAGGCAGTGCGCAAGATTTCTGCGCCTGGAAAAGGCGCCATGATCCTGGTGAAGGACGAAGCAGCCAACGCGTCCGGATCGTTCAAAGCGCGCAGAGCTTCGATCAGCGCTTTCGAAGCCCAGAAGAAGGGCTACAAGGGCATGATTGCCGCGACGAGCGGCAATTACGGCGCGGCTGTGGCCTCGCAGGCGGCGCAACGCGGATTGAAGTGCATCGTCATCCAGGAGATCTATGACTCACGCGGCGTCGGCCAGCCTGAGATCGTGGAAAAGAGCCGGGCTTGCGAAGCGTACGGCGCTGAAGTGTTGAAGCTAACGGTTGGTCCCGAGCTCTTCTACATGCAGTTGCGGACTCTCGAGGAGACCGGTTTCTTCAACGCCAGCCTCTACACCCCGTTTGCCGTCAGGGGAGTGGAAAGCCTGGGATACGAGATCGGCGAGCAGGTGAAAGCGCGTTACGGCAAAGCGCCCGAAGTGGTCGCAATCACGCATGCCGGAGGCGGAAACGTCACAGGCACAGCGCGTGGCCTACTGCAGGCGGGCTGCGGGAGCACAAAAGTCGTTGCCTGCTCGGTGGACCTGAGCGGCCTGCACATGGCCTCTGACCATGATTTCAACCGGAAATCGTTCACCACGGGCCACACCGGTTTTGGCATCCCATTTGCCACATGGCCCGACCGGGTGGATGTTCCACGCAATGCCGCCCGCTCCCTGCGTTACATGGATGAGTATCACGTGGTAAGCCAGGGAGAAGTATTTTACATCACCGAGCTGCTGACGAAGATCGAGGGCATGGAAAGAGGCCCTGCAGGCAACACCAGCCTGACCGCTGCCGTGGCCATGGCGCGCCAGATGAGCCGGGATGAAATCATCGTCGTCCAGGAGACGGAGTATACCGGCGCGGGCAAGCACCACAACAGCCAGCTTTCCTTTGCCCGTGATAACGGCATCGAAGTCCGCCGGGGTGACCCGAAAGACAACGTTCCGGGTAAAACGATCGTGATTCCCGAGCGGCTCGACCAGGTGGCGGGCCGCGAACAGGATATCGACAGGCTGCGCCGGTCTTATCTTACCAACGCTGCCAATGTGCTGCCTGCCTCGAAATGGAGCGAGATCGATATCGCCTTCCTGGCAGCCGATATCAAAAAGACGCCGGCCTGGGTACGTGAAAACAAGCCTGAATGATCCGCGATATTTGACAAGGAACCGAATTATGGACCCCGTGAGAAATCAACGCTTCGAAGAACGCCGGCAGGAACTGAAGAAACTGAGCGACGAAGAATTGAAGAACCGCTTCTGGGAACTGTGCTACCAGGTGGTCGACCCGATCGTCGACCTGGCCAGGACGCACACTTCACCCTCGATCGAACGGTCTGTACTGCTGCGCATGGGCATCGACAGCATCACCGCGCACGCGGTGGTCGACCAGGTGCTGCAGGCAGGCTTGCTTGGCAAAGGCGCCGGAAACGTGCTGCTGCGGGTTGCCCAAAAGAACGGCATGGACATTCAAGCTGCAGCAGCGGCGATTATCGAAAATAAAGAACTGCTTAACGGTTTGTTCCAGTAGAAAAGGCGAGGGAATCGATGTCTGACTCACAACCGCTCGATCCAAATCAAAAGCTCGATATCGAAATTATCCTCGAAGGGCTCGAGAATTACCATCCCGAACGCAAAGGCTGGACCTGGCGTGATTGCCCATCCGATGGCGTGGAGATGGGTCCTTTCCATTATCGCAACATGTCGCGCCCGCTCAAGAACAGCATCGGGCTGCCCGCTTCCAAATACTTCGACCATATCGACCCGCAGCCCAGCTGCGTGGTCACAACCGAGATCGCTTCAGGCAGGTTCGAAGACGACCTGAGGCGCATGCGCATGGCAGCCTGGCACGGCGCAGACCATATTATGGTTATCCGCACCACCGGTCAAAGCCACATCGACGGGCTGCTCGAAGGCACACCTGAAGGAGTCGGCGGCGTGCCCATCACGCGCAAGCAGTTACGGGCCAGCCGCAAAGCCTGCGATATGATCGAAAAAGAAGTCGGCCGTCCGATCAATTTCCATAGCTATGTTTCAGGCGTTGCAGGGCCTGAGGTTGCCGTGCTGTTCGCCGAGGAAGGTGTCAACGGCGCGCACCAGGATCCGCAATACAACGTGCTGTACCGCAATGTGAACATGTACCGGTCTTTTGTCGATGCCGCGGAAGCCAAAAAGGTGATGGCGGGAGCCGGCATCTTCCAGATTGACGGCGCGCATAATGCGAACGCCACGGCCAAAGCCGGTTGGCTGGTGATGCCAGAGTTGATGGTGCAGCACGGCATCAACTGCGCTTTTTCGGTTCGTGTGGGTATGAAAAAAGACCTTATCGGGCTCTCCACCGTCCCGCCCGACGCACCCCCCGCTCCCAAGCTGTGGTACGACCTGCCATATGCCGTTGCGCTGCGCGATTTCTTCTCCGAATTCAAAATGCGCGCACAGCAAAACACGCGCTACATCGAAGCCGACATCGAGGAAGCCATCCGCACGCACACCATCGACACGCTGATCTCGATGCTTACCAGCGCCGACATTCAGAGCACCATCACCCCGGATGAAGGGCGGAACATCCCCTGGCACTACAACAACATCCGCGGCGTGCAGACGGTAAAGCAAACCTGGGCAGCCCTGGACGGTATCAAAGAACTGGTCGAGTTGAAGAAAGACGGCCCTTTGGGCGAGATGGCGCGCGACATCAAAGAACGCGCCGTGGCGTTCCTGGAAGAAATCCTCGAGATCGGCGGATATTTTGCCGCCGTTGAGCAGGGATTTTTCGTGGACTCGGCGAAATATCCCGATCGCAACGGCGACGGGATCGCACGCGACGGCAAAGGCGGCGTCGGAGCCGGGTCGATCGTCCCGAGAGATCCTGATTATTACGCCCCAGTGTGCGATCATTTCGGTGACAACCACCTTCCGCCAAACATCCAACATGCCGATGACCCGATTAACGGATGCACGCTCTGCAAACCCGAAAAGATCGCCTATATCGACGAACTGGATGAAGAAGACAGCAGCACCAAACGTCTCGAAGAGACCCACCCTTACCGCAAGGGCGGCATGATCAAACCCGAAGCCGAATGGGCAGGCGACGGCATCATCCTGACGCAATTCTTCGTGCCTTTACCCGAGAATGTCGCCGGAGTCTACGGCCTGGAAATGGCGAAGAAACTGGGCCTGATCGATCCGGAAGTGGTCAACATCCAGGTGATGCACCCGGCCGAGGGCTGTTTTGTCGAGGTCAAAGGCAAAATCGGCTTCGACATCGATGTGAAGGCGCTGAAGGTGCCCGAAAAAGAGGTCATCCTGGATGAAGAAGTCCTCCGCGCTGCGGTCAAGAAAGTCGGGCTGAAGGTTGTTGCCGGCACCGTCGGCGAGGATGAGCACAGCGTTGGGCTGCGCGAAATCCTGGACATCAAGCACGGCGGCATTGAGAAATACGGCGTCAAATACGTGTATCTTGGGACATCCGTGCCGGTGGATAAACTGATCGACGCTGCGATCGAGACGGGTGCGCAAGCCATCCTCATCTCCACCATCATCAGTCACAACGATGTCCACCGCATGCAAATGCGGAAATTGGCCGACCTGTGCATCGAACGCGGCATCCGCGACAGGATCATCCTGATTGCCGGAGGCACGCAGGTAAACCGAGACATGGCAAAGGAAACCGGACTGGATGCCACTTTTGGTCGCGGAACTCATGGGATCGACGTGGTCAACGCCATGGTCAAGGTTTTGCAGGCCCGGGGTGAAATCTAGAAATTCGAAGGGTGAAGTTGTGACGAAGGATGCCCTCTTCCTGACCATCGAGGTCGGTTCGACTATCACCAAGGCAAATGGCTTCAACCTGCTGCCTGAAGGCAGGTTCGAACATATTGCGCAGGGTTTTGCGCCCACTTCGGTCAACGCTGGCGATGTGCGCACCGGCGTCGAGCAGGCAGTGGCCGAATTGCAGGCGCAAGCAGGCAAGCTGGGTGCGGATGCTGAGATGTTCGTCAACAGCTCGGCTGCAGGCGGGCTGAGGATGACTGTCCACGGCCTTACCTACAATATGACAGCCCGTGCTGCCCGCGAAGCAGCGCTCGGGGCAGGAGCGATCGTCAAGAAAGTTACAGCAGGCCTCCTTGACAGCTACGAGCTGGATGAGATCAGGTCAATCGAACCCAACATCATCCTCCTGGCCGGCGGCGTGGATTATGGCGAGAAGGGAATCGTGCTGCAAAATGCCATGGCAATCGCCAACCTGCATCTTGCCGCGCCCGTGGTGTACGCCGGCAACACTGCCATCCGCCCGGCAATCCAGCAAATCTTCGAAGAAGCACACATCGAGCTGATGATCGCCGCGAATGTCTTCCCTGAGGTGGACGTGCTCAACATCGACCCGCTCAGGAAGATCATCCACGACGTATTCAACCGCCACATCATCCATGCGCCTGGCATGGAGCATATTGCCGAGTTGACTCACCACGGTATCCTGCCGACCCCGGGGGCAGTACTGCGTGGAGCCGAGTTGTTTGCCGAGGTAATGGGCGATTGCCTGGTGTTCGATGTGGGCGGGGCGACCACTGACGTGCACAGCGTGACAGATGGCAGTCCCGAGTGGACCTCACGCAGCATCGAGCCTGAACCAAGAGCCAAGCGCACCGTCGAAGGCGACCTTGGCGTGTTCATCAACGCACGCAACATCGTCGAACTCGACGGCGAGCCCGAATGGATGGAACGGCTGGCGGATCTGCAAGCCATTCCGACGACCGAGAGGCAGAAGGAACTGGTGCGCTGGTTGTGCAACAAGGCGGTGTCCATTGGCGTACGCAGGCATGCTGCAGTGGTCACCGATAGCTACACCTCCACCGGGAAGAAAAAGATCGTCAAAGGCAAAGACCTGACCGCAGTCAAATGGGTGATCGGAACGGGCGGCGCGCTCACCCGCGTCGAAGGCGGCCGCGACATTCTGCGCAGCATCTGCACAGGCGCAGGCAAACATCTGCTGCCCACGCCGGATGCGCTGATTTTGATGGACCGCAATTATCTGTTCTCAGCACTGGGAACCCTCGCGCAGACGTACCCGGAAGAGGTCAAAAGCACATTCCAGCATTGGACCGCAACGGAGGTCGTATGAAGCTTCCCACTCCACGTTTGGAAATCCATCCAGAGCGAATCAGCGAGAATGCCCGCGCAATCGTGGGTTTGTGCCATGCTCATCACATCCAGGTGGCTGGAGTCACCAAGGTGGCACGCGCACAGAGCGAGGTCGTCCGGGCGCTCGAGCAGGGCTGGGTCGATCTGCTGGCAGATTCGCGGCTGGAAAACCTTGAATCGATCCGCAGGCAGGGCACCGAGCTGCCTTTGATGCTTGTGCGCATTCCCACCCCAAGCGCAGCGGCTAAAGTGGTCGAACTGGCGGACATTTCCCTGAATTCCTCGCTCGAAACGATTCAACTACTCTCGCAGGCTGCAGTTCGCCAAAAGAAAACGCATAAAGTCATTCTGATGGTCGACCTGGGCGACCTCCGCGAAGGCGTCTGGCCTGACAGGGCTGCGGGATTGCTTGAGAAGGCTGCAAAATTACCGAATATCGTGATCAGCGGCCTGGGCTGCAACCTGGCCTGTTACGGCGGGGTCATTCCAACCACCGAAAAGATGCAGCAATTGATCGATCTGCGCAATGCCTGCCGTCAGAGCCTGGGAATGGAGTTGAGCATCCTGAGCGGCGGAAACAGCGCAAACCTGCCTTTGCTCGTAGCCGGCGGGATGCCCCCCGAGATCAACCAATTGCGGATTGGGGAAACCATCCAATTGGGACGCAATGTCATCGACCGCTCACCCTTCGCCGGAACACGCCAGGACACTTACAGGCTCGTGGCAGAAGTGATCGAGCTTGAACGCAAACCATCCGTGCCTATCGGCTCGCGCGGACAGGATGCCTTTGGCGGGACGCCGGAGTTCGTCGATCGCGGCACACGCAAGCGCGCGATCTGTAATATCGGGCGTCAGGATGTGGTGATCGAGAACCTCGAACCTGAAGACCCAGGCATCATCGTGCTTGGCGGCAGCAGCGATCATTTGATTCTGGACGTCGAGGAGGCCAGAAACCCGGTCAGATTGGGCAGCGAAATTGTGCTGGAGCCCGGTTATGCCGCTTTGCTGGCTGCCAGCACGTCGCCATATGTGAAGAAAAGAGTGATTGTAGAGTAGAGACTAATAATCAGTAATTAGTGATTAGTAATTAGTAATCGGGGCAAGGCAAGAACAGGAATAAGCATTCAGAAACCGCGGCATTTCTCTGCCGCGGTTTTTTATGTGGAGCTTCAGGTCAAATGCAGTTCCTATGAATGCCGTTCGAATTCACATTCGATGATCAAGCTTACGGCAGCGGATTGCCCGCAGAGGTATAGATGTCGTACCACTCTTCACGGGTGAGCATCAAGTCTGCAGCCTTGATGCAATCCTTGAGGTGCTCGATATTCATGGTTCCAATCACCGGCTGCATCCTGGCAGGATGGCGCAAAATCCAGGCAAGGGCGATGGTCGTGTTGGATACCTGATACTGGCGCGCGATCTCATCGATCTTTGCGTTCAGCACGGAGAACATCTTGTTTCCCAGGAAGGCCCCGTCGAAGAAACCATATTGG
>JAJXZS010000011.1 GCA_021779955.1 Chloroflexota bacterium | reverse complement strand
ATCATTAAGATGACTTCGGTGCCTTTTCCGATTTCTGAATAGATGGCCAGCTTGCCGCCAAGCATGGCCACACGATCTTTGATCAGCTTTAACCCAAGTCCACCGCTCTCGTTGATTTCATCGACGTTGAATCCGACACCGTTGTCTTTGACTACCGCTTTAACCGAATTGGATTCGAGCGTGAGATCGACATCGATCTTGATCTTGTTCGAAGATTCCATATTGTGCTTGATGGAATTGCCGATAATTTCTTGCATTGCCCTGAAGATAAAGACATCGATATATGGTTCGAGCTTCCGCTCGCTTCCGGTAATGTTCAAATTGATCTCGATGCCGCCGGTTTCATGGATGTTAGCGATATACCGTTTGACCGTTGGTACAAGCCCCAGATCGTCGAGCATCATCGGGCGCAGATCGTTGATGTATGCTCTTACCTTCTGGAATGTGCCCATGGCTGAGGATTTTAGCCGTTCCAACTCGTCCTTTGCTTTCGTGGGGTCGATGTCGAATAACTTCGAAGCGATTTCCGCCTGAACAATAAAATTGGAGAGCGCCTGGGCCGGGCCATCATGCATCTGCCGTGAAAGGCGTTGCCGCTCGGCTTCCTGCGAATTGATCAACATTTCAAGCGTTGCGACGCCGCCGATGGCTTCACTCTTCTGGCTGACCTGCTCCACCGAGAGATTTGTCAGGTAATCCTGCATCTCCTGGTAGATTTCCACGTTCTTTTGCAGATTGGCCTGCTGCTCCTGGAGTTTATCCAATTGACCACGCATCACCAGCAGCCGCTGCTGAGCGTCCATGGCATTTTTATAGATTTCGCGAATTTCAGAGGATGACATCCGGCCGCCATCTGCCTCAGCCTGCTGCAGCTGCGAGGTGATGGCCGCTTTCTTTTGCGCCAGGCGATTCAGCTCGATCTGACTTTGAGAAATGGTTAAAGTGACCTCTTTTAAGGCGCTTTGGGCACTTGTCAGCTCTTCGACTACTTTTTGATGAAAATCATCACCCAAGGTAAATGGAGATGTTGATGGTATCGCCATAAAAGCTCTCCAGGGGACTATTGAGTCCGAAATATCTAGTAAAGTATAGCATAACTACAAAATTATGATGATCGTGTCTATCTTTCCAACTTACGGATCAACATGGTTTGATCAGCCGTGTCCGATATGTAACTGAACTCGGCAACTCCTGTTCCAGAAATCTCCAGATCAGGGTACCAATCTCTCAAGACAACCAGATAATCTGCATTCTGTTCAACTATATACTCCTCAAGCGCGGCTTCGTTTCGGATGATCGGTATGACTTCAGGATTGACTAAACCGGCCAGATCGACGATTTTCCGTTGGCCGAAATATCCCATGGCTCCAATGTCGTGTACTGCGATGATATCCGCCGGTTGCGTGTTTGCTGCGATCCACTTTGCCGGCGACACCATCAAGCTGTTGATAGCCTGTACATCGTCATTGTATTGTCCGATCCCTCGGATCCAAAATGCTGCGGCAACGATGGCGATCGAAATCACCCAGGCTCGAGTGAGGATCCATGAGACCCGAGCCTTCTTTTCGATCCAATTGACGATAATCTCAAAAGTCCCAACCGTACCCAGAAGGATAAGCGGTGCAAGCACCGGCATCATGTACCTGCCATGCTGGTAATTGACCGGCAAGCGTAATGCGTAGATCAGCCCAAATCCCAGGCACCAGATGAAAATTGCGACCAGCGCGTATGTGCGGTCCTTCCAGCTTCGCCAGGCGGCATAGACCATTCCAGGGAGCAGCACCACGCAGGCACCAGCGAACAAAGGAATAAACACATTGAATAGCCGCGCAAAGAGCGGCGCATTGAGCATTACCGCATATTCAGCCTGCTTGGCATAGAAGGTGTTTGGAAATATCTCCCCACTCATTAGCAGGTTCCATACCAGGTAACCAGCCACAGGAACGGCCATCGCCAAAAGAACCTTGGCGAGATTCTTCAATTTCGAGCCAATATTCCCTGTGGCTAAAAGCAGAACCAAGCCGACGGGTCCGATCAAGGTAACAGCATCTGGGCGTACCCACACGCCGATCCCGATAAGGATGCCTGCAGCCCATACCCACCCACGGTTCCTGGCAATGGCAAAATAAAAGACGGCCATGATGATTGCAGAGTAGATCAACGTTTCCATTCCGGAGCCGGCTGCCCAAATCAGCTGCCAGGCAGTGGCTGCCAGCAAAATCCAGGATCCTATCAGGAATTTAAGGTGCTTCGAGTCCCTGCCAATGACTTCCACACACTTTTTGCCCAACCATACAAGAACAACAAAAAACAGAATCCCCAATGCATAAGTCGCAACATACGGCTGCAGGTTCTTGACCCAGTAGCCGGGCACAAGCAACATTGTCCATAATGGCGAAGTTGATCCGCCGCTGGAGCTGCCCACCTGAAAAGCCCACGTGCCCGCCAGGGCAAAATTCCGCGCAAAGGTTTGATGGATCCAGGCATCATCCAATGGAAAACCCGGTCCCGCTTTCGATACAGATACGAGAATGTTCACCAAAGCAAGAGCGCCAGGTAAAACGATCACCGCAATATTGACAAGCGAGAAGCGCTTATTCAATTGACGGCTCCAGTTCATAGATTTTCATTTCGCCTTTTGTTTCGATCAAGGTGAATCCCGGTACCGGGTTATCGCTATAATAAAGCACTTTCATGCCGCTGGTGAGCTGCTGTTCCTCAAGGATCAGGTATTTTGCGTCGTATTGCCGCGCCGCTTGCAACACCTGGTCAAGATCACCCTGGGGCGTCACGATGGCGCTCCTGCCTGATGCCAGGAAGTAGCCCGGCGGATCTACGACCATCACCACGCCGTCCGGATTGCCTGTCAATGAAACGAGTTTCTGATCAACCGCCTGATAATTTCTTAGTCCCCCATCCCAAAGCACATCTTTATTTCTCGCATTGATGACTTTACTGCCAAATACATAACCAGTGATCAAAATGAACACTGCCATGATCGTTCCACCGAACATGATCCACGACCGGCCGGATTGCCATTTTCTTTTTTTCACACCGAGCCCAATGGCTACATCTATTCCCACAGGTGTCAATGCCCACAAAATCGGTTGAAAGGCTGAAACCGAGTGAAAGAATCCCCCACGCTGCCCGGCAAATGGAAACACAAACGACATCACCGCCACACCGAAAAGAATGAGGAATGCCAGGTAGAGAATTGCCGGCGATTTTCTGTGGTGGATGAATCCTACCACCATGAACGTTATTAGGATCACTCCGCCTGAGACACCGATCAAAGTAGCCACATTAATCAAAAGTGATTCCAACCTGGCGCTCACAATATTCGAAAAACCGCTGGCAAGCCAGCGCTGCAATGTGATCATAGAACTGGGAAAAGAGAAAATATCGTTGTACTCGGTCAGGTAAAGGTTTCGAGTGTTGTCCGGAGGCATCAGCGTGCCGAAAAGCTGGATATTCCTGACATACCAGGCTCCTGTCAGCGCAAGATAGCCACCGATGATCCCGGCAGATCTCAACAATCCATTTTTCACCCTCAGCACCTGACCGGAGAACTCCGCCTTGCGGAAGATGTATGGAATCCATACTACTCCCAAGGCTGCAGCGACCCATAGGATTCCGTCTGCTCTTGCCAGGTGCATCAAGCCGGCCAGACCGCCAAGCGCAATGAAACCAACCAGGCTTTTCATCCAGGTTTTTTCTTTCGCCCACATTTTTGACAGGAATACAAAGAAAATCCCGCCGCCGAGCATGTACAGATAGTAGCTGTCTATCTGGGTGACGTAAGGTAGAAAGTATCCGCCAAGAAGAGCCAATGCACCTGCATACCATCCCGCAAACTTCAACGCGCTCAATTTTGTTGCCAGGTAGGCTGCCAACACCGGAACCAACCCAGCCAAGAGGATTAATGGAACCACCGCGGCGATGTAATTTGTAGTTCCGGATAAGATCATTCCAATGCTTGCGACCAGCGACGTCAAAGGCATCCAGTATAGGAAAGCAGCATTGGGCAGCTGCGCCGGTGCATTCAAATAGTTCCATAGATAAGGTTCGTGAAATCCGGATCCAGTGGCGATTTGAATCCCCTGGGCATAATAATATTCCGCATCAAAATATGCCGGCGCATGTTGGATGATCAGCAATGCGAAGTAGAGCCCAATGCTCACAATGTAGAGAACGATGTAATCCCTCTTCTTCATTGCCGCCATCCTAAATCTCGTTCAGTAGCTGTTGTCCATGGTTGTTTGAGGGCCGTATCGCCCACCATTTTGTCCAGTATAAAAGAATAATCGCTGCAAGAGGCAAGATGAAAAACAGAACAGGCTTGCCTGATGATTGCCCTGCAGGTTGCGTGCCAAAGCCATTTACCAGCCATGGAATGCCAATCAAGACTGCAGTGACCGCCAGAATTCCAATCCGGGCCTTGCTTCCCCAACGCTGCAACAGCACCGCAAAGCTGAACAGGATTCCGGGGATTAACAGGATCAAATTATCAGGGCTTGTCGGAATGCCGATCCACTGGCTGATAGCCAGGGTCAAAAAGGCAGCCCAGAGAAAGTGCCTTCCGTCTTTTCTGAACGCCGCAATCCATTCCACGAGCAGGATGCCGCCAAGAACAACACTCCAGAAAACTGCCAATCTTAGCCCGATATCGCCCCATGCCTGGATCATTATTGCCCCAGGCGAACCCACCCCTGCGGACGAAAGAAACAAAATGAAAGCCTGGATATTCTGGACCACCCAATCGGGTATGAGCAGCGCAGTAAATCCGGTCAGCAAGACAATGGCGCCAAAGAACCAGTACAACAAGGTAGTCCGATGCTTTATGATTGCCCAAATAATCACAAAGATCAAAATCAAAGCCGAGAGTAATGGGCGTATGGTTGTAAAGGCCAGGG
Organism: Chloroflexota bacterium; assembly: GCA_021779955.1. Taxonomy (GTDB): domain Bacteria; phylum Chloroflexota; class Anaerolineae; order Anaerolineales; family Anaerolineaceae; genus UBA6107. The sequence goes on along the minus strand of JAJXZS010000011.1, from coordinate 4,422 downwards.
CGATTGCCGCAACTTCGTCATTTTCGTTTACGATGGAATAAATCCCGAGCATGACAAGCAGCGTGATGATGATCGCATCGTTGCCGCTGACCAGCGGCTGTATTCCAGTAAAAGAGAGAGCAACCATTGCGAACCCAACGCCAAACAACCAAAGCTTTGACCGTCTTTGTGGAAGGCTTATGCCCAAATAGGCGATGCCCAACAAGCAGAGTTCCAGCAAGGTCATCCAAATCCCGCGGGCAAGCTCATAGTTCTTGATCAACGCAAAAGGAGCATACAGAACCATCGAGTAGAGAGGTTCTGTAAATCGATAGACCGTCACTCCCGCCTGAGTGGCTTGCCCGTATATATTGGTCTGGATGTTTTGGGCGGCAGTGCTTGAATATGGGCTTTCACCCTGGGTCAAAAAAGTTCTAATCCCGGTCCATTGAACCAGGAAATCCGTACCTCCCGGATGACTTCGGGCAAACGCAGTGTTTGCGAGGGTCAAACCAACCAACGCTGCAATGATCAAGACAATGAAGATAATCAATCTTCTCATTTGCGGATTAATTTGCAAGGTCACTCCATTTGGATGATCGCAGTTGCTTAAATTCTAATGATACCTGATGATGGACAAATCCATCACCTGATGCAATATCAAATCTGTAAACATTGAATGCTAATCGTCAATGCCAGGACAGACTTTGGATTTCAACAGAGGACGATCCTATAGATCGATCTTCACACCGTGTTTTTCGTCCATAATCTGAATTGTACGCCGGATTTCGGCTTCTTTCTGTTGTGTTGAAAGTTGCTTCTCATCGGCAAAGATATCCGCAAATTCGAGCAAAACCTCCCTGGTGAGCATTCCCAACCAGGCAATGGTGGTTCGCCTGAGGAACAGATCATCGAGGTGCTCCACTCCCTCATTGCGGATCAGCCATCGCACCTCACCTTCGCTCCAGTTCTCGATCGAGTTCAGCGTCAATGGAGAAATTTGAGCGATTTGCTGTGCGATCTCTCCAGATCCCGTTCCATAGCGCAAAAAGAGCGCGCCTGCGTACTCGCAAGAGATATGGTACTTGTGCGAAATTCCTGAAGTGAAAGCTTCTTTTTCCTGCTCCGAACGCGGATAATTCGCTCCCCCATCAATTTTTATATTCTCGGTCGATTGTTGCCTGGTTTCTCCAAGAAGCTGCAGAAGCTCATCGGTTGTTTGCTCAGAAAAAGCCCTATAAGATGTCCATTTACCACCCACCAGGCTCAACACAGGGATATCGCCGAGTTTATCATGTTTGATCGAATGGTCGCGCGAGATCTGACCTGTTGTCTTCGCCTTTGAATACTCGAGCGGCCTAATCCCGGCGAATTTAAATACGATAGCTTCTCGTGGGATCTTGATATTTGGGAAGATCCTGTCAACCAACTCCAAGAAGTAATCGACCTCAACGTCGGTGCAAACCACGTGATCCGCGTCTTCCGCAGGAATATCTGAAGTGCCTACAACGACCTTGTCATAGAACGGAAGGATCAGCACTATACGGCCATCCTTGTTCTCGAAGAAAAATTCGTGATCGCCGATGGTTTCTCTCAGCTCCGGAACGTCGAGCACCAGGTGGCTTCCCTTCGTGCCTCCTATGTATCTTTCGTTCACTCCCATCCCCCTGTTGACTCCATCGATCCAGGGTCCTGCAGCATTGACAATAACCTTTGGACTGACGCGCAACTCCTCACCTGTCAAGGCATCTTTGATTTTAACCGTATTGCCTTCCACACCTTCAAAGGCCGCATAGTTCAAAGCCATTGCATTTTCGTGTTCGCCAATTGCGTCTTTGATCAAATCGATGCTGTATCGTTCTGGCGAAAGAATCAACCCGTCGAAATAAGTGGCAGTGTACTTGACCTTCGAACTAAGTTCAGGATACCGCTCAAGCGATTCTTGCCGGTTATGGAATTGATGCCCGGGTACGGTCTTTTGCTTGCGAGTATACGAATCATAGATCATCAAACCAATCTTGATCACGATGGCCCCGCGTTCCGCAGGCCGATCCAGAAGATTGAAAAACTTGAGCGGCGCGTTCAACAGACCAGACCACACTTTAAACATCGGGATAGTCGTAGGCAGCGGGATCACGCGATGTGGAGCGTTCTCGATCATCCGGTTGCGCTCCTGCACGGCTTCGTGCACCAGGCGAAATTCGCCATTTTCCAGGTAGCGAATCCCACCATGCGCCATGTGTGAGGATGCCGCAGACGCTCCGCTGCAATAATCTCCTTTATCCACGAGCAGAACATCCACACCGTTCAACGCCAAATCGCGAAATGTACCGATCCCATTGATTCCTGCACCGATAATCAAAACCGGGATATTTTGGTTTTCTCTAAATCTCTTGATGATCTGATCTCTATTCATCGCCTGGCTACTCCTCGCCTTTTCAGTTACCGATTTTCGGAACTAATGGCCCATTCTTCATCGGATAGTTTCTATTATAACGAACCAGCCCTTCAATGTTCCAGTTCTTGACTTATAATATTTACCGTATTCCGGTAATACCGGCTGTATCACTCCGTTCAGTATTGGATATCTCTTGTCAGATTCGAGAATTGCTAGCTTTCATATCGGTTCGATACCCATTTTTGATCGAGTCGTTCTTGCGCCGATGGACGGGTTTACCGATTATCCATTTCGCCAGATTGCTCATCAATTTGCCTCAGCCCTCAGCTACTCCGAGTTCATCAACTGCATCGATGTGACCTACGGTCACCCATTTCTCAAACAAAAACTCGCGTTCTCAGAAGAAGAGAGTCCATTTGTTTACCAGTTGTTCGATGATAATCCTCAACGCATGCTCGAATCCGCCCAAAAGATAGAGAAACTCGGTCCGGATATCATCGATGTCAATATTGGATGCTCTGCAAAGAACGTCAGTAACCGCGGCGCCGGTGCCGGTTTGCTAAAAGATCCAAAAAAGATCAAACTGATGGTTTCTTCCCTGGTCAATACGTTGCACGTTCCGGTCACTGCAAAAATTCGACTTGGCTGGGATGAGTCCAGTTTGAACTATCAGGAAGTCAGCCGAATTCTCGAAGACAGCGGCGTGAGCATGATTGCCGTGCACGGCCGTACGCGCAAGCAGGAATACTCAGGGGCGGCCAATTGGGATGCCATTCGCGAGATCAAGCAACTCGTGCATGTACCGGTAATTGGCAATGGCGACATCAAGACACCCTGCGATATCGACCGCATGATCTCGGAAACAGGCTGCGATGCCGTGATGATCGGACGCGCAGCCCTGGGAAATCCATGGATCCTTGCCAGGCGCAACAAGTCGGATGTATCTCCAGGCGAACTCTATCAGGTAATGGCAGATCATCTGGGTTTGATGGTTTCGTTTTATGGTGATCCAATTGGAGTGATCTTGTTCCGCAAGCACCTTGCCCGTTACTTAAGCGGCTATTTAACAACTTCTGAGATTAGAACCCGCATCTTCCAGTTCGAACAATCGGAACCACTTTTAATTGTGATTGCCGAACTGCTAACCCATCAAAGCGAATCTGTATAAAGGAACCCACATGCTCATCGAGAAAATCCTGGAGTCGCTTCCGCATGAGAATACGCCCGTCCGCTCCATCGTCAGCGGACTGCACTGGACGGCAGTGAGCAGCCGTTATTGCGGGCTGGCTTCAAGTTTGTGGAGCGAAGGGCTATCAGAAGTCGCTTCCCCCAATACTGCCCGCCTGTCGACTCTGCCCGCTGAGCAGCTGGCATCCTATGCCCTTTCCGACAATTACCTCGAGTCCGCAATCGGTATGGCAGCGCTCAACTCACTCCTCGATCCCACAGCGCTTTCGCCCGTTGAATTGAATGCATATGACTGGCTGCTCACCGAGGGTGTTGGCAAGGATATCGCAGTCATCGGGCATTTTCCATTTGTCGAAAGGATCAAGGATGTTGCCAAAAATCTTTGGGTGATCGAGAAGAATCCACGACCGGGAGATTATCCTGCCAGCGAAACCGGGAACCTGCTTCCCAAGGCTTCGATCGTGGCGATCACGGGCAGCGCTTTTGTCAACCATTCCATCGATGAGGTCTTGTCATACTGCAACCCAAATTCCAGTGTGATGGTTCTGGGCCCCTCCACGCCACTGACCCCCATCCTTTTCGATTACGGCATCTCAATCCTTTCGGGATCACAGGTCATCGATGAACGCGGGGTACAGCAAGCGGTACAAAATGGCGCTACATTTCACGAGTTAAAGGGTGTCAAGCGCATCACCATACGCAAGCCATAGGAGAATCCGATGCAACAATTAAAATATCTCGATGAAGCTGATTTTGCTGTCACAGTATGCGATCTTTCAGGGGTGATCCTCTATATGAACAACAAGTCTGCGGCAACATTTGCCTCTGACGGCGGTTTTGATCTCATCGGCAAATCG
>JAJXZS010000030.1 GCA_021779955.1 Chloroflexota bacterium | reverse complement strand
TGCTACCTTAGCTTTCGCGTCTGAGCGTCAGAAATGGTCCAGGAGGCCGCTTTCGCCACTGGTGTTCCTCCGGATATCTACGCATTTCACCACTACACCCGGAATTCCACCTCCCTCTACCACTCTCAAGTCTGACAGTTTTGAACGACCTCTCCCAGTTAAGCCAGGAGCTTTCACATCCAACTTATCAAACCGCCTACACGCGCTTTACGCCCAGTAAATCCGGATAACGCTCGCCTCCTACGTTTTACCGCGGCTGCTGGCACGTAGTTAGCCGAGGCTTATTCAGAGAGTACTGTCCTTCCTCATCCTCTCTAAAAGCGCTTTACAACCCGAAGGCCTTCATCGCGCACGCGGCGTTGCTGGTTCGCGGTTTCCCACATTAACCAATATTCCCTACTGCTGCCACCCGTAGGTGTATGGACCGTGTTTCAGTTCCATTGTGGGGGGCCACCCTCTCAGGTCCCCTACCCGTCATCGCCTTGGTAGGCCATTACCTTACCAACTAGCTGATGGGATGCAGGCCCCTCTCGAAGCGAATAAATCCGTTTAGTTGTAAGGTCTCTAACCCAAACAACCACATGAGGTATTAGCAATCCTTTCGAACTGTTATCCCTCTCTTCGAGGCAGGTCACCAACGCGTTACTCACCCGTTCGCCACTAAGACAATATTGCTACTGTCTCCGTTCGACTTGCATGTATTAAGCACGCCGCCAGCGTTCATCCTGAGCCAGGATCAAACTCTCCGCAAAAATATCACCATTTCTGGTGTAAGTTACGGATCTGGACTTACATGAATACGACAGGGCATCGTTTTCTTCCTATCACTATTCAGTTGTTAAGGTACTGACTTATTCCAAGGGCCAGATTTTACTCGCAGCGCCCCGATACTGTCAAGGGGTTTCGAACAAATCGCCGACGTGTCTTTCATTCAAAACACCTCGGCCGGTTCATCGCTTGCGGGTTGTCCTCAAGCCTTCTGCGTATTTTGTTGTTATAAGATCTGCTCTACAGCGAAATCTTCAACGCATTTGGACTTGTATGATACCCCGCTCCTTTTCCCCTGTCAAGGGCGATTTCCACCAAAAAAAATCGGCGTTTTCTCTTTCTGGAAACACCGAGTCTCTTCTCGTGGATTCGTCCACAGGATCGCTTTTCGGGAGTCTGGTATTGGGTTTTCAAGGATCTACCCTTTCGGGTGAGATCATGCGCTTCCAACTGCGCAACGAGGTCAGATTATACACCTCGCGATTTGTCTGTCAAGGGTAATTTTGACCAATTTCCAAGATTGGTTAAAAACTGGAACCAACCTTGCACTTTTTTCGTCAGATGGATACATGCACGATCTTTTCAACCCTTTAACCGGAGTGCTATAATCCAATTTATGATTAAAACTCGACCCCACAACCAACCGGTATCCCTCTTTCGGGTGCTGTTTTCCTCCATAGCAGTCGGCGCTGCCATTTTTGTGGCTGCCGCGATATTGCTTTTTGCGGGCGGGCAGATCGTTTATGCGGGGCGCATCTTCCCGGGCGTTTCGATGAGCGGTGTGGATCTGAGCGGGCTGTCCATTCCACAGGCGACGGACCGGATTTCCAGGGCTTACACCTATCCCGACCAGGGAAAGATCATCCTGACAGATGGAGGGAAGAACTGGTTGGTTTCCCCGGCGCAACTGGGTTTCTTCCTCGACCCCGAGAAATCTGCGCAAAATGCGTATAAGGCAGCCAGGGGTGGTTCGATGTTCACGCTGATTTCGAATCAGTTGATCTCGGTGAACAAAGGTATCGCCACCTCGCCTTCTTTGATCTTCAACCAGGAGATTGCCGTCACCTACCTCGAAGGATTGGCGAAAGAGATCAACCAGCCCATTCGCGAGGCAAGTCTGAGCATCCAGGGGTCGGATGTGGTCGTGAACCAGGGGCAAACGGGCAGAGTGCTGGATATTCCTGCATCTCTGGCAGCCATTACGGCCCAGATCGCGACGCTGCAAGACGGCGTGGTGCCGCTTGTGATCACCGAGAGCGCGCCTGTGATCATGGATGCCTCGCAGCAGGCCGAGCTGACCCGCACCATTCTGAGCCAGCCTTTCACCCTTTCCCTGCCTGAAGGCGCTAGCGGAGACAAGACCGCTTGGCAATTGGACCCGGCCACCCTGGCACAGATGCTCAGCTTCGAGAAGGTTGAGAACGGAAGCGGAGCGAATTACAAAGTAACGATCAACAAGACGCTCTTCCACGCTTATTTGACCAGCATCGAGTCTGAAACCGACCAGGCACCCGAAAACGCCCGTTTCATCTTCAACGACGAGACCCGCCTGCTCGAAGTGATCCAAAACGCTGTGATCGGCCGGACGCTGGATATCAATGCCAGCCTGGGAGCGATCGATCAGGCCATCGGAGCGGGGAATCATTCGGCAAACCTGGTATTCGCCACGACAAATCCTCAGGTCATGGACAATGCCAATGGCGCAGACCTGGGAATCACCGAGTTGGTATCTTCTTACACGACATATTTCCGCGGATCTTCGAAAGATCGCGTGCAGAATATCGTCACAGCTTCTTCAAGATTCCACGGCCTGATGTTGGCGCCTGGAGCCACGCTTTCGATGTCGGACGTGCTCGGTAACATCAGCCTGGATAATGGTTACTCGGAGGCCTTGATCATCCTGGGCGACCAGACGATCAAGGGTGTTGGCGGCGGGGTGTGCCAGGTGAGCACTGCGCTTTTCCGCACCGTGTTCTTTGGCGGATATCCCATCGTCGAGAGACACGCCCATGCTTACCGCGTGACCTATTATGAACAGACCGCATCCGGCCACAATGCCGACCTGGCGGGCCTTGACGCTACCGTGTTCGTCCCGCTGGTCGATTTCAAGTTCACCAACGATACGCCTTACTGGCTGTTGATGGAAACCTACGTGAGCACCAAGAATTACACGCTCACCTGGAAGTTCTACTCCACCAGCGATGGGCGCACGGTCGATTGGGATACGACAGGGCTGCAGAACATCACGAAACCCCCCGATCCGGTTTACCATGAGAATCCCGACTTGCCGCAAGGAACGATCAAGCAGGTGGATTGGGCAGTCGAAGGCGCAGATGTGTCCATCACCCGAACGGTGACGCGCGGCGGCGAGGTGCTCTACGAAGATACTTACAAGACCCATTATGAAGCCTGGGGAGACAAGTATGAGTACGGCCCGGGCACCGAAATACCCACTCCAACCCCTTCAGGCAACTAGCCACCAAGAGCCTGCAAAGGCGTCGGTGGTAAAATTGTCCAAGAATCTGGATTCACCCGGAGAATTTATGGTAAAGGCTGATCTGCTTGAAATCTTGCGTTGCCCCGTATGCGTGCACGATAAGGGGGGAAAACTGGCGTTGGTCAAAGAGACATGGCTGGTTTGCCAGGACTGCGGCCGCAAATATCCGATCGTCGAGGACATTCCGGTGATGCTGATCGATGAGGGCGACAAATGGCACGCCATGGCTGAAATCGACCTTCCGGTGCCCCCGCCCAGGCCTGAAGGTTGAGCACAAATTCCGATGATATAATCCAGCCACGGAATGGAATTATTCTTGCAACACGAAGCGGGTAGACAATTCTGCAAGAAGAGACGGTAATCAACTATTATGTCCAGCTACAACAATCAAAAAATGGCGCGCCCGCCCCGGAAGAAGAAAGCTAAACTCGATTCCCTGACCAAGGGTCTCTTGATCGCGTTTGCAGTTGTGGGAATTGCATTGGCATTCGTCGCCGGCAATTTTGTGCTTAACTTCATCAAAGGCTGGTCACTAACGAGTTTGCCTGGTGCTCCGGTGGATTCTTCAGGCAATATCGCCGCTCCAGGTACGACCCCACAGGCGAATTTGCCGGGCGATGCTCCAGCCGCTGTCGACGCATGGGACGGCAACAGCCGAATCAATATTTTACTGATGGGCCTTGACTACTCGACTGAGCGCGAAGTTACTTTACCCGGCCCTCCAAAGACAGACACGATGATCCTGGTGAGCATCGATCCGCTTTCAAAGACCGTTGGCGTGCTTTCGATACGGCGGGATTTGTGGGTAAATATTCCGGGCTACAACTACAGCAAAATTAATATGGCGTACTTCTTCGGTGATGCCGATAAATTGCCCGGCGGCGGACCAGGCCTGGCGATGAAGACCGTTGAGCAATTCCTGGGAGTGCCCATCAAGTATTACGCCCAGGTGGATTTGAATTCGTTTGTCACTTTGATCGACGCGATCAAGGGCGTCAAATTGGATATTCCTGAAAAGATCCTGCTCGATCCCATGGGCCCAAGGGAACCGCAGTGGGTTGGGCCGGGTGTGGTCACCCTGGATGGGTCGTATGCCCTGGCTTACGCGCGTACCCGCGCGACAGCCGGTTCGGATTTCGACCGCGGGAACCGTCAATTGCAGGTGATCATGGCGATTCGCGACCGCATTCTCGAGTTCAACATGCTGCCGAACCTGATCGCCAATGCCCCGACCATCTACAATTCGATCTCGAACGGAATTCAAACCAATCTCTCGTTGAGCCAGACGATTCAATTGGCCTCATTGGTGTTGGGGTGGCCGCGGGAAAATATCACCATGGTCTCGATCGACCCTTCGATGGTCACGGAGGATTTGGTCGACGGTCTGCAGGTGCTGCGCCCCATCCCGGATCAGATCCGGGCAGTACGCGACAGGTTGTTCGTGGATAACGGTACCGCAGCCGCGCCGCTGGCCATGGGGACGAGTGATGCACTGACCCTGGCGAAGAGCGAGAATGCCAGCATCGAGGTGCTCAACCTGACCACAACCGGCGGGTTGGCCGATACGACTGGAACTTACCTGAAGGGTCAGGGGTTGAACATCACCAATACCGCAAATGCCAACGAAAACTTCGAGTATACGACGATCGTGCTGCACACCGACAAGCCATATACCATGGCGTATCTTGCAAAGTTGATGCAGGTGCCCACCACACGCATCATGCGAAAGCTGGATACAGCGAGCACCACGGATATTACGGTGTACGTTGGGTATGATTGGGCGAACAGTAACCCCATGAATTAAGCAACCTGCGAATGCAGAAGGCACGGCTTTGCGCCGTGCCTTTTTTGTTAAGCTAAATTTCTTTCGTTTAGGCCTGGAAGAGGGGTAGCGCAAGTGCTGTTACCCAAAAAGGCGTGCGCGCAATATATAACAGCTACAGGGAGCGAATAAATTCCCGATTTCTTAAAATAAAAAGAAGTCTGGAAGGTGGTGTACTACGGCGCTCAGCCACTAAGGTTGACGGAAAGTGAGCTTCAAGCCTCCCGTGTAGGCATCGCTGCCTTCACCGCAGACCGGCGCCTGCAAGCCGGTGACCAGTTGGCCGCCATCTCCAACACGCAGGTTATAGAGGGTATCTTTGGCCATCAGGTAGTCGGCATAGCCGGGGCTGATTTCGGGATAGAGGCCGGTGTAGAAATAGGTTGGCGCAGCATTGACGAGGGTGATCTCGATCTTCACGCCTGCGAGCGGATTCTCCTTGTCATCGAGCACGGTGATTTGCATGAGGGGTCTGGCATCCGCCGACTGGCATACAGGATCGTTCGAAACGAGCTGGAAGGAATAATGCTCCGTCGGCTGCACGGTCGAGCTCGCCTGCACCTGCGGAGTGCTGCGGGGTGTTTGAGTCGGGGCAGGCCTGGTGGTTGGTGAGGGCATCGACGTGGCAGTCGCCGCCTGGATGCTGGCAGTTGCCGCCTGGATGCTGGCTGTCACGGCCAGGGTCGGGGGTACGGTTGGCATAGACGTGAACGCCGGCGGGAGCGGAGTAATCATCAAGTTTGGCTGGCTGAAGGATGCAGCCAGAAGCGCCATGGCGCGCGCGCTTTGCTCATCTCCCTTGTTCGCCAGGAGACTTTGCGCCTGGGCAATCAATTCTTCCACCGGAGAGGCATCCTGCAGCAGTTCGAGTCGGCTGCGCGCCCGATTCACATCGGCTTCCATGAGGAAGGCGCGGGCGACCATGCTGCGATACACTTCCCTCTGATCGGTGCGCAAGGTTGCCGGCTCGGTATCGGTGTAGCTCACAGGCAGCATGAAGCGCGAGACGATCACGCCAACCAGCAGGCCGATGATGAGACCCGTGAACAGGTAGAAAGGACCCTTTTTCTCGTTCATGGGGTTCCCCCTGCGGATTGCGCGCCTGCTTTGAGCGCCATTTCGAGTTGGGCAAGCATTTGCATGTCATTGGTTGGATAGGCCAGCTGCTGCGCCGTGATAACCGCAGACTGGACCGCGATCAAAGGCTCGTCTGGGAGGATGTAATCGAGATCAGCCCTGGCCTGGGCGAGGTCGCCCGAGGTATGGTAGGTTTCAGCCACCATCAGCACATAATCGGCCTTGTAATCGCCGCGCATCGAAGCAAGGGTGGTGTTGCTCACCGGCGCAGGGTTGACGACCCAGCCGTAGATCAATCCGGCAGTCAACCCCAACAGGATGGCAGCGATAAAACCGATCCAACGCCCTCGACTCAAAGTTAATCCTTTGGCAGCATGGGAATCTGGATCCCATTTTGCCTGGCAAATGAAATGGCTTCGGGATAGCCGGCATCGGCATGACGGACAACGCCCATGCCAGGATCCGTGGTCAGCACACGCTGGATACGCACAGCCGCTTCGGGTGTGCCGTCAGCAACGATGACCATGCCGGCGTGCTGGCTGTATCCAATGCCGACACCGCCGCCGTGGTGGAAAGACACCCAGGTGGCTCCGCCTGCAGTGTTGATAAGCGCATTGAGAATGGGCCAGTCGCTGACGGCATCCGTCCCGTCGCGCATGCCTTCCGTCTCGCGGTTTGGCGATGCGACTGAGCCGGAATCCAGATGGTCGCGACCGATGACGATGGGCGCCTTGACAATGCCCTTTGCGACAAGCTCGTTGAACTTAAGGCCGGCTTTGGCGCGCTCACCGTAGCCCAGCCAGCAGATGCGCGCAGGCAGACCCTGGAACTGCACCTGCTCGCGGGCCATCTTCAGCCAGCGGATCATGTGCTCATTTTCGGGGAAGAGCTCGACGAGCGCCTCGTCTGTGCGGTAGATATCTTCAGGATCGCCTGAAAGCGCGACCCAGCGGAACGGGCCTTTGCCCACGCAGAAAAGCGGTCGAATGTATGCGGGAACGAACCCTGGAAAATCAAATGCGTTCTTGACGCCATTGTCAAAGGCGCGCTGGCGAATGTTGTTGCCGTAATCGAAGACCTCAGCTCCGCGTTTCTGGAAGTCGAGCATGGCCTGCACGTGCCTGCTCATCGAATCGGCAGAGCGGCGCGCGTACCCGGCAGGATCCTTCTGGCGCAACTGCCAGGCCTGCTCGGGGGTGAACCCGGCGGGGACATAGCTCATCACGTCGTGCGCAGGGGTCTGGTCGGTGACCGCATCAGGGATGACGCCGCGCATCACCAATTCGGGGTAGATCTCGGCCGCGTTTCCGATCAGGCCGATCGAGCGCGGGACCTTCTGATCCCTGGCTTCCTCGACCAGCGTCATGGCTTCTTCGAGGGTGTCCACCACGGTCTGCACATAACCTGTTTCCATGCGCCTGTGCGCCCGCTCCGGATCAACCTCGACGATCAACGCGACACCTTCGTTCATGGTGATCGCGAGGGGTTGGGCGCCACCCATGCCGCCAAGACCCGCGCTGAGCACAAACTTACCACGGAGCGAGTGCCATCCCTTTTGCTCGGCAAGCGATCCGAAAGTCTCATAGGTGCCCTGGAGGATACCCTGAGTACCGATATAAATCCACGAACCGGCGGTCATCTGGCCGTACATGATCAAGCCGCGGGCAGCCAGTTCATCGAAATGCTTCTGGGTAGCCCAGTGCGGCACAAGGTTCGAATTGGCAATCAAAACGCGCGGGGCGTCGGTGTGGCTCTTGAACACAGCCACCGGCTTGCCGGATTGCACGAGCAAGGTCTCGTCTGGCTCAAGGCGCCGCAGCGTGTCAAGAATGGCATCGAAGGCATCCCAACTACGCGCAGCCTGGCCGCGCCCGCCGTACACCACGAGATCATCCGGGCGTTCGGCAACTGCAGGATCCAGATTGTTCTGGATCATGCGGTAGGCTGCTTCGATCTGCCAGTTCTTGCAGGTGAGTTGGGTGCCGCGCGGTGCGCGCACAGGACGGGGACCGGACATTTAGAGCCTCCAATGCTGGTGGATTGATGGGGGAAACCCCGCGATTAATTATACGCTCAAAACATGGGGATGGACTTTTCCGCGCCTCATTCGCGGTGCAACACCGCCATCGCCAGCCCCTGCGAGTAGGCAAGCAGGTCGCTGCGAGCGGGCTTGAAGGGTAAGCCTTTGGAATGGAGGATTGCACCCACCATGAGGGGATGCCTTTTCAGCCGCAGCATAATAAAGTCGCAGATTGGCCCGGCATCCGTGATCAGCTCGGCGACGACTCTGAACTTGCGCATGCGAATCTGCACCCGGGCATGGGGGTCCTTCTGAAGATTGCGCACCCAATCCGATTGGCGGCCAAATCCGCAAGCGACGACGATCTCGCCATTGACATTTTCATATTGGAGTGGAGTCACACGGGGCAAACCCGACTTGCGTCCGGTCGTTGTCAGCAGCAGGATCGTTCTACCGGCAAGCAAGCCAAGGCCTGAACGATACAGGCGCGCCATTAGCTTGTTGGGCGGCAGTCCTGTGGTTTTCATCGCTTTCAGTCTCCGTTACTCATACTTCAAAGCATTCACCGGCACAAGGGAAGCCGCGTGCAGCGCAGGATAGAGGCCCGAGAGCAGCCCGATCACCGTGGCAAAGCCAAGGGCAAAAACCGGCAGCCAGAAGGGCGTGGAGGTGGCCATCGAGGGCACCAGGCCTCCCTGCTGCGAAACCTGGCTGGCATAGTAAGACAGGGCAACCACATTCAGGATGGCGCTGCCTCCCCAACCGATCAGGACGCCGCCCAGGCCGCCCAGGAATCCGATGCCTGCCGCTTCGCCAAGGAAAATGCTGAGCACGTCCTTATTCGTGGCGCCGACTGCCTTCATCAGGCCGATTTCGCGGGTGCGCTCGAGGATGGCCATGGTCATCGTATTGGCAATGCCAATGGCGGCCACGAGCAAGGCAATGGCGCCCACACCGCCGAAGATGACCTGCAAAACCATGAAGAAGGAATTGATACCTTCGACGTAGGACTGAGGTGTGTTCGCCTGGTAACCCAGCGCATTGATCGCATCTGCGATGTCGGTTGTGACATCGACGCTCTCGGCGCGCACATTCAGCATCGAATACCCTTCCTTGTTGCGGTTGATGCGCGTGCCGCGAGACCATTCATTCCATGCGGTGACTTCGCTCAACGGCAGATAGATACTGCCATCAGACATGCCCCTGGTTTCATTCAGTACGCCGACGACTTTGAGCGTGACCGTTTTCTTGACCTCGACCCCGTCCGCAGACCACTTGGAGAGCACGAACTTGACCGATTGCCCGAGCAGGTCAGGCGGTTCAACGGGTGGGTCATTCGGCCTTGCCTTCGGATCGTAAAAGTTGCGAGTGACCCAACTTCCGATTACGATCGTACCCTTGGCCAGGCTCGTCACGCCTTGCGATGCGGTCAAGCCCATATTGGATAAATCATCCGTGTCAAGGCCGATGACGTTGCCATAAGAATGCAGCTTGCCGTAGACCATATCGATGCCCAATTGCAGGTAGTCCTGCGGGATCACCTGCTTGACGCCCGGAATGGCTTCGATGTCTGAAATAGTCGAAGGCGTAAGAAGCTGCATATCGGGCATCTGCTTGCCACCGCCACCTCCGACGGCCACGGCCATTCCCTGGCTGTCTCCCATCGAATAACCGGGGTAGACCTCGATGTTGGTGAGGTCGGAAATACCGTAAAGCTGGCTGGTGGCATTCTTCTGCAGACCGGCGGCAAGTGAAACCAGAACCACCACCGCAGCCGTGCCGATGATCACGCCAACGGCTGTCAGCGCGACCCTGCCTTTACGGCGGTTAAGGTTATACAAGATCAGCCCGACAAGATCGAAGAATCTCATGATGGAAATCCCGTTGAATTATCCCTTCGGTCCGACAGGGATGGGTTTCCCTTCGACCGGCATCTCAGTGGTCACCGGCGTTTGGTTCTGGCCGGTCCCGCCATCCAGGCCCAAGAAGCCCTTGATCGCCCGCCAAACCTTTTGGAGGAAGGTTTCAGGCTGCGTCAAACCGTCGACAGGCATTTGATCGCCCTTGCCAGGGTTGATCGTGCCATCCGAGTTCGGCGTTGGTCCCATATCCATGGCCGGCTGAACTTCGATTTGCAGCGTCTGTTCGACAAAGCGAGGCATGTTGAAATCATCGGTATAGTTGATGGAGACCTTCACTTCCATCGGCCCTTCCTGGTAGGGCATGAAATTGACGTCGAGCGTGTAGTAGCCGCCCGGATCGAGTGCGCCGACGAGCGATACATTGTTGCTCACATCGGCATTCTCGGCAGTCACCGTCATGTTGCCCAGGATATGAGATTTGCTGCCCAGGTTGGTCACCTGCAATGGAAGCGTCGTCATCATGCCGGCATTGAAAAATCCAGGATCGCGATAATAGCCGATTTCTACCTGGGGCAATGAGTAGACAAGAAGGGTGATCACCTGATCGTCGACCTGACGGTTGCCAGCCGGATCGGTATAGACGAAAGAGAGTTTGAGAGTGTAGGCACCCGGAACCGTGCTGACGTTTACGATGAGCTTGACCGGTATGGTCACGACCGCATCTTTGGCCAGGTCGCCCATATAAACGATGTTCGAAGAACCGATGGGGGCGAAGTTCGTCAGTTCGCCGCTCGAGCCCGAAACGCCCCCAGGACCGGGCGTGCCGGCATCTGGAGATACCCCGCCGCCAAGCACCATGGAAACGCCCTTCGCATCCGCGCTGCCGAGGTTGCGCACGTCGAGGTTGAGGTTAAAGATGGTGCCCGGTTGCAGTGGATCGACGTCAGTGGTGTAATTCGAAACCACCAGTTGCGGCCGTTTGGGGATATTGGGGGTGGCAGTAGCATAAGAGCTGGATGACCCAGGGTATTCGATGGTGATGGTGCATGAGAAACTGCCTGTGTATGGTTTGCCAGAGGCATCTTCATAGGAATACGTTCCATTCAGGCTGCCGATGCCCGACCAGGTCAAGTCCGAACCCACGGTAAAGTTTTGTGAGATGGTCACTTCTTTTCCGGCATCGAGGACGGGAATGGATACCGTGCCGCCCGTGCTCCTGGCCATGAACCCGGCATTGTCGAATGTGATCAGGATATTGACGGCTGAAAGCTGGCCCTTGTTGGCGAACTGGAGCTTGAGAGTGAACTCCTGTCCACCACGTACCTTGCCGCCCGTGTCATATCCATTGACCAGAACGAGGGGCCGGCCGGTGGATGGTTGAGGCACGGAAACCACCGTCTCCACCCTGACCGAAGCGTTGGTGCTTCCATCGGTAAAAGTGATGTTTTCGATGTCATTCGTCCCGCTGCTCGCATCCGATGGGATCTGGACGGTGATCTCGACAGCTTGCTGGGCTCCTGCAGCCAATCTAAACGATGCCTCCGGGAAGGTCGTTGTTGTCCATTTCGCGGATCCGGCTTTGGTAATGCTGATGTCGGCATCCGCCCCTGTATCATTCTTCACGGTTACAGAATAGGACACCGTCTGACCTGGAGCGCCGGTTTTCGACAAAGAAGTCTGGTCGAGGGTAATCCCGGGAGTTTGGGCGAATCCTTTGCTTGTGGCAAGGAGCACGGCGGAAAGCACCATGAGTAGGATCAGAGTGATTCTGGAAGTTCTCATTGGATCATCCTTCTTGAGTTTGTTTTTCAAGCCTTGACACGTCTGTGGCGTTCTTGAATTCTTCAGGCGTAACGATTCTGCCGTCAAGCAGATAGATGGTATTGGTGGCGAACTGCTGCATACGCGAATCGTGCGTAACGACCAGCACGGTCTTGCCCGTCTTGTGCAGTTCCGAGAGCAACTGCATGATCGAATATCCGCTGGTACTGTCGAGGTTGCCTGTCGGTTCGTCGGCGAGGATCAGGGGAGGGTCGTGAATGAGCGCGCGTGCAATCGCCACGCGCTGCTGCTGACCACCCGAGAGCTCTGTGGGTTTGTGCAAAGCACGGTCCCCCAGACCAACCTGTTCGAGCAAAGCGCGCGAGCGCATCACCCTCTCAGCAGGCTTGGCGCCAGAAAAGCGCATTGGAAAGGCAACGTTTTCGTCTGCAGGCATAGTCGCAAGCAGGTTGAAGGACTGGAAAATGAAACCCACCCGATTGCGCCGGAAGTTTGCCAGGGTATTCTCATCCATCCTGTCAACGACTGCGTCCCAGACCTTGATCATGCCCGAAGTCGGCCAGTCCAACCCGCCGATCAGGTATAACAAGGTAGATTTACCGGATCCGGAAGGCCCCATGACAACTGTGAACGAACCTTTCTCGATTTGCAAGTTGACATTGTCCAACGCGACCACTTCTGTGTCGCCCATGGGGTAGACTTTGCGCAAGTCCTGAAGCTCGACAGCGAATTCTTTTGGCATTGTGTTTAGAAGAACATACGGGTCATCGTGAGTCCGCTCAGTTGGCTGCCAATGAAGCCTGGCAGCGCTTCAAGGAGGAGCAGAATGAAGAATGCAAGGGCTGCCACGCCCCAGGCCTTGAACCTGGGCAGGTTGGAAATCTTCTGCGCGCCAATGAGCACAAGGACGAGCTGCCAGACAACAAAGATATCGATCAGGGCAAGAAAGGCGTAGAGAAACGCAGTGAAGCCACCGTCTGCTGTGACGAGACCTGAAAGCCCGGTAATTGTGATTTGTGATTTTGTCGCCAGCATGGCAATGATGCGGACGATCGAGCGCAAAATAAGCGGCGTGACAGACCAGGCTGCCAGGTTACCCGAGAGCATACTCTTCGCGCGACTGCCCGCAAGCGTCAAACTCAGGTGAAGCAGGCTGCGCAGCAGGAACCAGGTGATAAAAATGCCAATGACAAGCCCCAGGATCGGAAAGACGTACAGAAATAACGGGCTAGTCTGGCTCGCCTGAGCCTGGAGGAACTGCTGCTGCTGCTCTGGGGAGTACCATTGAAAATCAGGCGGCAGGTTCGTCCCCATTTCGATAGCAGTTTTCTTGATCGGTCCAGCAATGAGCGCCTGGATGAAACCGACAACCCCGAGCACAAGCAGCGGAGTCTGCCAGTTCGGCCTGGCTTCTGCGAAAATCAAATCGAGCGTATTTTTAGGTTTGAATAACAGCTGGACCAACCAGTCGAATTTCAGCTTGTTCTTTGGACGGGCAAGCGTTACCCCTTTGGCTGTTTCCATGTTTTTCCCTTTGACGTGATGAAGTCTTTTCTTAGACGTAATTAATATAACATAAGTTCCCACAGCGCATTTTCCCGCTGCCCTACGATTAGTCAACGCTTCGAGCGATCGAGAGTAGAATTAAGGTAAGTTCTCAATAGGGGAGGAACAAATGTCCATACGCGTTGGATTGGAAAATGGGATCGAGGGCCGCTCGCTGGCCTGGGCTTTGGACTATCCGGGCTGCTTTTCTTACGGCAAAGACGGGCCTGAAGCGCTGATCAGCCTTCCGAGGGCGATCATCAAGTACAAACAGTGGGTCGACAGCCGGACAAGGGATTCCTGGCTTGCCGGGCTTACAGAGTTCCATGTTCGCCTGGAAGAAGTCTTCGAATGCTACAACATCGACGAAAACTACAATCCTTCGAAAGACGAGATCGAGATCAACGCATGGTTCCGTGACGACTGGAAGCCCTTGACCGAAGCCGAGGTCGAACGGGGTGTGCTGATGCTTTCCTGGACCCGCGAAGACCTGCTGGATCTGATCGCCGGCTTGAGCCCTGAGGTGATGGATGCCGAGCACCCAGGCGAACTGTGGTCCATCCGCGGGATCGTAAGACACATTGCCAACGGCGAGCACTGGTACCTGAGGCGGTTTGGCTGGGAAGGAATTCCGAGGGCCGAATTACCCGATAACGAGATCGAGCGTTTGAACGCCACCCGCAAGCGCGTCAACGAAGTGCTCAAAAGACTTGCGGGAGACAAGACCGTCGTTGGCGTGATGGGCGAATTCTGGTCGCCGCGAAAATTCTTGCGCCGAACTTTGTGGCATGAATTGGACCACATTCAGCACATCCAGAAACTAGCTTATCCGCTGCAATAAAAAAGGCCGGCAGCAGCCGGCCTCTCGATGTTCGAAAGGATTCAGGACTGATCGTGGGATTTTGCGCTAAACCCAAGCAGGCTGAATGCCATGAACATCACGCCCATACATCCAACTACGAAATAGATTCCAGCTGCCATGGCAAACCTCCTTCAGTCATATCCAATGGTTCTCAATTCTTGATAAATACAACCCCGCATCCCCTTCAAGGATGCACACTCTATATACGGTTTTCAAGGTTGAAAAGTTCCATGTTTTACAGATGCAATTTCCATGCCAGCGTGTTGAAAAGTGAAATTTCGGAGCTGATGCTATAATCTTTAAACGGGAACCCGCCTGATGCCTGATCGCACTCATAAATCCATTCGTTTTGTTCTCCTGACCATCCTGATTGTCGTTGCCTCGATTGCAGGCTGCGTACCTGCGACCCCGACTGCCCCTGGATTCACCCCCACCCCAACGGCTACCTACAGCCCATCTCCTTCACAGCTCATTTTCCATCCCCGCACGAAAACACCGTTCGGGGGCATTGCCCCAACGCTCTCGATCGATCTTCAGAATGTCGAAGTGTTTTTGCTCGCGGGGCTCGACTCCGATTTTCCATATTCTGGGCGAACTGAAGCGGTGATGCTGGTCTTCCTGGATCGAAATAATGGGATGGCAGCAGCAGTTTCCATCCCGCCCGATCTTTTGATCACCTCTCCGCAAGGAACGCCGGAAAGATTGAACTCGGTTTATGCATTGGATGAAGTCCCCGGCATGCTCCTCGCAATCCAATCGAACTTCGGTGTTACCCCCGATCATTATTTGATTGTCAACCGCGATGTTTTGGCGTCGTTCGTCGACCAATTCAAGGGAGTCCTGATCACCCTCGATGACCCGATCACCCGGAAATGCAACAACATGCCCCCCGGAACCCGGGTGGTCAAAGGCGACCAGTTTGTTTGCCTCTTGACGCTGCGCATGGGGCCAGACGAGGCGGCACGCAATCAGCGCCAGGCTTCCTTGATGCGTTCGCTTTTCAACACCCTTGTCTACAACGGCACACTGACCCGCATGAACACACTTTACCAGGCGTATAAAGACCAGGTAACCACCGATATCAATCTTTTCGATCTGATTGCCCTGTTGCCTGCGCTTTTGAAAGTTGGCGACAGTGACCACCTGGCCTTTTATGCTTTCAAACAGACCGAATTGCAGACCCAGGTGATCAACTCGAGCACCGGCGCCCTGGTTCTTACTGCGCCATTCGGTTCGATCGAAGCGCTCCTGATGAGCGCAGCGTCTTACGCGCTGACCCCGCAGCCGACCACCGGCCTGTTGGTTACCTTCCAATACGATCTCACGCGCTCGCCAACGCCGACCAATACGCCCACACCCACCCGAACGCCAACGCGCACACCCAGGCCTACGAGCACGCCGAGACCCACGCGCACTCCACGTCCCACCCGAACAGCAACCAACACGCGGACGCCAACGAACACGTTCACGCCGAGTCCAACTCCCGAGCCCACGCAGTCGCCAACGGCAGGTACGCCCGGAACCACCGAGGCAACTCAAACGACGCCTTGATCCGAAATTTGAATTTATGCATAAAATCAGGTAAACTTTACCTATCCTGAACGAAAATACTGGGGGAAAGCGCCAGTGAGCAACAAGGTGGAGGATGTTTGTGAGGAGAATTGCCGCCTGGCTCGCAATTGGAGTGTTGGCCTGCCTGATGATCGTGATCGCAACCAATCAGGTTCTGACCGCGCGCGCCCAGGAAGCCTCTTCCAAACGTAAAACGACAATCGATGTGAATACCGTCGAGTATGAATGGTGGCTGGTGAGCTGGAAGAACAACAAGGTCGCCTGTGATCTCTCCGTCGAGCACGAAGGCAATCCCACTCCCAAAGAAATTTTCGACCAGTGCGGAAACGGTGTCTATCAGACCTGGATAAGTTCCACCCCTTGCGACAACACAAGCGGCAATTGCGCGGGTTATTACCTGCAATCTGTAGGGCAACACAACGCTGAAAAGACCATCACCATCGACCTGCCGCTGCCCAGCGTCAGGCTGACCGTGGTGGGTTGCGAGGTTCAGGGCGAACAGGGCCCGTGTACAGGCACGCCTGAGCTCAAGTTCATTGGCGAAGAACCGCTGCCAAACGAGCAAATCATCAGCATCCAGGGCGATATCGGCGGAAAGCCGTTCAGTTGCCCGGACGGGGAATGCATCGTGCCACTCTCGCCGACAGGAACGCAGGGGGTGACCGTAAATTTCTGGGGTACATCGAGTTTTGGCGATGATACCGAGACATACACAGCCCAGGTGCGAATGATCCCCTGGGGCGACTTCACCAATCCCGACCAGCCCGGAACGGACAGCGTTTCATTCTACGTCGAGGTGAACAGCACGCAATACTTCGGGGACCAATCTGCAGGAACCTGCGCCGAAATTTGGAACGTCTTCCCTCCTGTGACCGGTCCTGATAAATGGCTTCAATCGCCAACCGACCCCGCCGAACTCTATTCGAACGAAACTCTGTACTATCTTTCAGCCATGCTGATTCAAAATGGCACAGTGGACGCCTCGAATTGCCCCAATTACGGCCTGGCGTCCTATAACACGGCCAACGAATGCGGCGTCGAAAAGGCCAGGGCTGCCGCAACAGATTGGCAGAATCAATTCGACAGCACCATCATCGAAGTTGCACAAAGCTCGGGTGTGCCATCTCAACTGATGAAAAACGTGTTCAACCGCGAAAGCCAGTTTTGGCCTGGCATGTATAGCCAGATGAAGGAAGCCGGTTTGGGCCAGTTGACCGAGAGCGGAGCCGAGACGGTTCTTCTGTGGAATAACGATTTCTACAACCAGTTCTGCCCACTGGTGCTTTCCTTCGAGGTGTGCGACAGGGGATTCGGCAACATGTCAGCGCAGAATCGCGCCATGCTTCAGGGCGCCCTGCTGCAAAGGGTCAATGCCACCTGCGCCACCTGCCCCTATGGGATCGACCTCTCACAGGCAAATTACAGCGTCAATGTCTTTGCACAGGCGCTCGTAGGCAATTGTCAGCAGGTGGATCGGATGCTCTTCAACACAACGCGCAGGGAAACCGCATCCATTGCTTCCTATGAAGACCTGTGGCGTTTCACGCTTGTGAACTATAACGCAGGGCCGGGCTGCCTCGCCCGCGCGCTTACCCGAACCTACAAAAGCGGAAAGCCGCTGGATTGGTACAACGTCGCTGCCAATTTCGAGCCGGTCTGCAGGGCTTCTGTGGATTACCTGATGGATATTTCAGGCGCAGATACGTCGATCATTCCGGTGTACAACACGCCTCTGCCAACACCAACGCCTACGCGCACTCCGCGGCCGACACGCACTCCAGCTCCCACACGCACCCGAACCCCAACGCGCACGCCTACTGTTACCCGGACGCCGACTCCTTCACAAACGCCAACGCCTTCCCCGTCACCTACAGCAGAAGGGACGCAGAACGCGACGACTTCTCCCACTGCGACTTAAGATCCTCAGTTTGACATTTCCTTCATGTGAAGTTTAAAACCAGGAGGAGTAACGGATCTCTTCCGGATGCTCCGTCCAAACTCCGGCGATCTTTTCACCGCAGAATGAACATTTGCCCTCCGCGGTGATCTTGTAGCTCTGCAAAGAATAGCCGCGGCGGGTGATCAGCGCATTTCCGCATTTCGGACAATACGTATTTTCAAGCGAACCCACCCTGCCTGGGATATTGCCTGCATACACGTAATTCAAGCCTGCTTCCTGGCCGATTTCAGCAGCCTGCTTGAGTGTCTCGGCGGGGGTTGGAACGCCATCCTCCATCTTGTAGTCGGGGTGGAAAGCTGTGACGTGCCAGGGGATATTTCTGGACACCGAAGCGATGTAGCGGGAGGCTTCCCAGAGTTCCTCTTGAGAATCGTTGAATCCGGGTATGACCAGCGTGACGATTTCCACCCACAGGCCGAGATCTACAGCGAGTTTGATGCTGTCCAAAACACATTGGAGCACTCCTCCCATGTCGCGGTAGTTGACGGGATTCATGCTTTTCAGGTCGATCTTGTACCCATCAAGGTAGGGACGGACGTACTTGAGCACTTCGGGCGTGGCGTAACCGTTCGAAACCATCACGGTCTTCATTCCGCGACTTCTGGCAAGCTTGAAGATTTCGACGGCCCATTCGCTGGTGATGAGCGGCTCATTGTAAGATGACGCCACCACCTGTGCCATGCTGCTCCAGGCGTAGTCGACCAGTTTTTCAGCGCTCACCAGCGTGGGCGGGTTCGAAAGGTTGGCAGCCTCAGGATCGCGAAGCGCCTGGGAAGAAACCCAATTCTGACAGAAGCTGCAGTGAAAATTACAGCCAAGCATGCCAAAGGTGAATGCATTTGCACCAGGCAGAAAGTGATTGAAAGGTTTCTTTTCGATCGGATCGGACGCTGCACCTGCCACATACCCCCATGGCACGCGCAATTCGCCTTCACGATTGAAGCGCACCTTGCAGATGCCCCGCTTTCCCTGATGGATGAGACAGCGATGTCCGCAGGAGAAACAGCGGACCGAGCCGTCTTCGAGCTTTTCGTAGACCTCCCCCGGGTGTGTCCACTCGTCCAGTTTGTACTGTCCGTTCATAAGACCTCTCTTTGATTATAGCAACCCGGTGCTTCATTTCAACCTGCGAGGCTCAAGCGCAAGATGCAATCTATGGTACACTCGCTTTTGATGGACGAAAAAACACTCAACACGCTTGAATTTCCCAAGGTCATCGAAGCGCTTGCCGGCTACGCAGCGTTCAGCGCTTCATCCGACCTTGCCCGCCAACTCAGACCCGCGAAGGATCTCGAGACGGCCCAAGAGCGGCTTGCCCGCACCACCGAGGCGAGGCACTTGTTGAGCGTTAAAGCCGAGTCAGGTGTGGGCGGGGCGCACGACATCCGCCCCCTGGTAACGCTTGCCAGCCGCGGAGGAGTGCTTGGCGAGTCGGACCTGCTTGCCGTCAGCGGCACACTGATTTCAGCCCGGTCGCTGGCCAGGTCGTTCGAAAAGAATGCCGCCCTTTATCCGCACCTGTACGAAATTGCCAGACTCTTTCCGCCGCCTCCCGGAATCATCGAGGCCATCAGCCGCTGCATCTCAGACCGCGGTGAGGTGCTCGACAGCGCATCGCAAAAACTCACCTCGATCCGTTCCGAGGTCAAGATCGCCCATTCACGCCTGCTGACCAAGTTGGAGCGCATGATCTCAGACCCGCATACGGGCCCCATGCTGCAGGAAGGCATCATCACCCAACGCAACGGGCGATACGTCATCCCATTGCGGGCTGAGTTCAAGAGCCGGGTCAAATCCATCGTGCATGATCAATCCAGTTCAGGGGCCACGCTTTTTGTCGAGCCCATCGGCGTTGTGGAGCTGAACAATAAATGGCATGAACTGCAGTTGGCCGAACGCGACGAGGTACGCCGCATCCTTGCCCAGCTTTCAGAAACGGTTGGCAAGGAAGCCGAAGCCATCAGCGGCATCGTCACGGCGTTGGCAGAGTTCGACCTGGCGCTGATGTGCGGCAAGTATGCCGACGCATTGAAAGCCAGCGAACCCATTCTCAAACCGATTCACCCGCCGGCGAAAGCCCATCACCCCGGAACCACAATCAAGCTGCTGCACGCGCGCCATCCCTTGCTCGACCCGCAGACCGTAGTGCCCATTGATGTCGAACTCGACGAGCAAACCTTTGCTGTGGTCATCACCGGTCCGAACACCGGCGGTAAAACCGTAACCTTGAAAACGGTGGGGTTAATGGTTGTCATGTCGCAATCAGGCATGCATATTCCCGCACAATCGGGATCAGAATTGAGTTTCTTCGATGACGTATTCGCAGATATTGGCGACGAGCAATCCATCGAACAGAGCCTTTCAACCTTCAGCGGTCACATTACCAATATCGTGCGCATTCTGAACCGGGCCAAATCCAAGACACTGGTGCTGCTTGATGAACTCGGCGCAGGCACCGATCCGCAGGAAGGATCGGCCATCGCCCGCGCCATTCTGCTCTACCTGGTGGAAAAACGCATTCCCTGCCTGATCGCGACGCATTACCCCGAGTTGAAGGCGCTTGCGCATGCCACCGAAGGGGTGATCAACGCCAGCATGGAATTCGACCTGAAGACACTGCGCCCCACTTATCATCTCACCCTGGGCATCCCTGGACGCTCGAACGCGCTGGCAATTGCCAGGCGCCTGCATCTGCCTGAGGAGATCCTCGATTCGGCAAAAACCATGATCGACCCTGACGAGTTGAAAGCGGAAGACCTGTTGAACGAGATTCATCATCAGCGTGAGGTGGCACGAAATGCCCGCTCGGCAGCCGACCGCGACCGTTCGCTGGCGCAAACTCTTAAAGCTGAGCTTTCAGCTCGCCTGGAGAAAATCGAAGACGAACGCCAGGCAGAAATGAGAAAAACGCGTGAGGAAGCCGAAGCCGAGCTTGAAGGGCTGCGGCGCGAAATGGAAGTGATCCGCAGAGACCTGGTGAAGGCGCGACAACCGCTCGAAGCGCTGCGAGGAATCGAAGAAAAGGCAGATGAGATCGAGGAAAAGGTCGAACGCAGAGTTCCGCGCAAGCCAATATTGCGAGCCGGAGCAAACGGGCCGCTCAAGATCGGCGATCGGGTGCGGGTGTCCAGCCTCAGGCTGGAGGGTGTGATCACGTCGTTGAGCGAAATGGACGCTGAAGTGCAGGTGGGTAATCTGCGCATCCGGGTGCGCCTGTCTGAGTTGGAACGTCCGGATGCAGTGGTCGATGAATCCGAAGAAGCGCAGACCACCCGGTCGCAGCCTGAACGCCAGACGTCTATGCCGGCAATGCCTTACCGGTCTTCACCCGGCATGGAAATCGACCTGAGGGGTCAGAGGGCAGAGGACGCTGTCGAGGCGCTCGACCGCTACCTTGAGAATGCTTTTCTGGCAGGAATGCCCTTTGTCCGCATCATCCACGGCAAGGGTACCGGCAAGCTGCGCCAGGTGATTCGCGAAGCGCTTGCCGATTCCGATCATGTATCGCGCTTTGAATCCGGCGCCGACAATGAAGGCGGCGACGGGGTGACAATTGCGCATCTCGATGTCAACTAGCCCGAATTAAAAAAGGTCGACAGAGTCACTCCCCCGGACGCTATCGACCTTAACCGTGCAGGTTCCCTGTTACCTGCACCCAGCCTGTACACGTGAACATACTATACCGAGCCCGCATTGACAAAATGTTGACGTTCATTCAGTAACGGATGCAATCGACTTCTCGATTTCGTTGGTAAAGTCTTTCACCATCTCGTTTACAGGCTCTTGCACAGCATGTTCAACCAGGTGGTCGCAAATAGCTTGAATGCGCTGACGGGCCTGGGGCTTGAATTGAACGGGGATAACCTTCGATTTCAAGACGTAGTCATAAGCATCCAATTCCAGCCAGATATTGCCCGAATCGTGGATCTCTTTGAGCAATTGGAGCAGCCTTTTCAACGCATCTTCGTTCAAGCCGTTTGAATAATCAAAGGTAAATTTGATGAACTCCAGCCAAAGCGGCAGGGGCATGAATCCGCGCTCTCTTACCTCGCGAATGAGATTCTCGAAAGCTTGAGGATCATCAACTTTCCCGTTGCCGTAGCAGCCCGAAATCAACATCGCTGCTTTTGCCGGGAGCGTGATCATGCCAAGCTCCATCTTCTCTGCCTGGCTCCTGGCCAATTCGATCAATTCAAAGCCCTTCGCGCTCTCGCCGGTCGATATTTTGACAAAGCCGAGCTTATAGATGCATTCCAGGGCAAAAAAATCGTAGCGGTTCTCGTGGATGCTGGACAAAAAAAGCTTTTCTGCTCCAGGATATTGACGGAGATAACGAAATATCTCGCCGCGAATGGTACGCGCCTGGCCGGTAAGGTAAGGCATCTCCGCAATCTCACTCTGACGGTTGGCTTCATCCAGATGAGCCCAGGCTTTATCGATGAATCCGGCTGAGATGTAGCTGCGGGCGAGTGCGCTGTTCAAAAGCGCTTGCCAGAAAGCGGTACCTTTTGCACTGGCATCTTCCAGCACGAATCGACCCGCCTCGATCGCCTCACGAAAATTTCCTGTATAAAACAGGGCTATTGCCCTGGCTGCATATGCCTGGATCCTTGAAGTGATGCGGTGCACGGTCTGACTCGCTTCGAGGCTCTGATTGGCCAAATCGAGCGCCCTGGCCGGCCAGCCTGTTTCGGAATATAGAATGGAAAGGAGGGCCTGGGCGCTGATCCGCGCCTCAATGGCCATGCGGCTTTCAACTTCACCGTTTCCCGTCAATGATAGGGCCTTTTCGTAGGCTTCCCGCGCCTCGCGGTAGTTGTTCGCCAGGTGGTATAGATTACCAAGGCGCGCATAAGCTTGAATCAGTTCACCGACCCAGCCGCCGGCTTCGAGGCTCTTCAGCGCCAGGCGCATGCGTTTGAGAGCGCTGGGGATCTGATTGCGCATGCCCATCACACGAGCCAGGCCGCTTTGTCCGGTTCCGATCAACAACGGGCTTTGCCGCTGATTGCCCCAATCCAGGCAGCTCTGATACACGAATTCGCAGGTTTCTTTATCAAGAATGTCGAAGGTGTAATTGCCCCATTTGGTAATCAGTTCGTGAATTTCACCAATGGTAAAGAGTCCCTCATTGTGTTTGATCAGGTCGAAGGCGCGTTGATATGCGAAATAAGAATCGGCCCTTGAAAAAAGCTGCCTGGCATGCTGCCCTGCATGGATCCACTCTGTAAAAGCCGCCTTTAGCTCGCCTGCGGCCTCGTAATACTGAGCAAAGTGCGAAGAGAGTGCCAGCGGCTGTCCATGGCGCTTTTGCAGGGCTTCCACGACTTGCAGATTGAGCATGCGGGCCCGGGCCGGACTGAGATTGCCCAGGATCGAATCGCGCACTTTTTCGTGGGCGAACGCATATCCACCGGCAGGTTTGACGTCTTTGTTCTCATTGAGCAGATGCATGGCAACCAACTGCTCAAAGATCTGCACCAGACGTTCACGATCCAAATGGCACACATCTTCGACCAAACCAGGCGTGAAAGCGTTACCAATCACTGCGCAAATATTGACCACCGCAAGGGCATCGGGAACCAGGCTATCGATACGCTCGCGGATCACTGCCTGAACCTCATAGGGAATTGGGAAGGTCGTCATCACGGACAGGGAATCAATGTTAACCGAGTAGTCCATGATCAGCTTTAGCGTCTGGTGGAGAAAGAGCGGATTGCCGCCCACCTCGCGCATCAGTCTGGCTACCATCTCAGGCGGAGGCATTTGCCCAAGCACAGAATAAACCAGTTCGCCGATTTCCTTTTCATTCAGGTAATCCAGTTTTACAGATTGGAAGTTGCTGCGCCTTTCAACCGAACGAATGCACTGGAACAGGCCATTGTTCTTCTCCTCATTACGGGCGGCCAGTATCAATACATTATTGCCCTGGAACAAACCACGAGAACACAGGTGGGAAAGCAACGAGATCGTTGCCTCATCAGCCCAATGAGCATCATCGAAGAACAACACGAGGTGCTTTTGGCCTGCCATATTCCCCAGGAGCACATAGATGGCTTCGAAGATTGCCTGGAAAGCGTTCTGAACAACCAAATGACTACCGCCGCTGACATCCGGACGATATTCCGAGATTTCAGGAAACAACCGGGAAAGGATTTCCGCCTGGGGCTGCGGGAGGGACTGCCAATCATCGGGTTTGATTGCACTGCGCAAGCCATCGATGAAGGGTTGGAAGGGGAGGTTCTGTTCCATAGCCTGGGCGTTGCAGAAAACCGAGCGGATGGGAAAATCGATGCGGTTGTAAAACTCCTGGAGCAGCCGGCTTTTGCCAATGCCCGATTCACCCTTTACATAGATGATCCCTCCGCGCTGCGCCCAGAGGTTAATTTGCAGCATCAAATCCTTGCGCCCGATAAACGCGGGCTGTGGATCGATTCGTTGTTCACCGGATTCCCCGATATGGACCCCGAACATTTCCTTGGATTCCAGGCTGCGAGCGATGAAATCTGTCAGCAACTGGGGAACTTCAAGGTTGTGATCGGTCTTGTAGATCTTTTCGACCTGCTCCATGTAAGCGGAAAAGCCATCGGTTTTTCCGCTGTCACGCAGGCAGGTCAGCGCGAGGTAATGCAGGTCGGTATTTAGCGGTTCGATTTGCGTGGCCTGCCAGATCCAGTATAGAGCTTCAGCGAGATTGCCTGTGGTGATGGTGTGATCCGCAAGGCGTTCGAGGAATTGGGATTGCCAGTGCCGCAACTCCTGGTTTGTCTCCACGATCCACGCATCGAATTCAGGCAAATTGCGCGGGGCGAAACCATCCATGAAATGGGGTGTCCGCCAGAGAGATACGCCCTCGCGAAGCTCGCGGTAAAGAGATTCGGGTAGTTTCCCCGTGGGGATAGCATAAAGATTAAAGTGAACCCTGTCGATAAGGCTTTGAAAATCGCGAACGTCAACCTGGCTGTTTTCGGAGTTGAGCGAAAGCTGATCGTAGTGAGTTTCGATCACCTCGATGTCGGCAAACTGAGTCCTCAGGTGACTGAGAATCTCGCGCAGGTTCTTATGGGCAGCTTTTTCAGACAGATTGGGCCAGAACCTGGCACACAGCGCATCCCTGCTGACAGGCACTTTTTGGGCAGCAAGGTAAAACAACACTGCCCGTGTCCGATAGCGTTCAATTTTCTGTATCTGTCCGGCGTATTTTACGATTGGGGGACCGAGGAGGGCGATCTGGAGTTGATTCTTATCTACGGGTAATGGCATGAATTTCGCTCCAAACGTACCTGGGGGAATGTTGCTTTTAATCCGTCTGCGACCGTTTTTGGGCTGCTTCAAGAACTTCGCGGGCAGCTTTGAGCGTTGCTTCGCTGACGCTTCCGGTCATCAGCGCCAGTTCGGACTCACGGGAAGTATCCGCCAGTTCATGGACTTCGGTGGTGGTGCGACCGTCATGGACGAGCTTACGCACGCTGTAATGCTGGTCACCATATGCGGCAAGTTGCGGCAGATGAGTGACGCACATCACCTGGTGATTTCGCGCAAGCCTCCACAGTTTTTCACCGACCACATTTCCTACTCTACCGCCTATCCCCTGATCGATCTCGTCAAAGATCAGCGTTGGGATAAAATCGGCGCCGGTGAGCACATTCTTGAGCGCAAGCATCAACCTGGAAGTCTCTCCGCCTGAAGCGATCTTGGTCAACGGCTTCAGGCCTTCGCCCGGGTTGGGCGCAATGAAGAATTCGACCTGATCGATGCCTGTTTCGTTGAAGGCTGTCCTGATGCCTGGCGTCACCTCGACACCGGCATCGGATTCAGCGGTCGCAAATTCGACTTCGAACTTCGCCCCAGACATACTCAGATCGGCAAGCTCCTTTTCGACGCACTCCTGCAGCGTCAGAGCTGCGGCTTTGCGTTTTCCGGAAAGGGCGATCGCCCTGTCTTTCAACACGTCCAGCGCAGCCTGTTCCTGCTCTTCCAATTCTGCGATCCGCTCGCCGGCATGGGCAATGCTTTCGAGCTGGCTGCGCGCATTCTGACCGAATTCGAGCGCAGCTTCGACCGTGCCTCCGTATTTTTTGAGCACGCGATGGATCAGCTCGAGCCTTTCCTCGACCTGCTCGAGCCGGCGGGGGTTGTATTCGATCTCTTCCAGGTATCCGCTCAGACTGCGCGCCACATCGGAAAGCTGCTCGGAGGCGCCCTCCAGTTGTTCGAGAAGCGCAGACTGGCTCGAATCGATACGCGCAAGGTTCGAGAGCAACTGCCTTGCCTGCCCCAATAAGTCGCTTACGGCAAGCGCGTCCGGCCCGCCTTCGTCCAGGAGGGTCAAAACCTGTTGGGCTGAAGTGGTAAGCGTCTCGGCGTTTGCGAGGCGCGAACGTTCCTGGGTAAGCTCTTCGTCCTCGCCCAGGCTCAAATTGGCGCCCTGGATTTCCTGGGCCTGGAATTCGAGCAACTCCATCCGGCGCCCAGCTTCGGCTTCCACTTCGCGCAGGGTCTGTAATTCCTTGCGGATCTGCCGCAGATTGCGGTAGGCTGCCTGGTATTCCTCCTGTTCTTTGGGTACTCCGGCAAAGCGATCAAGCAAACCGAGATGAGATTTTACATTCAACAGAGAAAGGTGTTCCGATTGACCATGGATATCGACCAGGGAAGTTCCCAGTTCCTTGAGAAGCCCTACATTGACACTCCGCCCGTTGACTCGCGCCACCGTGCGCCCTTCGAGGCGAATCTCACGGCCAAACACTACCTCGTCCGATCCGTCATCGAGATCTTCGCGTTCGAGGATGGCATGAAGCTCTGTGCTGAATTGCGCCGGGATTTTGAAAACTGCTTCAAGCGCTGCACGATCTGATCCGCTGCGCACCATGGTTGCATCAGAGCGTCCGCCGACCAAAGCTTCGATGGCATCCAGAATGATCGACTTGCCGGCGCCGGTCTCACCTGTGAAGATGACCAGCCCGTTCTTGAAATGCAATTCGAGCGCCTGGATGATGGCGAAGTTCTCGATACGGAGTTCAGTTAACATGAGTCCTTCCTATAAGCGGATGCCTGCCAGCCTGTAATAGACGGTCGATGTCGTCAGCACGGCAAAAACAGAAGGCCAGAGGATCCCGTACAAGGCGCCGATTCCTCGTCCAAGAAAGAGAAAAGAAATGTAAGTAAGGCTGATGATAATGCTGCCCACGAATGTTGCCGCAGCGGCCGTCCAGAAGAGGGGCTTCGATCGGCGCTTGTGAGTCACAAACCTGACTGCTTCAGAAATAATCATACCGGCGATCGGGGCGATAAAGATGGTAATGAACCCGAGAAAGCCTCCCAACTGGCTGACAATTAAGCTCCCAATGTAACCCAATACAGCGGCAATCAACACTGCCAGAGGGTAATCCCACCAGCGGGCTGTGATAAATATCTTTTGCTGGCTTTTCACACATTCTTTGCAGCGATAGCCGGTTGGCGTAAGCACTGCACATTTGGTGCAGATGGGACGTCCGCAGCGATTGCAGCGCAGCAGCGTGGGGCGATCGGGATGTACGTAACAATAGAGCGTTTCAGGCTCAGGGTTGGTTGTTGAATTGTTTTCGACGTCTGTCATTTTAATCCATTGCGCGATGGGTTCTGCTCCATGTATAAACTCAGGTTACGATAAAAGTAACCGGGGTCTTTGAAGACAACAAACTTCAGTGTATGCGCGCCGCTCGAAATTCGTACGCGATCGCCGTCCTCCAGATGGATCGGTTCATGGCCGTCGACGCTCAAGACAGCCTCGTGATCGGTCTCGTGTGAGAAGATCACCGTGGCGCCTTCGGGAAGGACAACGGCATGCTCCATCGAAAGGTGCGGAGCGACCGGTATGATGAGAATGTTGCGCAATTCAGGGGGCAGGATGGGCCCATTAGCTGCAAGGGCGTATCCGGTCGAGCCCGTGGGTGTAGCCGCGATCAGTCCATCTGCCACGTATGAGGCAAGGACGTAGCCATCGACAGAAGCCACCACCCGGATCGGTCGAACGTATTTCCCGCGACAGACGACTGCTTCGTTAACCACCTGCAAGGTCTGCAAGATGGCATCGCCGCGCAAGAGCTCCGCCTGGAGCATCATACGGTGCTCGAGTTTATACTCGCCTGCCAGCAGGCGCGGGACTGCAGCTTTCCAATCGTCCAGGCGCAACTGCATCAGAAAACCGAACCGCCCGAGGTTGATGCCGAGGATGGGCAGCCCTACCGGCGCAGCCAGGTGGCCCGCGCGCAGCATCGTGCCATCACCACCCAGGGCGATCAAAATGTCGAATTCATTTTCGGTCACCCGCTTGCGGATGGCCGTGTCGTCGATATTCGCCAACACAGTCCTGACCTGATGTGTCTTCTCGAGTGCTCTTTGAACTTTCCGGCCTTCGGCGAGCGCCTCCGGCATGGTCGGGTTGGCAAGGATGACGATCGAACGGACTTCCTTCTTGTTTTCGGGCATAGTTCCTTAATTATATCTTTTTTGGCTGATTGCTGTTGGTCACGTTCAGGCTTTGATCACATTGGGAACGATAGCCACAGCCCGCACAGCGCGCCGGTGAATTATGCGAGCGTGTCAAGTCACTCGCGCCATCATGGCTGCGGACCTCGGAAATCAGCGCCTCGAGCCGCTTCTCGAGAAACTCAGAATAAGCGATCTCGAACACACGGTCCTGGTACTTGATCAGCCCCATCGGCGGCCGCACGCCGCTATTCACCTGGATCAGACGGCAATATGCAGCAAGCTGGAGGATATGGCTGTCATAGGGGTGTTTAGCCTGGCTGCTTTTTACCTCGACTGGAATTTGAACCCCACGCACATCGATGACATAATCGGGTTTCCCTGCCAGTCCCCATTCAGAATCGAAATATGCCCGGTTGACCTTATGCCAGGCAGTTGTGTCTGAATAGATCAACCGGCCTTCGGGCAAACCAGTAGCCCTTTGAGTTCTGCGGCTGATGATGAGCGCAGCAATTCCCATCGCCAGTAAAACGATTATCGCGACGAACACGAGGTCGGATTGGATCATTCAAAACCTCAATCGAATACCAATAATAAAGCGCCCAGGGCTGCCCCAATGAGGCAGACGAAGGCCAGAATCTTAAGCAAGCCGGCTGTCAAGACCTGCCAACCGTGACGCTGGTGAAACGCAATGCCCCTTGCCATCTCAGGCAAATTCTGCGATTTCAATCCTTCTTGCTGGTAAAACCAGGCTCGCCTGCAATAGAGGTAAAGGCCCAGCTCAGATGCTTTAACGACTTTCATTCAGCCTTCATGCCGGGATATCGATCGGCAAACTCTTGGAGTGCTTCCTGTAGATGCTGCTCGCGCAGGCTGATCGTCAGGTCAGCCCGGGTGCGTTCGATGATACCGCGGGCAAGGTCAGTCTGGCGGCGCAAGCCGTTGGTGACCGCGTCGGGGTAGTCCATGGTGACCAGGAAATTATAGATTTCGTCCATCTCGCCCAGGAGACGTTCGGCTTCTTCAGAATATCCCTGGCGCAAGATGTCGAGACAGCGCCGGCGCAATTCGCCAATGGCTTCGGCAAGTCCATTAATGTAGGTGGCAATCTCGATGCCCATGGTTTCGGGCAGGGGCAAAGGCTCATTTTCGATCAGCGCGCAGGTGGTGCTTGCTTCGGCATATTCCTTGATTGCATCCTGGGTGTAGCCGGCGAAATACAGATCGGGGAAGCCTGCAAGGTCCGTCTTGAGCGCCTCGACGATCGCGCGCGCTTCATCGAGCAGGGTATGCGCCTGGTCGACCTCACTGCGGTGAATGGCACGGATGGTATGAGCGGAGAGCCGGGTCAACTGGCGGGCCTGCACCAATGCCTGGTCGCGGGCCTTGGTACGCGCCTCGAAGACAGCTTCTGCCTGTTCGATAATTCCGTTGAAGTTATGCATCTCTATTCACCTGTCTCGGGAGGATGGGGCGGATGGATCTGTTTGAACAGGTCGTTTGCCAACGGTGAATCCCCTGGTGTGCGAATTTCGCCAAAAGCCGCCTCATAGCGGGCAATGTTCTCACCCAAAGCGCGGTAGAGCAGCTTCACCCCAATGGGAGACATGAGGATACGCGCGAGCACATGCGCAGCCGTTTGGCCTGGAAGGATGCGGCTAAAATCCAGGATGATTTCAGACGGCGAATGGCTGATGCGCACCAAATTTGAATAGATTGGTAACAAATCTTCCGGAACATCCATCGGGGGCATCGTGGAAGCCGGATGCTTTTCTTGTTCACTCATTTTGTCTCGATCGCTCCTTGAGAGCAACTCTCCTTAGAATGGAATGTTATCATCCGATGTCGGAACTTCTGCTTCCTCTTCACCAGCGCCACCGGCCGCGCCTTCAGCCTTACCAGATAGAAACTTCACGGTCTGCGCTGAAACCTCGAAACTCGCCCTGGTCGTGCCATCCTGGGCTGTCCAAACGCGAGGTCCGCCCGTCTTGGCGTCTGCGGTAAGGCGGCCTTCGACCAAAACCATTTTGCCTTTTTGAAGATAGTTGTTGCAGGTCTCGGCCAACTTACCCCAGGCGGAAATTCTAAACCAAACGGTGTCTTTTACCGAGGCTCCGTTTGCGTCGTTATGAAAATTGTCGGTAGCAACCGAGAAGCTCGTTACAGCCTGACCGGATGGCGTGAACCGCATTTCGGGGTCTCTGCCCAGGCGTCCCACAATGACGATTTTCTGATACATGTTTTCTCCTTTGAATGAATCCGCGTCGCATTTAAGATTATTTTACACGATTTGAGAAATGCAATGTTGTGCAAACAACACCGCAAATCTTGGGGCGGATCAATCGATGCCTGCCGCAGCATGGAGCGGCGCAAGTCAGTGATGGCGTTTCTTGCGATGAAGGTTCATGCAGAGATGCAGATGGTGCCTCGATACCGATGAATTGCGTCAGGGTGTGGGGGTCGCTGTCGCAGAGAATGGTGAAGGCGATGCGCCTGCCGGCGGAGTACCTGCAACCTGGTAGACAGAGAGATTCGAGAAGCTGACGCTCAGCGCACTATCCGAGGCAGCCCTGGCATAGAGCCCGATTCCTCCGCTGACATAGACATTGCGGTTTATTTCGAACTGGAACTGGTCGTTAATGAAGAAACGCAAAGTGTTTTTGGAAGCCCAAACCGCAAGTTTGACCGGCGCAGGCAGCCCTTGAAGCAACTCACCGCTGCCGATCCAATCTTGCATGGGGGTCGGCGCCCCGTTAATCACCACCTGGGCAGAAACCATGCCGCTGCAATCGATCAGATAGCGATAAGAATCGTTGCCGTTGGTGCGAAAAAGCAAGCCAACTGCATCACTCCCCTGGCACAGGTTGGCAGTGACAGTAACCTCGGCGTAGAAATCGGTCAGAACAGGATCACGGCGGAAGGTCTGCAGCGTTGCTTTCGGCGCGAGCACGGCCAGGGTCAGTTCGCTGCCGGCGAAGGCAATATTTCCGTTCTGCGCCTGCGCCTGATCGGAAGTCCAAAGCGACGATTCATCGAACGTATCGGTGTAGATCAGGTCTCCAACGCCCGGCAGCGATTCCGGTTGAGTATCAGGAGTAGGTGTCGGCGGGATGGGAATGGTTGGCGTGGGCGGGAACCATTCAATGGTTGGCGTAGGGCTTGGAATTGGGGTATCGGTAGCGATCTCGCCCGATTGGTCACCTTGAGGTGCGCAGGCAGACAGAATAAACCCCAATGCGATCGTTGCAGCGAGAAACAAACGTGAAGCCGGTATCAACATCTTCATTCGAACGGAATTTCCTATAATTGATTATACCTTTCGATGCGATTTTCACGCTCTCTTTACGAGAAAATAATAATGTTATAATCTTTGGCAAAGCCTATGAAGAAAACAATTTCACTCATTCCGGTCGTCCTGGCCGTGGTCCTGCTAATCATCTTTGCGCCGTTGCTCACCCAACCCGCCGAGGCGCAGATCTACTATTACACTCCAACGGCCGACGCCAACGGCAACGTCATCTACACTGTCAGAGAAGGCGATTCATGTGAAAGCATCGCTCTTCTGAACGGCATTTCGACAGAAACCCTGCAATCGTTGAACAATCTGAATGCCGACGGCTGCAAGTTTCTGACCGCCGGAACCAGGTTGCGCCTCGCCATCGTTCCCACGGCGGTGATCACCCCCGGGCCAAGCCCTACACCTACTTCGCCCATCCCAACTGCGCAGCCCGCATCAGGATTTGGGACGCTGTGCGTCTATCTGTTCAACGATATCAACGGCAACGGCATGGTGGACACGGGCGAAGGCCCGATTGCCGGAGGGCAATTCAACATCAGCAGCGCAGCGAGCAATACTTCGCTTTCAGGTACCAGCATTGCCACAGCCACTCTCGACCCTGTATGTTTCGAAAACCTTCCGGAGTCGCACTACACCATCAGTATGGCCATCCCTGAGGGCTACAATGCCACGTCGAGCCAATCAGTCTCCATTGACTTGAAAGCCGGGGATACCGCAACCGTAAACTTCAGCGCTCAATCCAGCTCGCGATCTGGCGCGACCCAACAACAGGGTGGAGGCAAATCCATCCTTCTCGCGATCGTTGGCGGTCTCGTACTGATCGCCGGCGTTGGCCTGGGCCTTTATGTCCGCCTGTTGATGGTCAAATCAAGCAAATAGGATTTACGGCCGGGACTAGCCGTAACGCTCTTCCTTCCAGACATCCCCTTCATTGTGATATCCGGCTTGCTCCCAAAATCCTCGCCGATCGACTGCCGTGAATTGCAGACCGCGCAGCCATTTGGCGCCCTTCCAGAAGTAGGGAACCATCAGATCGCTTCGATCTTTGATGGCGCCGACGACGCCGCGAAGAGGAGCGCCATGCTCGGGCGGAAGGGGCTGGCCGTCATAGTGCGTGGCCATCAGGAAGTTATCGGCCATGACCACGCTCAAAGGCAGATTGGCCGTAAATCCAAATTCCGCGTGCTGGATGACGTATTTTGCCGAGGGCTTGAGCTGGATCACGCCGGAATCGACGAGGTCGCGCACAGAGACGCCTTCCCATTCGGTATCGAATTTGCTCCAAC
The DNA here is from genome assembly GCA_021779955.1 of Chloroflexota bacterium. Classification (GTDB taxonomy): domain Bacteria; phylum Chloroflexota; class Anaerolineae; order Anaerolineales; family Anaerolineaceae; genus UBA6107. Next base: position 5,330 of record JAJXZS010000030.1, on the reverse strand, counting down.
TCGTCACGCAATGGATGTCGAGAACCCGCTTCGTTCGCGGGAGCTGACTGAATTCGTCCCAGGTCAACTTGAAGGGTTTCTCGACCTCGCCCCAGACTTCGAACGTCCAGGTTGAAGGATCGAAATCGGGGATCGGACCATACTGCAACACCGGGAACTTCAATGTTAGCGATTGACCGGGTGGCAGTCTGCCTTCCCGTTTGATCTCATCTTCGCGTTTCTTTCTTTCAAAAAATGACGACGCCATAAGGTACCTCGTTCTAATTATAGCGGACGGACCCGAAACCGCAGTCCGCGTCCGCAGGGAATTATCAATTAATTAAGACTAATCATATCATAAATATAGGATTGACGTCTACGGGTCATTCAAGTAAAATAAATGGACGTAAATAAATGACCGCTACCAGTCTAACAAGAGAACAACTTTCGCAGCAACTCCTCGCGCTCCACTCGGCAAGCCTTGACCTGGTGAAGGATATTTCACTGGATTCGCTTCTCGAGCGAATTGGTTCTATTGCCTGTGAGCTTTCGACCGCCAAATACGCCGCTGTAGGCGTGCTGGACGAAAAGGGCGAGCTGGAGCGTTTCATCCCCATTGGCATGACGCGGCAGGAAATCGACCAGATGCCCCACCCTCCTGTAGGCGAAGGGCTCATCGGCGCATTGATGCACTCGAAAGAAGCCATCCTCATTCCTGATATTAGCAAAGATCCGCGCCAGGGCGGTTTCCCGGTTTTTCACCCTGCAATGACCTCCTTCCTGGGTGTGCCCATTCTGCAGGGAGAAAAACAGCTCGGGCAGATCTATTTGACGAACAAGCAAAGCGCCAAGGCATTCGACGCCAATGATCAGGGAATCATCGAGATGCTTGCCAACTACGCCGCAGTTGCGATCACCAATGCACAGCTCTATCGCGATTTGATCTCCCGCGATCGCATTCTCACCCGCCGTAACGAAAACCTGGCGCTGCTCAACGAACTGGCATCCACCCTGGCCACAAGCACGGATATCGACCAGATCGTCGATAACGGGCTTGGCCAGTTGATGAACTATCTACAAATGGAAGTTGCCGAAGTCTTTTTGCGCCAGGAAGACAGCCGCAACCTGATCTTGAAGAGCCATCGCGGCGGAGACACCGACAACCTGTGGATCCGCAAGCAATTCGTGATCGGCGAAGGCACTGTGGGTAAGGTGGCACAATCGGGCTATGCGCTGATCATGGACCTCGGCGAGAACAAGTATCCCGATCTCATCCCCGGAATTCGCTCGAAGCAAATTTTTCAAATTGCCGTACTCCCTCTCAACGGGCGAACCGGCGTACTGGGCGTCATGTGCGTGGCAACCTGCCACCCCCGTCCGATAGACGACATAGAGTTCCAGTTCCTGCAGGCCATCGCATCGTGGATGGCAACCGCCCTGGAAAACGTGCGCCTTAATCTTTCAGATCGAAGGTTGGCGATCCTTGAGGAGCGCGAACGCTTCGGCATGGATTTGCACGACGGCATCATCCAATCGGTCTACGCCGTGGGTTTGACGCTCGAACACGCCAGGCTGCTGCTGACAGACGACCCCGAGATGGCCGCCAGCCGTATCGACCAGGCCGTCCACGACTTGAACAACACCATCCGCGACATCCGGGCTTACATTCTCGATTTGCGCCCGCGCCAGATGCACAACGAGAGTGTGCTCGAGGGAGTTCAACGGCTGGTGCACGAGTTCAAAGCCAACACACTGATCGAAGTGAATCTCGATGGCCCGGCCGATGGGCTCGCCGAATTGCCAGGCCCGCAGGCGGTTGCCCTGTTCCATATCTGCCAGGAGGCGCTGGCGAACATCGCCAAGCACGCGCATGCCCGCAGAGTAGACGTCATTCTGTGGCGCACTGACGACCGCGCGCTGCTCGAAGTGCATGACGACGGCAAGGGCTTCAATCCCGACCAGATCCACCAGGCGATCGGTCACGGCCTCTCGAACATGCAAACTCGGGCAACCAACGCGGGAGGCGAGGTGGATATTTCAAGCGAAATCGGCCAGGGATCCACAGTGCTCGCCTGGGTGCCATTCCCCGCCCCCGAATCCGGCATTGCCGAGTAAGCAGGTTCAAAGCGTTTTGTGGTAGCATTGGGGCGTTCGTCCCATCTTGGAGCAATCGGATCAGGCAGTACGATGACATCCACTCATTCGGATAAAGCAGCCCTGCGCGGCGAGCCCTCATACGTCTGGCGCGAAGGACAGCGCAGGCGGCTGGAGATGATCGTTAAAGCCGCGGGGGAGCGCGTCAACGGCAGCATCTTTGTCGACGGCTGCGGGCTGGGATCGTACCTCTCCCGCCTGGCAACGGACGCGAATTTCACCATCGGTCTGGATATCGAATTCCCCAGGACGCTGGATGCCATCCAAAAAACACCACGGGTTGTCTGCGGCGTGGGCGAGCACCTGCCTTTCCCCGACAATTCCTTCGACTTGATCCTCAGCCACGAAGTGCTCGAGCATGTTCAGGATGATGGACTCGTGATCAAAGAGATCGTCCGCACGCTCAAGCCCGGCGGCCGGCTGGTGCTCTTCTGCCCAAACCGGGGATATCCATTCGAAACTCATGGCATCTACTGGAAGGGCAAATACCACTTTGGCAACATTCCCCTGGTCAATTACCTGCCGCGCCGTTGGCGCGACAGACTCGCCCCGCATGTCAACGTCTATACCCGCAAAAACCTCTCCCGCCTGTTCGCCCAATTACCCATCGAGGTCATCGAGCGGCGCACCGTATTCGGCGCGTATGACAATATCATCGCCAGGCGGCCTGTACTTGGCAAGTTCCTGAGATTTTTGCTGCAGGCACTGGAGCGGTCCCCGCTGCAGGCGCTTGGACTTTCCCACTTCTGGGTCGTCGAAAAGACGGCGTAGACGTTTGTCTTTCACCCCGCTTTGGGCTAAAATGCCACAATGAGTTGGAATTTGATCGGCCATGAATGGGCAGAACAACTCCTGGCACAGCATATCTGCCATGGAGACTTGCGGCACGCCTATTTGATCACCGGATCGCCGGGTACAGGCAGGCGCAGCCTGGCTATCGAATTGGCCAAGGCAGTCAACTGCCTCAACCCGCCCGCTCCCGGCGACTTTTGCGACGAATGCCGCGCCTGCAAACAGCTCTCCAAACTCCAGCAGCCAGATCTCTCGATCGTGGAGTCCGAAAGCGAAGGGGCCATGATCAAAGTCGACCAGGTGAGGCAATTGCAGCACAGCCTCTCACTGGCGCCTTATGAAGCAAAATATCGCGTGGCGCTGCTGCGCAACTTCCAGCTCGCCAACGCCAGCGCTCAAAATGCGCTCCTGAAGACTCTCGAGGAAGCCCCTCAAAAGGTGATCCTCATTCTCACGGCCGATTCCGCAGAGAACCTGCTGCCGACCATCGCCTCTCGCTGCGAGATATTGCGCTTGCGCCCGCTGCCCATCGAGGCGCTCGAGCGCGCCCTGGTCGAGCGCTGGAGCTTTACAGAACAGGATGCAAATTTGTACGCCCATCTCTCAGGCGGGCGCCCCGGCCTGGCCCTTGGCTTGAGCGCGGATAAGGCAGCGCTCGAACGGCGCGCCCACTGGCTGGACGATCTGGTTCATCTCTTTGACATGAATCTAAGGCAGCGTTTTGTATATTCGGAAACCATCAACAGGGTGAAAGATCTTCTGCGCATGGAATTGCAGACCTGGATGACCTACATGCGCGACCTCTATCTCGTCCGCAGCGGTTCAGACTCGCCGTTGACGAATATCGACCGGCGCTCAGAGCTCGAACAGATCAGCGCTTCCCTCACGCAATCAACCATCCTGGACACGATCAGCGCAATGCAAAATGCTCTCGAAGCGATCGAGCTCAACGCCAATCTGCGCCTGGCTACCGATGTTTTGATGCTGGAAATTCCAGTTGCCAACTCCCGGCACGATTAAAGCTGAATCGACTCGCGCAACGTACGCTCGAGGTCAATAAACTCGGTCGAGTAGCGGATTTGCTCCTGCCTCGGGCGCGGCAGCGTCACCGGCATGTCAAGAATGACCCTGCCTGGCCGTGCGGAGAGCACAAGCACCCTGTCCGAGAGAAGGAGCGCCTCTGGGATCGAATGCGTCACCATGACCACAGCGGTATGAGTCGATTGCCAGATGCGCAAGAGTTCAGTACCCATGCGTTCGCGGGTAAGTGCATCGAGCGCGCCGAAAGGCTCGTCAAGCAGTAAGATATCCGGTTTCTGCACGAGGGCACGGGCAATGGCAATCCGCTGCGCCATGCCGCCGGAAAGGTCATCGGGATAAGATAGGGAAAAATCCTTCAATCCGACCAGATCGATCATCGCTTCTGATTCTGCTTTGATCGTTTCTTCGCTCTCGCCTGCCAGTTCGAGCGGCAACTTGATGTTTTCGATGGCAGTACGCCACGGCATCAGGTTGGCATGCTGGAAAACGAGCCCCACTTTGGGAATGCGGTTTTGTCCATGGAAGCGCACCTCGCCTGTGCTTGGAGCCAATAAACCGGCGAGCACCCTGAGCAGCGTGCTCTTGCCGCTACCCGAAGGCCCCAAAACACACAGAAATTCTTGATCGTGCAATGAGAAGCTGATATCGTCGATCGCTTCAAGATCGCCGGAAGCATCGTCGAAGGTGACGCCAAGGTGGCTTACTGTAATCAATGGCTCGTTCATATGTCCATATTACGGCACAAACTGGTTGGTGTAAGCCTGGTTCAGGTCGAGCGGTGCAGTCAATAAGCTCATTTTGAGCAAGATCCGCTGCATGTTCTCCCAGGCAGCCGGGTCACTCTCGCCAGGCGTTGCTGCCTGCCACTCGGCAATGGAATCGGCGAGCACCTGCTTTTGGAGCGCCTGGTCGCTGTTGGCCAGGTTTTCAACGTACTTCATGCAAATCTGAAAAGACTGGTCCGGGTTGGCGTTGACGTATGCAATCCCTTTCAGTGTGGCGCGCACCATTTTCTGCACGAGATCAGGGTTGTTTGCCAGCGTGGTCTCGTTCGTTACCAGCCCATTGCCGACCAGTGAACTGTAATCAGATACCTTGATCACATTGACATCGATTCCCTCGCTTTTGAGCACATTCGGCTCATTGGCCACGTAAATGACGACCGCGTCATCACGGTCTGTGGAAAGGGCAGCCACCTGGTTGAACCCGATCGAGTCAAGGGTGACGTCATTCTCGGTCAGCCCCGCAGAATCGAGCAACGCGATCAGGCCGATGTTGGCGCAGTCGCCCTTGTCGCCGCTGCGCGCCCAGGCCAGCCGCACCAGCGGCACCTCGCGCGCGCCATTGGCAAAGGCATCGGCGGC
>JAJXZS010000035.1 GCA_021779955.1 Chloroflexota bacterium | reverse complement strand
CGCTGGTGGGACGGTCGAGGCAGCCGAGCAGGTTCATCAATGTCGATTTGCCTGAGCCCGATGGCCCCATAATGGCGACCATCTCTCCGCCCTGAATATCGAAGCTAACACCGTCAAGCGCGTGGACTTCGACGATGCCCATCGTATAGATTTTGGTCAGATCCCTGACCTGAATAACAATATTGTCCATGCCGGCTTTCCTAGAAGGGTCCTCCACCGCCGCCTCCGCTGAGCAGGGTGGATGGGGGATTCAGGACGATCTGATCACCCGCCTTGACATCGCCCGAGACGATTTCAGAATCGGTGTCTGAAGAGGCGCCGATCTGGATATTGACAGGGGTCGGCACGCCGTTGCGCAGAATGTAGACCACGAGATTGTTGTTCACCGTCCGCACCGCGCGATTGGGCACGATGAGCACATTATCAAGCTGGCTTACCACGATGTTGACGGCTGCGGTCATGCCGGGCAGCACCTGTTCATCCGGGTTGAGAAGCTCCGCGGTGACCGTGAAATTCACGCCGTTTGCGGTGTTGGTCCCCACCCGCGATGCGGCGACGATTTTGCCTGAATATGTCTGTCCGCTGATGGCATCGAAGCTGAAAGTCACATCCTGCCCGGCCTTGATGCGGTTGATATCGACTTCAGACACCTGTACATCGACCAGATAGTGTGAGAGATCGTCGATCCTGAAGCTGACCGTTCCCCCGCTGACCTGGTCGCCGACCATGCTGTTCGACGCTGTAACTGTTCCGGCGATGGGCGCGGTGAGTTTTGCCATGTTGATCGTGGCTTGAAGTGCTGTGATGTGCGCCTGTGCTGCCAGAATATCCTGGGCATCGGGGCCGTCCTTCAAGCGGTCGTACTCTCGCTGCGCGTCTTCGAGCTGCGCCTTGGCAAGGGCTACATTGGCATCCGATTGGACGATGTCGAAGGTCGAAGGCACATTGAGATAGTAGTTAAGATTTTTTTGCGCCTGGTCGAGGTTCTGGCGGGCGTTTGCCAGTGAATTGAGCGCTGCTGCTTTCAGCGGGTCGCTGTCTGCCACTTCGGAGAACCGGTTGTAATAGTCCTGAGCCTTGTTCACCTTGTCCTGGGCGATCACAACAGCGGAACGCGCCTCGTCGATCTGATCCTGGTTGCTGCGGCGGGTCGTATCAGGGTATAGTTGCGCCCCCGCAGCGCTGTTATAGGCTTTCTGCGCATTGTTGAGATTCACCTGCGCCTGGGCAAAAGCGGTGTTTGAATTGAGCAGATTTTCCAAATTGCGCTGCGCGGTGACCAGGTCGGCGGTGGCAAGGATCACAGTTTGGGGAAGCGAGCTATCGACCAGGTTCGCGAGTTCCTGGCCGGGATTCACCTTTTCGCCGACATTGACTAAAATGTCAGCGATTTGACCGTTCGTAGCCCAGGTGAGCATCGCTGTCTGGTTTGCCCGCACGGTTCCGCTGGCGCCGACGATGGCGGTCAGGCTTCCGCGGGTAAGGGTAACAGTCTGGTACTGCGCGCTGGCCTGGCGATTTCTTTGGATGGTCTGGATCACAAAATACGCGCCTGCTGCCAGGACGAGGATTGCCGCACCGATCAGGATGGTTCTTTTCTTCATACTCATCTACTCCAAACGGATAATTAGAAAGTCCTTAATTACCAAACTCAAGTTAAATATTATACTCCAGTCAATCGTTCATTCTTGAGGTTGTATAATCATCCTGATGAAGCTCCTGTCAATTCTCGAAAAGTTCCTTCTCTTAGTGATCTGCGCCGCATTGCTTACCGGCTCTGCCATGCGCCCGCTTACCGTCACCGAGAAGGCCGAAGAGATCGTGCGCAATGTGGAATTCGATTATGTCGGCTGGACGCTCTCAGCTTTTGGCGAGAAGATGAGCGAAAGCGGCATTGCCGCCCCTCAGCATCTCAGCCAGCAAAGCCAGACGCAGGCGGTCGAACAATATTTCGCGCTGGTTTACCAACTCGATGTTGTCGAAGGACAAATCCAACAGATTTATTCGAACCCAACCATTACCGATCCCAAGACAGCATCTGCCGATTTGTTGAAGAGCCAGAATGATCTGCAAAACGAATTGAACGGACTGGCGCCGGTTGTGGAATCGATTCTGCAGAGCCAGGTAACGCAGGTTCTGGGCGAGAACGGGTTGACGATTGGCGGGTCGACCATTCCGCCGGTACTCTACCGCACCACGCCGCTTCCCAAGGCCCTGATCATCTCTCCGCGGGATAAGATTTACGAAGAAGCCAACATTTCGCTGCTTGCCGATCTGCCGTTGGATAAGATCACCGAGTTGGAGCAGACGATCGAGAAGAACCTCAACGTATCCGCGCTTGTTGTGGATATTGGCGGTGTTGGCATTTACCCGACCATGGTCGAACAGAGTTCAGACCTGAGCTGGGTGGCAAACACTGTTGCGCACGAGTGGACGCACAACTTCCTGACACTGCACCCCCTGGGTCTCAACTACGACAAGAACGATCAACTGCGCACGATGAACGAGACGACAGCTTCGATTGTCGGAGACGAGATCAGCGCAATCATTTTGAGCCGTTATTACCCGAATTGGAAGGCCCAAACGCTTCCTGTAACGGGTGGAACAATGACGCTCGCATCGACCAATACGCCGGCGGACACCTTCAACTTCCAGCAGGAAATGCACACCACACGGGTGAATGTCGATCAGATGCTGGCAGAAGGCAAGATCACGCAGGCTGAACAATACATGGAAGCGCAAAGGCAGATTTTTGTGGCGCACGGTTATATGATCCGCCGCTTGAACCAGGCTTATTTCGCTTTCTACGGTGCATATGCTGATACGCCTGTTGGCGCGCAGGGAGCCGACCCGGTTGGACCGGCGGTGCGGGCATTGCGCGAAAAGGCAGGCTCGCTCGCCAATTTCCTCGAAGAGATCGCGCGCATGAACTCTTTCGCTCAACTGCAAAAAGCGGTTCAGTAGAAAAACAAACCGATCGCGTATGTAGAAGCGGGTTAAGGCTCGGCGGGCGACTCGCTGCCGAGATCGGGCATGCTCTTCTCGATCTCATCAGGGCTTTCACCATGTTCGAGCCTGCCGACCACCTCGTTGAATTCGCCGCCCATATCTTCGCCAACCTGGCTGCTCATTTCGCGCATCATCTTGCCCAGGGCGCGGGGATCATCCTCGAGCGCATTCAGCGCGGCAGGGTCAGACATGGCTTCCAGGTGAGCACGGTCACCGCCGGCAACGGCCACCTTCTTGATCACGCGGCGCACTTTACCGGAACCGCAATTGGGGCAAACGACTTTCGCCTGGTCGTACTCGGCAAAGGACAGGCGTTTTTCGAAAGGTTTATGACAATGATCACAGGTGAATTCGTACGCAGGCATCGAAACCTCAAGGACACAGATGTTGTTATCCATTATAATCATTAGAAACACACTTTTGTGTAAAGGGATTGCAGGCGCCCATGCAAGATAAGCACTTGTTCGACGGTTTATACCACCCCCAGCCGTTGTTGATCGTCATTTCGGGTACATCCGGCGTCGGGAAAGACGCGGTGCTTTGTGGCTTGAAGCAGCGCAAGCTGCCTCTCCATTTTGTGGTCACTGCCACCAGCCGGCCGCCGCGTGCCAACGAAGTCGCAGGCGTGGATTACTTTTTCTTCCCCCGCGAAGAGTTCGAGCGCCGCATCGCCAATGGCGAGTTTGTCGAAGCCACGATGGTCTATTCCGATTGGAAGGGCATTCCGCGCTGGCAGATCGAGGACGCGCTAAAGAGCGGCAAGGACGTAGTGCTCCGCGTCGACGTCCAGGGAGCCATGAAGCTGCGCAAAATGTACCCTGAAGCTGTGCTGATCTTCTTGATCCCCGAAAGCGTGGACGAGTGGTATAACCGGTTGCGCCATCGCAATACCGACACGTCTGAAGAACTGGAATTGCGTCTGGCTACCGCATACAAGGAAGTGGAGCAGATTGGCGAGTTCGATTATGTCGTCTTGAACGCGCGCGATTTATTGGAACAAGCAGTGGACGATATCGTCCAGATTATCAATAGTGAACATCACAGGGTTCACCATAGAAAGAGTTTGAATGACAGTTCCGCCCAATGATAACCATCAGGAACCTGCTTCTGGCCAGGAAATCCCTGTCAATCCACAACCCAGAATGATCCAACTGAAATTGCCGGGCAGCGTCAAAACGCCATGGGTGACTTACAGTCTGCTCGGCGTGACGGTCCTTGTCTATTTGCTCCAGTTGCTTTCGCAGTATTTGTTTGGCGCGAACATGGACCTGCCTGCGATCTTCGGCGAAAAGATCAATTCGTTGATCCTGCAGGGTCAGCTCTGGCGCCTGATCACGCCGTTATTCTTGCACGCAAGCCTGATTCACATCGGCTTCAACATGTACGCGCTGTTCGTGATCGGGCCTTCTCTCGAGCAAGCCTATGGACACAAACGTTTTGCTTTTCTCTATTTCCTGGCGGGATTTGCAGGCAACACGCTTTCGTTCCTGTTCTCGCCAAATGCATCTCTCGGAGCGTCAACGGCAATTTTTGGTTTGATCGCTGCCGAAGTGATCTTTATCTACCGTAACCGAAAGATGTTCGGCGCAAGGGCAAGGGGAATGCTGCTCAACCTCGGCGTGATCATTGCGATCAACCTCGCTCTCGGGTTGAGTCCCGGCATCGATAATTGGGGGCATTTGGGCGGGCTGGCCGGCGCCGCCATCTTTGGCTGGATGGCTGGGCCTGTATATCTCTTGAACGTCGGCCTGGCTGGTCCTGAATTGCAGGATTCGCATGCAGGCAGACCGTTCGTCGAGGGCTCGTTGGTTACATTTGGGGTGTTCGCGGCCGCAGTGATCGGAAGGATGATCGTCGGCTAGCAAGTCCACCGACTCGCCTTCCCGCAAATAAAGAACACTGACGCCCTTCCCCTTCTTGTTTGCATTTTTTGGATCACATCCCCCTCAACTGTGTCACCCATGTCCCCGAACCGGTGTTGCTGGTGTCTGTGGCCTAATCGCTCCCCCCAAAGTAAGCCTTCGAATAAAGGCATTCCAAACTCGGCGGGTTCTACACGCCTCCTGGCCCATAGTAGGCAGGATCCGTAGGCGTCATGCCCGAAGGATCCCAAACGTACACCCACTCTCCATCCTTGGCCCAATCAAAGAGCCAGTGCGCATCCGCCGCCGAAAGGTTCACGCAGCCGTGCGAGGCAGGGTAACCGAGCATGGTGTTCCAGTATGAACCGTGCAGCGCGCGAGCCTTATCATAGTACATGATGTAGGGCACATCCTCGAGGTAGTAATAATCCGAACGGTCGGCTTTGAACGCGCCATACATGGGGTCATGCTCCAGTTTCTTATAGACCTTGAATAACCCCGGCTGCGTATAGAAAGGATCCGACCCGGTGGCCACAAGCGTGGCAAAGATCAATTTCTGGTTGTCGTAGACCATCAGGGTCTGCTCGTAGAGATTGACTTCGATCCAGCGGCCGTTGGTGACACCCTGCGGGGGCGTGGTGTTCGCGGTGACTTTGCCGATGAAGCGGTGTTCGATCCACTCATCGGGGCCGATCATGTCCCATTCGACGTTGTCGGCTATCTTCGTGTCGTAGACCCGCACGACATCCATGCGCTGGTAGTCTTTACGAGGTGTTGCTCCGAGGTAACCCGGCGCGGTCTGTGACTGGCACTCCTGTTTCACCCAGGCGAAAGTAGTATAAAGCGGCCCCTTGACCAGATACCCCTGAAGGTATGGCACCGAGACGCGGCTGACGTATTCACCGCTGAGCCACTGGCCTTTAGAATTCAGGTAAAAAGTCCCGCGGTCGGTCACCTCGCGGTCGTAATAAGAGATGTACTTGAGCTTGCTTTTGGGTAATGTGCCGCTCTGCTTGCCGTCGATCGCGTCTTGCAGGCTGGCATACACCGGAATTTCAGCGTTATCCAGCAGCGCATAGGCGAAGTGGATGTGGCTCAGTTCATAAGGCGGGTGCGCCAGCGGAAGCGGGTCTTCAGGGAAAGTGATTCCCATGGCGGCCAGTTCGCTCAGGCGTTGAGATGGGCCTGCCAGCATGCAGCTTCCGGGGGCAGAATCAGCGCCGGGCAGGCAGATGGCCTGGTCAGGGTTGATCGAGATTTGTTTCGATTGGGCATACGCTGGCTGAGGAGCTGTCACTCCGCCGAAAGCGAGCGTGAAAATCAATGGTGCGGCTACCCATAATGGCAAACGTCTTTTCATCGCATAACCCGATAGAAGATTTTGTTCAAATCGCCAGGGTATCGGTGCGGGGCTTGAGATGTTTCTCGAGGACGATCTCATCCTGCAGCTCGATGCCGTACTCGCCAATTTTGGGGATCGCCGGCTTGACATTACGGGCCGCGCTCACGGCACCGTAGTGGATGGCCGAGAGACGGTATCCGCGCCGCTGGTAGAAACGCAACGCGTCGAGATTGTCGTTTGTGGTGACCATCCAGCAGCGCTTGCAGCCCGCTTCGAGAGCGATTTCTTCCACTGCGTGGATGAGGGCAGTGCCGATCCCTGAAAGCCTTGGCGTGCAATTGACCGTCACCAGCTCGCAATCCGTCTGGCGAATCTGATAGGTGATTACACCCACAAACTGATTTTCGATCTCGACAACGAACCCTGGCAAAGTGGCAGGTAGATAGATGGTGTTATGAGCGATGACTTCTTTTGCCCCCCAATGCTCGATGATGAAAGCCTCAAGCCACGTGCGATCTGAGGGAGTCAGCGGTCGAATCTTGAAGGGGGAGTTCTGATTCATTTTGGACCTCTCCTGGCTCGAAATTCTTCTTTCAGAGCGTTGAACCCTTTGATGCCTAGAAGATATTCCAACTCATCTGCAAACGTTTCGATCAATGGTACGGGGTTGTCTGCGGGTACCAGGCAGCTACCTTTCTCATCCAACAGGGTGGTGGTTTCATCTACAGTAATGCGTCCCTGTTCATCAAGATCGAGGGGATGCAGGATGCAGTAGAAAGGTTTAAACCGCCATGGATGAAGGCTGTTGGCAACACCAGCCACCTGTAATGCGCATTTTGCATCAGAGCGCCAAAAAATGCAAGCGGTTCCGCCATAGTGATCCGACCTGGTCTCGACTGCGGTATGGATTACCCTGCCGCTCGGCGCACGTTCGTCATCGTCTTCAAAACCTGCAAACCACAACCCCGGGTCTCGCAGCGACTCATCCAGGTGCGGGGCAATGAGGGCTGAATTCTTCAAGATGTCTTCGACTTCACGCGAGTCCACCCAGACGCCAAAAACACAGCATGCGCCTTTACACTCTGAGAGAGCGCAGCGTTTGATGGGTTCGATTGCATACATCCGCGGGTTCACGCGACCGTCGAGGCCGTTTTTGATTTCTTCCACGCGTCGATTGTACCATTGCCTGGGGGAATCGGCGCATTCATACGCGCAGCACCGGGTAACCGGCGCCAAGCCGGGTTACATTTAGTGTAAAATTACATGGGGGATTTTTGTCCCCGGGTACCTATCATTTCTAAAGGAGTCCTCGTATGTCTGCCTGGAAGGTTTTGCTGACCGATGGTCTGGAAGAAAATGGGAAAGAGATTTTGCGAAAGTCAGTCGAATTAGTTGACAAACCTGGGATCACCGCAGATGAGTTGCTGCAGGTGGTTGGAGAGTATGAAGGATTGATCGTCCGCGGAAGGACGAAGGTCACTGCGGCAGTCTTCGATGCAGGAAAGAAACTCAAGGTTGTCGGACGCGCCGGAGTTGGGGTGGATAACATCGATCTCGAAGCTGCCAAAGCGCACGGTGTAACCGTCGTCAATTCACCGCTTGCCACCTCGGTTGCAGTTGCCGAGCTGACCATGGGCTTGATGCTTTCCGCTGTACGCGAGATTGCGCGTGCCGATGCCGGCTTGAAATCCGGAAAATGGCTGAAGAAGGAACTCGAAGGCACCGAACTGATGGGCAAAACCCTTGGCATCGTGGGATTTGGCCGCATCGGCGCGGCGGTTGCCAAACGGGCTGCCGCATTCGACATGAAAATTACCGGCTATGACCCTCTCATCCCTGCCGATGAGATCCGCAAACGTGGCGGTGAACCGGTGAGTCTCGATGCGCTGCTGGCGTCTGCAGATTTCATCACCATGCACCTGCCGCTGACGCCAGAGACAAAAGGCATGCTGGATGCCAAAGCATTCGCAAAGATGAAGAAGGGTGTTTACATCATTTGCGCAGCCCGCGGCGGTGTGATCGATGAAGCCGCACTGTTGGAAGCGCTTAACTCGGGCAAAGTTGCCGGCGCAGCACTGGACGTCTATGCCACGGAGCCCCCGGGCCAGTCAGAACTTGTTATGCATCCGAAGGTGGTCGGAACTCCACACATTGGCGCGCAAACGATGGAAGCGCAAACCCGCGCCGCCCACGATATTTCTGAAGAAGTGATCAATGCCATGGAAAACCAACCCTTACATTGGAGGGTTGCGTAGACGGGTCATTATCGACATCATCAAGGAGAATAAATGAACGAGAAGCTTGAACAATTAAAAACGCTGCTTGCCGAACTCACCGACATGGACCGTACCCTCGCCGTTGTTGGATGGGATCAGCAGGTATACATGCCGCGCGGCGGCGCAGAGGATCGCGGGAACATCAACTCCACGCTCTCTGCGAAGGTTCATGAGATGGCAACCTCAAAAGAATTGGGCGACTTACTTGAAGCGCTCAAACCCTATGCTGAAACACTCGACCCCGATTCTGACGATGCCTGCATGATCAAGCGCACCGCCTACGATTACGAGCGAGCATCGAAGGTGCCCACCGAGCATGTCGCGGAATTCGCACGCGTGACCACGCTCGGCCAGAGCGCCTGGGAAGAAGCCAAGGAAAAGGACGATTTTTCCATCTTCCGCCCGCATCTCGAAAAGATCGTCGAATTACGGCGCGAGTATGCCGGTTTCTTCAAGCCGTATGATCATGTCTACGATCCCCTGCTGCAGGACTTCGAGCCGGGCCTGAAGACCGCAGATGTGCAGGATGTTTTCGGCAAATTACGCCCCGAACAGATCAAGATCATCAAGGCGATCAAGGACAGGCCGCAAGTCGACGACAGCTTCCTGAAGACATCTTATGACGTCAAAGGTCAGGAAGAGTTTGGCGTGGAAGTGGCGAAGGCTTTCGGCTACGATTTCAACCGCGGCAGGCAGGATGTGTCGGTTCATCCGTTCACGACAAGCCTTGGCATCGATGACGTGCGCATCACAACGCACTATTATCCGGAACATGTCACCACGGCCATGTTCAGCACAATGCACGAAAGCGGGCATGCCATGTACGAACAGGGCATTTCACCCTCGCTGCGTAGATTGCCCCAGGCGACCGGCGCATCGATGGCGGTACACGAATCCCAGTCGCGGCTGTGGGAAAATCTGATCGGGCGCTCCAAAGCCTTCTGGAAGCGCTTCTATCCGAGGCTGCAGAAGATCTTCCCTGCACAGTTGGCGAATGTCTCATTGGAAGCTTTCTATAAGGCAGTGAACAAGGTGGAGCCTTCGTTCGTGCGCACCGAAGCTGACGAGGCAACCTACAATTTACACATCATGCTTCGTCTCGAGCTCGAAATTGCCCTGATGGAAGACTCGCTCAAGGTCAAGGACTTGCCCGCGGCGTGGAACGCCAGGATGCATGAATTCCTGGGAATCACCCCTCCAAACGACCGCAGGGGTGTCCTCCAGGACGTGCACTGGTCTGGCGGCATGCTGGGCTACTTCCCAACCTACGCCCTTGGCAACCTCGTCTCGGCGCAGATTATGGAGAAGATGAAGAGTCAGCTATCCGACATCGATGGACTGATCGAAGATGGCAGGTTCGACGTGATCCTGGGCTGGCTGCGCGAGAATATCTATCGCCATGGCGCCAAGTTTGAGCCGCAGGAGCTCGTCCAACGCGTAACAGGCACCAAGATTCGCCCCGAACCTTACCTGGCTTATTTGAGCAAGAAGTATTCGGATATCTACGGTTTCTAGTATGCTCCAACAAATCAGGGTGGAGCGATCCACCCTGATTTTTGTTAATTACACTTTTCTCAATTTGAATTGAGGATGCTTGATGTAAAATCAAACCATGAGTTCCAAGCATCCGCGTTTTAGGCTTAATTGGATTCCGGTGATAGGCATGCTACTGACAATGTCAGCAGGATGCCAGGCGGTGCGCAATGCCCTGGGGGAGTCACTGCCGCCAGGCCCGCCTGAAAGCAGCGAGCCAGCCTCCACGCCGACTTCACAGATCCAATTTCTGATCACGCCCGACCTGAACACCTCCACCGCAACCCCTGAAAAAACCACCCCGCCGATGATCGTTCTCACGCAGCCAACTCCGACCGAAATACCGGAAGTGACGCTGGCGGCCGGCATTTCCAAGCCAAGCCTGCTGCAGATCGAAGCTCCGGGCCCCGGCTCGAAGATCCGCGATTTTGTCTGGGTCCGGGCAAACGTTTATCCCGGGGATAACGGCAATGTCAGCATTCTTCTGACCGGTGAAGACGGCCGCACGATCGCCTTACGCGAGGTGAACTACACAAACTGGACGACCGGCTTTCTCTCCATTGCCGAGCAGATTCAATTTACCCCGATCGCAGCCAGTGAAACTGGACTGCTGAGCATCTATACCAAAGACGGCTTTGGGCGGATCATCAACCTGACATCTGAAAAGATCCTCATGCTTCAAGTGGGACCTGAAGAGATCGAGCTGCCCGGGTTCCACGGTGAACCCTTTGTCATGACGGAACCCAAGCCCAGCGCGGTTGGTGCGAAAGGCACGCTACACCTTGCGGGTTACGCGCATGTGTTCGAAGACACGCCCGTGATTGTGGAGTTGGTCCAGATGGATGGCAGTGTGCTCGCTTCCACCGAGATTCAGGTGCCACCTGTCACTTCTGGAAATGGGTACGTTGAGTTTACTGGAAATATCGAGTATCAAGTAAATCAGAGGACTCCCGTGCGGTTCACCATCCGCCAGGAATCCTCTGAATTAGGTTCACTTAACACTGCTTTGAGCAGCTATATCATTTATCTTGATCCGTAGCCAAATTCAATTCAGCCTGGAGATTCCCGCTGCCACCGACAGCCGGCTTGGCCTTGCCATGCGATTCGATCATCATGATCTCGGGAATGAAGATGCCGATTATTGCCAGCAGTATCGTTAGCGTACCTCCTGCCCAGAACCAGGTGCGGATGCCGAGGAATTGAGCTACCGGTGTAGCAGCCAGCATCGAAAGCGGAATCATGGCCGTTGCTACGCTCGATGTGAGCCCCATGATGCGGCCCTGCATCTCCGGCGGGACAGTCTTTTGCATGATAGCCTGCAGCGGACCGTTGGCGATCGGGTTCATGATGCCGAGCAGCGCGCAGCCTACGACCCCAATCACGAAGTACTCCGCCGGAGCCACTCCCATGATCAAGACCCCAAAGCCAAGTCCGATCACGCCCATCAACGAAGTGAGAATCCTCTTCTTGAACCCACCCCATACACCCAAAAGCAAGCCGCCGATTACGGTGCCAATCCCGATTGCCGACTCTGTCAGGCTCAATTCCCAAACGCCCTTACCGAAATGTTGCGTCACCAGCAATGGCATCAGAGTTCCGGCAGGCGCAAGCATGAAATTCAACAGGGTTGCCAGGAGCATGAGATAGAGGAGGCCTTTCCAGGTCTTCAGGTATCTGAAACCTTCGCCAATATCTTTCAGAACACGGCCCGGCGTGAGTATTTCACCGGCGTCCTGGCGGACAGGTTGGGGGATGTGGAAAAAGAGCAGCGGTGTAATGGCGATCATCGCGGTAACCACGTCGACGGCAACCACCAGGTAGAATTGCAGAAGTGTCATCAGCAAAGCGCCAAGCGGTGCAGCCACGATGTTCAGCGCGCCACGGATCGCCTGGTTGAGGCCGGCAATCCGCGCGTAATGCTCTTCCGGTACCATCAGAGTGGTGGACGCTTGCATGGCCGGCCATTGGAAGATGCCACCGGCAGACCGCAGGAACAGCGCAACATAGATATGCCAGATCTCGACTTTGTTCATGGCAAACAAGACGACGAGCACTACGGTGACCATGGCGATCGCGCCGTCTGAAATGACCATCACCCAACGGCGATTCCACCTGTCGACAAGAGCGCCTGCAAAGGGCGAGAGGAAAACCTCCGGAAGCATTGCCACAAGGGTTGCCGTGGTGAGGATGACGGCGGAGCCCGTCTTCTGGGTCATCCACCAGACGAACGCAAACTGGACGATTCCTGAGCCAAGCAGGGAAAAGATCTGTGCGGACCAGATTGGGATGAAACGTCTCATCCAGGAGTTGTCTTTGTGAATTGCGGTTGTTGTCGGTTCCATGTTTCCTCAATAATGTAAGGTCACGATCCGTGCAGATCGCCTGTGATGGTTAGTCGATTTTTGCGATTGAAGTGAATTATTCGATGAAGACTTCCACGTGCTCTCGATCTTCGTCGTCGTAGATGTCGACGATCTGCCCTGTTTCGCCGGAGGCAAGCGCTTCGGTGAGCTGTTCGGCATCGAGGCCTTCGACTTCAGGCGAAAAGCGCATTCCCATACGCAGCCCTGCGTTTACCATGCCCAAAGGCATGCGAACATTCACCCGTATCCTTCCGGTTTCCGTGTCGGTTACAGTAACCCTGAAGTACCGTCCCTGACGATCGCCGGAGGATAGGGGACGGGGAGGGGATTTCGGCTTTTCAGTCGAATCGAGCGCTTTAAGCAGTTCTGAGGCTACTTCAGGTGTGATCTTACCCTCGCTGACCATGGAAAGCACTTTGACTCTTTCTTCACTGCTGGCCATTTTCACCTCCCTGCTGCTCGGTCGAAGAAGATGCTTCCACTTTCTCTCCGCGCAAGCGGGCCTGGGCAATCTCCCAGGTGATTACGCCCTGATCGAGATCTTCCAGGATCTGGCGGCGTTCCTCTGCGCTCAGTTGAGCTATGGGCTCTTCCTTGCCCGGCTCATATCCCAGCGCACGGACGATTTCGGTCAGACGGCTGCGCAGCGTGGGATATGAAAGCTTCATTTCGTCTTCCATGCGGTTTAAGCGGCCTTCGCATTTGACAAAGGTCAGCAGGAAATTCATCTGTTCAGGGGTAAGATTTCCAAAAGGTGTGTGCTCGGCCGCGAAGTGGCCTTCAATGGTCGTGTTGCAGTTCATGCAATAAAGGCGGGTGACTACAAGGTCATTTCCGCAAACCGGGCATTTATCCAGGGTTTTATTCATGGCGTTCCTTTTCACTGGTGCGAATAAAGAGCATCTGACGATTTCGGAGTGAGCGGTTCGTGCTTTGCAGCTCGCTGCATTGCCTCACCCGTTCTGATCAGGAAGTCTCCCATGCCGAGAGCAATTCCGGAGAAATGTTTCAGTATCGAGGGATTGCGCTGGATGGATGCTGGTAGCGCTTCAGCCCAATAATCATAGCATGATTTGGGAACCGCCCGGTGCATTTCGGTAACGATCATTCTATGCAGGTCCATTGTCTGAATCCTTTCGAAAACGTCAACGTTCTGAAACAATCATAGCACGTATATTAAAAAAGTCAATATGCAAGTTAAAAAAATTTACATATTGGCAAATCTTATTCAAATTTATTTGATTCTATCAAATATTATTTTGAGAGGGTGCTTCCCTTCGTTCGCCGAGGATGAACCAGTGGCCTTTGCGGTCGTCCGCGCTGTTGGGCGCGCGATCGTAGTAGATTTCGAAGATGTTGCCTTGTTGCACTCGCACACGGAAAAAGAATCTCCCCACGCCCCACGAACCTTTGCGTAACGCATACCGTAAATGACCCGGCACCATGTTGCGTTCCATTTTGCCGTGCCTGCGGTAATCTTCCCATTCTTCGATGATTTCGACGATGGGGTAGATTGTCCCACGCCAGGTAAAGGAAATTGGGGCGTCCGGTTTCTTCTCGAGTAAGGGCGGTGTTTCGAAGGTGACCTCGATCGGTTCGTCAATCAGTCGAAAGGGTACAGTCTGCATGGCGGCTCCCAAATGTAAACGCTCGCAAAACAGAAGGATATATCCATCTTAGCGCATTTTGGACATAAAAAGACCATCCGCAATTGCGGATGGTCTTTAGGCTAGAATTCTTTTTGGACAGGCACCTTTTCGAGGACCAGATAAGGTTCTGCAATCGCAGGTTCGGGGATCTCGAATTGCATCATCTTGAAAAAGGCATCGATCACCCGTGGGTCGAAGCTGCGACCTCGCTCCGTATACAGGTATTCGACGACCTGGTTCTCCGGGATGGCATCCCGGTAAGCGCGGTGCGAGCGCATGGCATCCCAAACGTCGATGACCGAGAAAATGCGCGCCTCGAGCGGGATTTCTTCGCCTTTGAGTCCTCGCGGGTAACCCGAACCATCCCATTTCTCGTGATGGCAATAGGGAATCTCGATGGCAGGCTGAAGGTATGGGATCTTGCTCAAGAGTTGGAAAGCCATTGTCGGGTGGCGGCGCATCACATCCCATTCAGAACGGGTCAGCGGTCCTGCTTTGCACAGGATTTCGTCCGGCACGCCCATCTTGCCGATATCGTGCAGCAGTACCCCGCGTTGAATGTGCACCCACAAAGTCTCGTCGATTCCCATTGTGCGCACGAGCTTCAAGGTCAACTCACTTACCCTGTGCGAATGTCCCTCGGTTTCCTGGCTGCGCATTTCCAGCGCCTGCGACCAACCTTCGATGGTGGTGTCGTAGGCTTCGACGAGCTGGTTGATCATTTTGTCTAGAATCTGCGCCACCTTCCATGCAGTCAGGGTGAGCACCACCACGCAAAGCACTGAGAAGATGTTGTAGGGGTCAGATCTTCCGGAAGTGAGATAGCTGCCTGTATAGCTGAAAATGGACAGTCCGAGGAAGATAAGGGGCACCCTCTTTTCGGTGATGAAGCAAACGATGATATTTGGGATTGCAAAATAGAGCAGGAGTTGATCGGAATGCTGAAGCGGGAAGGCCGTCAGGCAGAGTGCAAAAGTGCCAACCATGTACAGATAGCTGGCAATCCGGACTTTATGTCCTTCATTCATTACCCATGTTGCAATGAAAAGTGCCAGCACGGCCAGGTTGCAGATCGTGTAGTAGAGCCCATTTTGACCTATATTGCTGAGCCCGCGCATGTAGTTGATGGGCAACAGGATCACCACGATGACAATATCCAGTATCAGGGCAGCCCGGATGATGAGTTCCTGGCGTGTTTCGTGGGTCTGCGTTTCATCGATGCTGAAGGAATAGAACATTTTCTTGAATGATTTTAGCATTACGATCTCCCCGATCTTAAAGATCAACTCAGGTTGCTGCCCATTCAGGCATCGCTTGGATGAGAGGTCTGAACGAGGCAATTACCGCTTATGTTACAAGAACCATGCCAAACAAAAACCGGATGAATTTTTAGCTCATCCGGTTTTTTGTTTTGGTTTATGAAATTCCTGGAGAAGAGATCAATCCACCCAATCGTCGGGTTCGATGTGAACGTAAGCGCGGTCCACCTGGGGGAAAGCTTCGAGTTTCTCGGTAATGGCATCTGAAATAGCGTGGACTTCGCGCAGAGTTTTGTTTCCGTCCACATTGACGTGCAAATCGACGATCAACCTTGGCCCAACATAATCGGTCATGATGTGATGCACTCGCAGCACGCCTGGCACCTCAATCGTGGCCTTGACGAACTCGTCGACCTCTTCCTTGGTTGCACCCTTACCCGTCAGGTAGGCCAGGTTCTCTCGACCGGCTTTGAAGGCCTGTATAAAGATCCAAACCGCAACGGCAAACCCTGCGATCGGGTCGGCAAGCGGGTGAATGAACGAAGATCCCACCACGCCGATAAATGCTGCTGCAGACGTCAGCACATCGGAAAGATTATCTTTGGCCGTTGTCCTCAAGGTCGGGCTGTTCAGTTTGACTGCAAGGTTGCGGATCAGTATGAACATAAATGCTTTGATCGCGGCACTCCCCAGAAGCACAAAAGTGGGCAGATCGAGGGCGATCACTTCGCCGCCGGCCAGGTAACGCTGAATGGCATTGTTGCCTGCCGCGTAAGAGGCGAAGAACATCGAAGCGGTGACGATCAAACCGGTCAGCGGTTCGAAGCGGGAATGCCCCTGTGGATGGCCGAGATCGGGCGGCTGCGTGGCAATATACAAGCCAGCCACCAGCAGCAGGGAATAGACCACGTCGGAGATCGAATTGGCTGCATCAGAATAGATGGCCGCACTACCGGAAATGTAAGCTACAAGAGCCTTTCCGGCGGCCAGCAGCACATTGCCGCCAATCGTGATCCAGATCGCGGTGCGGTAAAGTTTTTGCTGCCCAGCCTGCGGCTTGATTTCGCGTACCAGTTGCATTTATGCTTCTCCTATTCGCCGCCCTAATATACGAAATCCCAAAGGCGGCATCTTCAGCTACTGAAGGTTGCTGCACCTTTGAGATCATAGAACAATCTGTTCTCACCGCTTCAGGCTGTGTGCTCCGTCTGTAGCGTAAGGCCATTTTATCATGAAAATTGCCCAAAATGATAAGAGTATTGTCTGAATAGAATTCCATAAGGCAACTGACAACAAACGCTTGTGCGGCCTGCCAGGCTCGAATCATCTTAAGACTTATGATAAGATAATAGGCAGGAAAATGTCAAAAGTGAAATCCCGGCGCGTGTTTCTCCTCATCTTGATGATTGGCAGCATGGTACTTGGCGGCTTTACATGGGCTTTACAGAATCCCATCGAGATCGCCAAGCTGGAAGTCAATATCTGGCCGGAATATGACCGGCCTGAGACTTTGGTGATTTATCGCCTTACCCTGACCGGTGGGACAAAGCTCCCTGCCCAAATCAGCCTGCGCATCCCAAGCGCGGCAGGCGCGCCTTACAATGTGGCTTTCAAGGACCTCGACGGCTTGCTCTACGATATCGAGTACACTCTCATTCCCGAGGGGGAATGGAACAGATTGGTATTTATCACGCCAAGCCCCGATGTGCAGGTGGAATATTACGATCCAAATATCACGATCGTGGGCGACAAGCACACAATCAATTATCGATGGATCGGTGATTACACGGTAGACAATCTAACGGTGATCGTCCAACAACCCAAAGATGCCTACAACCTCACCATTAATCCTGAGCTGGGGCTCGGTGTGATCAATCCGGACGACCATCTGGTGTATTATTCCCACAGCTTTGGCACGATCGATGCGGGAATTGCCTTCGACTTAACCCTTTCATATCAAAAAGACACCGACACTCTGAGTGCCACTTCTGTGTCTGTCAAGGCAGCCGGCCCGTTACCGATCAAGCGCACTTTCAAGGATCAATTCCTGGCTCTTGTGGTGCCCATCGCGCAAAATCAAGGCCTGGTGGTTCTCGCAATCCTGGTGCTGGCCTGGTTGGTCTTGTTTATCCTGGCAACAGCACTTTCAGGCAGCCGTTTTTTCGACAGGTTCAAGTCCAAGAAGAAATTGGTTTTACGATCGGGTGAGACTGCCAAGCAGGAGAATGCGCCTATTTATTGCTACAACTGCGGCAAGCAAGCTCACCCCGGTGACGTTTATTGCCGCGTTTGCGGCGCAAAGCTCCACAATCCATAGCAAAATAATCTTTCGATTTGACATCGCCAAATCAAATCGCACCCGTTTGACGGGTGCGATCTCTTTTACATACCAGATGCTTTGAAGATACAAGTCAAGCAGACTTCAGCCTTCCCACACGCCAGATCAGTGCGCGGGTTGGCTTTTACGCCAGGCTTTTGCCTGCCCCACGATGAACAGGACTGAAAGGACAGCTACGATCAGCAGAAAACCTTCGCCGAAGATGATGGAGCCCAGCTCTGGGGAAGAAGAAACCACAGTTTTTCCCAGGCTGCCTAAATATAGCGCACCAAAGTTGGCCGTTCCATGGATTAGGATGGCGACGACCAGGTAGAGCCATTTCTTGTTGACCTGGAATCCCTTTAATACAAACAGTGAAAGTGCGATTTGCAGGGCAATGGCAAAAACGCGCTCGAGGCCAGCAACCCCGAATATATACGGTGTCGTTGTGGTCAAAAACGACATCAGGGAGGCGGGTACTTGGGTCAGGGCGCTGCCGCCGGAATTGATTATCAAAGAAAGCACGAGGTTATTTACATACGTCAGTCCAACGATCAGGATGGCTTCGATGCCGCCATGACCGATGCCATACGATAATCCGTCGGGATACTGGCGGCGCTTATGCAGTATGGCAAAGACTACAAACCGCGCCGGTTCCTCAACCAAACCAGCTAAATAACTCTGGAAGACTGCAAATAGAAGGGATATCTTGGTGAGATTCTGGTACCAGCCAAAAAGGGGCAAGATATTTGCCTGGATGATTCCGCGAACCAGGAATTGAGCAATCACGAACCCGAGAATACCGCCAAGCAGAGGAATGAATGAGAAATTATTGCGGTATTTATTCTTGGCCCAAATAGCCAAACCGATGGGAACTCCAAAACTAATCAAGAGCGTTACCACCATGAAAAGTATGGCTAAAGCACTGACGCTATTTGGATCTTGCATTTTAACCTCCCTGCTCTAATTGAGTCCGATTTGTGGAACCGGCTCCATTTCATTTTCTTTTGGCCACGGGTGAGGCCCGGGTTTGCCATCTGCAGACCAGGCAGGTCAACAGATTTTTCGCCAGTCTATCTCAATTGCAACCGCCGCTGCTGCAGCATTTTGAATCCGTTTCCAACTGGATGGTGGTGTGATCGATGTTGAATTTCTCTTCGAGCATCGAGTTGATCTGCCTCAGCGTCTGCGAAGTGGCTTCAGAAGAGGCGCTGTCCATGACAACATGAGCTGAAAGACTGACCGTGCCCGAGCAAATGTTCCAAACGTGCAGATCGTGAACCGCTTGTACGGAAGTCACCGCCGATATCTGATCTTTGATCTCCCCGATCGAAAGACCTTCGGGGACACCCTCGATCAGGATGTGCAGCGAGCTGTGTAGTATTCTGTATGCACTTACCAGGAGCAGGCCCGAGATCAGGAAGCTGACGAGTGGGTCGACCCACTGGGCATTTGTAGATGCGATCACAATGGCTGCCGCGATAACTCCGACTGAGGAGAGGGCATCGCCAATCACATGCATAAAGGCGCTGTAGATGTTCAAATCTCTACGTTGATGGACGTGCGTGTGTTCATTGCGCATACCCAGGACAAAAGCAACGACCAGGTTGACGACCAGGCCTATGATGGCAATGATGAGCATTTCGGTTGTGCGTACCTGTAGCGGATTGCGGAGGCGGTCGATGGCTTCGATAACGATCCCGATCGAAATTCCCAGGAGCGAGATGCCGTTCGCAAGGGAGGCAAAGACCTCAACGCGGTGATATCCGTAGGTGTGCTGGTCGTCTGACGGACGCGCTGAAATTCTGAGGGCAAAAAAGCTGATCCCCAGAGCAAAAATATCCATAAATACATGTGCTGCGTCAGAGAGTAGCGCCAGTGAATTGGCGTAGATTCCCCCTAAAACTTCAGCTACCAGGATGAGACTCGTCAGTGTGATCGAGATGATGAAACGTCGTTCTGAATCTTTGGATTCGTGTACCTTCATGCCTTAAAACACTTTCCAATAATTGGACTATTTTACTACGATTTCTGCAACGGAGCCAAGTATCTGGGTAGGGCGATAAGGGAAACGCTCCACATCCTCACGCCTCGAAACGCCGCTGAGCACGAGAATTGTGTCGAGTCCGCTCATCACCCCTGCAACGATGTCAGTATCCATACGATCGCCGATCATGGTGGTGTCTTCAGAATGCACGCCCAAATAGCGGATCGCTGAGCGCATCATAAAGGGGTTGGGCTTGCCGACGAAGAAAGGCGGCTTTCCAGTTGCCTTCTCGATCAGTGCGGCCATGGAGCCTGTTGCCGGCACAATGCCGCCCTCAGTTGGGCCGGTTGGATCGGGATTGGTGGCGATGAACATTGCCCCGGCATTGATCAGGCGGACTGCCCGGGTGATCATCTCGAAATTGTAGAAGTTGACCTCGCCCAGGATGACGTAATCGGGGTCGGTATCGGTTTGCACATAGCCAACGTCGTGCATGGCCTGGGTGAGCCCGGATTCGCCGATAATAAAGGCCGTGCCGTTGGGTTTCTGGCTTTGTACGAAGCGCGCCGTGGCGATCGCCGAGGTAAAAATGAGCTCAGCTGGGACATGTAAACCGGAAGCCCGGAGGCGGTGTTCGAGGTCGCGTTGGGTATAGAGGGGGTTGTTGGTAAGAATCAGGAACTTGGCGTTGCTTTCGGTCAGGCGCTCGATGAATTTGTCTGCTCCCGGGATGAGAGCTTTCCCCTTCACCAGAACGCCGTCCATGTCGATTAAGTAATTTCTAGGCATAAAGACTTCAACCCTCCGAATAATAATGAATTGTAGCATGGTTCACCGACTGCCATCAGCCGAAGCGGGGAGGAATGCCAGCGGATGGCGGGAGCTTCATCAATAGGGTCCGACGGAATATCGAGTATAATCACAAGAGTAAAAATCCATCAAGCCAAGGATCTCGCTTGTCTCGCAAGCGCTCGGTAGACGAACTCTCGACGGAGGAATTGCGCCAGCTCTTGATCGAACGCAGGCGCGCGGAGCATGAAGCCCGGCTGGAAGCTTACCGCCGAACGGGCAGGGTGATTCGAGTGGATGACGCCAAAGAGCCGAACCCACCTTCGCAGATCGCGGACGCAGCAGGCGTTGAAACAGTGGAAAGCCCGGCAAAACGCAGGCGTCAAAAGCGGCGCAGAGCGGGCTTGGACAGCTTCCTTTTCGCGATCGAGATCATTGCCATTCTTGGATTGCTCTTTATCTTCTTCAATGGCGTTTCGCTGATCCGCAACCTCAATACCGAGGTGGCTTCTGCGCTCAAGCAGCCAACATTGACAGCAACCCCGTTGATCGGGGCGGTGGTACTACCTGGCGGGCATAAAGTGCCAGTGGCCGGGCAAGAGCCGCAGCAAAACGAGGCCGAGATTCCCGAGCACTTGCGCCCTCTGATGCAGAGTTACGCGAACCTGCCCGTGCCCACGCCAGGTCCGCAGCAAGCCACGCGGATGCAGATCGCGGCTATCTCGGTAGACGCGCCTGTGGTACAGGGCGACGGATGGGAACAGTTGAAGAAGGGTCTTGCCCAGCACATCGGCTCTGCAGACCCCGGGACAAATGGCAACATGGTCGTCTCGGCGCACAACGATGTGTATGGACAGTGGTTCAAGGAGCTGGATAAGCTGAAGCCTGGCGACACGATCGTGGTTTTCACGCCGAACCTGTCTTTTACTTACGAGGTGACCGGGCATGAGATTGTGGCTCCGACCGATGTCAGCGTGATGGATGCGACGTCGAATGCGACCCTGACGCTGATTTCGTGCTACCCTTACATGGTGGATAACCAGCGGTATGTAGTCACCGCTGTTTTGAAAGAAAATTAGCTCATTTTTTGAGGAGTGATCTATGCCAAGCAAGAGCAAACAGAAACATCGTTCCGTATCGACCTCGACAACGCCCACCCATACCTCCAAAGCTGCCTCCACGACGACCCCAGCCGCAGCCTCTACCGCATCCAAAACGATGGGCAAGTCGTTCTCAACGGAATTCAACCCCGATTACACGTTCGTCAAGCAAGACCTGAGAAGGATCGGCACGCTGGCCGGTATCTTCTTTGTTGTACTGGTGGTCCTTTCGTTTTTCCTGCGCTAAGGTATTCCCTGTCCGCCTTAGGTCGCGATAAGCTATCGGGCGGATCAGGCTAAAACACACGTGCTTCGAAAAGGAGAGTGTCATGTCTCATATGTTTGTGCCGGGTCCAGTAGATGTTGCCCCCGAGGTTCTGGCTGCTCAAACCAAGCCAATGATCCCGCATCGCAGCAAGGATTTTGAAGCGATCTTCAAGAGCACCGAAGAGAGGGCCAAGAAGATCTTCTATACTGAAAGCAGAGTCTTTCAGGGTTCGCATTCCGGTTCAGGCATGCAAGAGGCAGGGATTCGCAATTTTGTCGAGGAATCTGTGCTTTCGTGCATCAACGGTTCTTTTTCACAGCGCTGGAATGATGTGGCGATTGCCAATGGCAAGCAGGCAGACAAGATCGAAGTCGAATACGGCGAAGCCATCACTCCTGACATGCTGCGTGACGCCCTGAAGAAGAAACACTATGAAGCTGTCACCATCGTGCACAACGAGACCTCCACGGGTGTCGAAAACCCGCTTAAGGAATTGTGCCATGTGGTGCATGAAACCAGCCCCGATACTCTCATCCTGGTGGATGCAGTCTCATCTCTTGCCGGCGTCAAGATCGAAATGGACGCGCTTGGCATCGATTTCCTGATGACCAGTTCGCAGAAGTGCTTTGCTCTGCCGCCTGGCCTTGCTCTTGCCGGAACTTCAGACCGCGCCATGGCCAAGGCTGCCACCGTTAAGAACCGCGGATGGTATTTTGACCTTGTCCTTATGGAGAAACACCGCCTCAAAGATTCCACTCCCATGACCCCGGCGATGTCGTTGATCTATGCCCTCGATGTCCAGCTTGACCGCATTCTGGCTGAAGGGCTCGATAAGCGCTTTGCCCGTCATGCTGCCATGTCAAAGTACATGCAGGATTGGGCAATCGCGCACGGCATGGAACCCCTGGCGAAGGAGCCCTATCGCTCGAAGACCGTGGTCACGATCAAGAACGAGCACAAGTGGGATATCAGCGCACTCAACAAGTTCCTGCAGACCAAAGACATGCGCATCGCCAACGGTTACGGCAAGATCAAGGATCTGACCTACCGCGTGGCCACCATGGGCGAGACCCAGCTTGCGGATGTCAAGGCCCTCACCGAAGCGATGGAAGAGTTCATGAAGCAGGCGTAATAAAATTAGTTAAAAAAATCAGACCGGGCAACCGGTCTGATTTATTTTAAGAATGGCGTTTCATTGACGCAGCTTTGGGTGCATGATAGAATTCAGTCGTTCTGGGCGCGTAGCTCAATGGTAGAGCAGTGGCCTTTTAAGCCATTGGTTAAGGGTTCGAGCCCCTTCGCGCTCATCTAGTACAGGTGGAGGTATCCAGCCCATACTCCCCGTACATTTAGGGGTTAGCGGATTAATCTGATGATTGACTTAAGATTAATCCACTGCTTTTTAAACTGGTAAGGTACACACGAACAGTGTAGCACGGATTACGATGGTCTCTTTTTCCTTTTGGGTGGGAGCTTGAATGTGCCTGGATAGCCAGGTAGGGTGATCTCGGTAGGTTCTGGGGTGGGGATCGGCTCGGGCGGTTTAGGACCTAACACCTTCAACCTTACCAAATCGGCCATGTACATACGCTCTTTGGCTGCAGCCGCCTTGAATGCCTGGTAATCGGTTTCAGATAACCGTATCTGCAGCACGCGGGTTTTTTGCTCCTCTTTAGTCTTTGCTTTTTTACCAGTCACAGAACACCCTCCATTTGCCTATTTCATTATAAGGCTAATACGTAATTACGTAGCATTAGAATACTTAATAAATGTACGTAATTACGTATGGTTGTGATAATGTACGTTAACGCAACCATGAATATAAAAATTGAGTTAATTTTCGAATCTTAAGAAAACCCGTGCAGCCCATTATGTACAGTAACCGACATAGCCAAAACCCACCCCGTCGGCTTTGGGATTGTCCAGGATGCGCCGTACGATCCTCAACCATGCTTTCTTGAGCTTCAATGCGTTCGCGTGCTCCGGGTCGTTAGGGTCTTTATGATCTTCGCAGTTCTGGATTATCGCAAGGTCAAGCTGAAAGTAATCCATGCCTGGCCGCCCGGCGGGAAGCACCTGCAGCTCCGGGTGATTCTCTTTGAATCGAGCGGCGGCATTTTCCAGCCGGGTGTAATCTTCGGGTGTCATCAATCGAGTGGTACTCCATGCTTTCATTTTGTCCTGACTTTCCCTGTTTTTGCCTGCTTTTCCCTGCATTTTGCCTGCATTTTGCCACCTTTTTATGTCCCATTTAATGGGAGATTGTCCAGTATTTTCAAGTGTCCGATCAGTCCAGTCTATTCAGCATATAGAATGCCATGATGGGGACCTTACACGCCCCTGTGCCCTTCCTGCGGCTTTTGGGTGGCATTCTGGGGGTGTACCGTTTTCCGGTGGACATTTGGACATTTCACCCACACGAACGTGGGCGTTCTTAACTTTGTGACTTGTTCGATAGGTCTATTCGGGTACGGTAATAATTACATCCTGAAAAGAGGGGGCGGAGGTAGAGCGCGTGCTTTTGCTTTGTTCGGGTGGGGGAGTTGTCACGCGTGACGTTTCATTTGTCACGCATGACCTCTATTCTGCTTCTGTTACTGTTTCTTTTTCTGTCACGCGTGACCTCTGCGTGACCTCTTCTTCTTCCTCTTTTTCTTGATGCCTTGTTTCTTTTTCTTGTCTAAGTCTGTCCCGATGGTCTTTTTGTCTTTGTTTCCAGGCTTCGCGTTTATCTTGCTGGGACATTGTGCCTTGTTCGTCCATCCAGCCTGAAATCTCCCAGCCTTCGCCGGATCGCTGAATGAATTTAGCCTTTTCGAGTTCAGAGAGAATCTTGTTGAATGTTGACGGATCCCGGTGCAACATGAAGCTAATATCGCTATTTGTCAGGACGTATCCCCCGCCCGCACTGGCAATTAGACCGCCCGAATCGCCTTGACCTGCCAGACAATACAATTCCAGATATACGGCTTTTGCTGTATCTGACATCATGCCGTATCTGGGGTCAAAGGGTAGTTTCGTTGGAATTTTTAGCCAGGGATAACCGCGATCCGCGTTCATCTATGCCCCCTTGTCAATTCGTTATTGACGCCCCTGGGGTTTTGATGTATTCTATTGTTGCCTTGTATTACATGATTGTCAGCCCTTGCGGTGCCAGCCGCCGGGGCATTCGCTTTAATATACATTTTTATCTCGGTAGATTTTCACCCCTCCCGTCAAAAGGAATTCGATTGTTATCCACAATTCCCAGCGCTTTCAGGGCTTCTGGACTGGTTACGGCATACGTAATCAGCCTTTGCACAACGCCACTTCTGGTCCTGCCGCTTCGCTTTACAAGTGATTCCAGGCAGGCTTTTTGTTCGGCATCGATCTTCAAACCTAAAAAGTACTCCATCTTGGATCCTTTCTGTATGAGAATTGACTTCCTGATTTGCCACGATCCTTGCTCGGTTTAAATCGTTTATCCAATATTCAACCACCTCCTTAAAAAAAATATTTCTCTATTAATCACATAGACACTTACGGGGCTTAAACAAAACCTGCCAAACTTAAAATATCCAATATTTTAATAATTCTCACTTTCACAAACAAGCATCGGAATACAAAAATTCGCGGATATTTGAACGTTGCTCAAATACCGATTTTCCCCCATTGGGAGCTATTGTTTTTGACGACATTTCGTCAATTCGGGCAAGGACCGCCCCCGGCGCGTAAGCGGAACAACTGGACCTTGTCGGTTGTCTTTTCCGTTATGATCTCGTCAGCTTGCGGTTCGATCATAACAGCCCTATCATAAGAATCCTCCGGGTATGTTCCAGTTCAAACTTAGGCGTCAATCCATGCTCATTCAGATTGCAGCACCATGCCTTAGTCAACTCAATTCGACTTTTCCGGCCATTTGATGACTTCCTCGCCCCACGTAGCTTTTTGCTCTAGTGTTCCGCCCAGGTTTGCGATCCGGGCAGTCATGGGACCAATAGATTCAGCGAGCATTTGTGCGGATATATCGGGCAACTCGCCGTGTTGTTTTTGCTCTTGAATCATCATCATAAGGTCAAGGTCATCGATGAGTTTTATAACCTCTTCCGGCGCCTGGTGCTTTGCAAGATACGACTCCAGGGTACTATAGGCCGAATCGTGCAAGAGGTCTATTAAATCAAGTGACATATCACGCCCAATTTTGACGATTGTTTCATCCACGATTCTTAGTGTTGATGCTGTCAATTTCGTTTCAACTGTCGTTTCCATTTTTACTCTCCCTTTTGACTTTCAGTTTATAGTGAATCACCAGGGCTTGCCCGGTGGTGGGCAGCCTGTAAATCCTCACTTGTTTGTGCCAGGTATCGCCTGAGCATTTGAATGTCTGCATGCCCCATGAGACGCTGCAGGGTGAAAATATCCGTGCCGTTCCTGAGCATATTCAATGCGAATGCCCGCCTAAACGCATGGAGCTGCGGCGGACCGATGTTGGCTTGACGCGCACGCCGGGTGATCATGGAGCGTAATCCCGCATAGGTCAAACCCGTACCGTCCCTGGTGATCCATAATTCACGGGCTCTGTCCTTTCGTTTGTGTAGGTAATCTCTTAGGGCTTTTCGGGCGGTTCTTCCCAGGTACACGAAACGCGGTTTTCCACCCTTGCCACTGGTAATGATCACTTCACCCGAAACGATATTGACATCCTGCAGGGTCACGGATAGCGCCTCGTTCGCCCTGCAGCCGGTATCCAGTAAAAAG
This sequence comes from Chloroflexota bacterium, assembly GCA_021779955.1. GTDB lineage: Bacteria > Chloroflexota > Anaerolineae > Anaerolineales > Anaerolineaceae > UBA6107. The sequence goes on along the minus strand of JAJXZS010000035.1, from coordinate 105,094 downwards.
AGTATCATCGCGCGGTCCCGCGTGCCTGTAAGGTCTGCAGGGCATTGACCTAACAGTATCCTCACTGTATCCAGTGAAACGGGCTCCAGGGGCTGTACAGGCAGCCTGGGGGCTTTTACCCGGTCTATGGGGTTATTCCATCCTTGCGGTTCGTTTTCGCGTTCGTACCATTTGAGAAAGGTTTTGACCGCCCGGTAGAATGTGTGCTGCCCGCCTGGGTTATGACCTGTCTCTTCCAACCAGATCATAAAGCACCTGAGTAAATCCGCATCGATCTGACTGACACTATCCACCCCCTGCTCATCACAAAAGCGAGTGAACATTGACAACTTTGCATGATAGAAGTACAGCGTTCCAGGCGCCATGTTCTGGGCTTTACGGTCCTGCCGGAATGCGTCCAGGCTCGCAAGTAATGGATCCTGCGAGTTTAGGTTAATCCACTGCTTTTTATCGCTTTGGTTTGCCAAAATTGAGCTCCCAAAATGCGGTAAAATCAGTTAAGAAAGCGCCTAAATTGTATTTGTACGGGAAAATTCAGTCGTTCTGGGCGCGTAGCTCAATGGTAGAGCAGTGGCCTTTTAAGCCATTGGTTAAGGGTTCGAGCCCCTTCGCGCTCACTCAGGAAGTGATGAGTAAAAAGTAATTAGGGATGAGACACCGGAAGGTGTCTTTTTGTTTCCAATGGTTTGGGCACCCCGTTCGGGGAGGAAGTATTCGAGTCCCTGGCGAAGCACGCTTTAGTGTTCGCGCTTACTGGAAGTACAGAGTGATTAGTAATAAGTAAAGAGTAATCAGGAAGAGCGAGAGCCGAGAACCGAGATTCGAGAAGCGAGCAGCGTAAGGTTCTCCAAGCGAGAAAGGCACTGAAAGGTGTCTTTTTTTGTTTGGCACGGCATTCTATTTCTTCTTTATCTCTCTCCAGAAGAAGACGGTGCTGATAACCACGAAAATGACCAGCAGGGGGATGAGGCTGGCGAAATCTTTCAGGTGCAGCACGCTGTGACCCAGGTTCTGGTTGAAATAGCCGTTTAAGAGTTGTTTCCAGTCGTAGCTCCAAATGTTGGAATACTGGAAGAAGCGCAGAGAACTGATGTGCGCCGCATATGTATCCGGCGTCTCCACGGTGCTGGCCGCTGCGATGACCATCTGCCCTATGGATACCACGGTCAAAGGCACGAAGAGCCAATCGAGCGCCTTGGGCACGAAGATCAGAAAGATGAGGAAAAACGGCAGCATGGGGAGTATCTGACGGGGTCCCACCGAGTAACCTCCCCACCACATGAAATAACCCGAGAGAATGATGATATATGCCAGGATGGATACGCCTGCCACGACGGCTTCGCGCCTGTAGAGCTTCCGGATGAACATCACCGCTGCGCCTGCAAAAGCCAGGAGCAGCACGGGCGATTCCCAAAAGATGCCCACGGTCGGTTGGAAAGTCATGTCGTACATCACGCTCAATCTAGGCCACGAGATGCCCTCCAGTCCCTGGCTCATCGAAGCGCTGAAGAACTGATTGACCAGGTGCTCGTACCCGATCGAGAAATCGCTGCCGAAGCAAATGCCGTTGTAGACGAGCTGCATCGCGATGGGGATCAAGCCGCCCAGGGCCGGCAGCAGCACGGATGCAGCGTTGCGGTACTCGCGCCTTTTCCAGATCACCAAAAAGTAATAGACCACAAGCACCACGATGACAATCCCGGCCGGATATTCGCTGATCAGCGCGAATCCGAGGATCAAGCCGATCAGAAACAGATAGACATTCTTCTTCTTCGACGGTGACTCACTCAGGAAGAAAATCATAAAGAAGGCTGAAAAGAGCAATGCGGCGGTTAGCGTATGACTGAAAAGGACGATGGCGAAGGGGAAATAAAGTGTGCCCAGGGCGATGGCGAGCGTGGCCAGGTAAGATCGAATCCGTCTGCGGGTGAGATAGTAGCTCAGAATGTACATCAGGCTGCCGGCAATGGCTGCCGGTATGCCGATGACCAGAAACACCAGGATCTCTTTGACAGTTTCACGGCTCAGAGCATGGGTCAACCGGTTAAACTGGTAGATGGGCTCGTAGAAGATAACGCCGAGCAATGCCGGGCCAATGGATTTGTCCGAGTAGATATGACCCTTGTACGATGCGTAGTCTCCCGTCGCCGAACCTGCCGAATTGTAGTAATTATCGATCTTGAAAGTTCCCTGTTCGACTGTGGCGAAGATCAAGCTGTACCTTGAATTTTCGTTCCAACCGCCATCCTGGTAGAAGTAGCCGAAAACCAAGGCAAGCAAGAGAAAGATGATCAACCCATCTCTGCGAACCGGCTTCGTGATTGCTCCTTTATTGCTTCCCTGGAGTGCAACTTGCTGATGTGCCATCTTATCCCTCGACAAGAGAATTCTGATTGAATTTGAAAGCCCCCTAATGGACCGATGATTAAGCCTGCATCTACCAAGGCCGATCTTTATAAACATATTTACAATAATCTGGCCTTCTGTCAATACGGAAAACTGAATCAGATGCGGGCTAGAGCTTTGTTGAAAAATCTTGTAACCATCAATCCTGATGGTTATTATTGAAGGAGAAATCACGAGCATCTTTCGCGCTTAGGAAAGCAGGGGTAGGCACCATGATTCCCAAACAATCCATCGCAGGGTTATGTATTGGCGCATTGATCCTGGCATCTTGTACTTTTCCTGGCGGTGCCGGCGGACAGACGACTGAAACACCCGGCGGCACGGCCGTGCCCGCGAAATTGGCCACGGCCAGGCAGAAGATCAAGCATATCGTCATCATCATGCAGGAAAATCGATCTTTCGATGAATACTTCGGCACTTTTCCGGGGGTTGACGGAATACCCATGGTGGATGGCGTCCCCACCGCATGCATGCCTGACCCAAGTACGAAGTTATGCGTAAAGCCTTATCATGATTCCAATGATCTCAACGCCGGTGGTCCTCACGGCGCGGTCAGCGCCCAATCGGCAATCGACGGCGGCAAGATGGATGGATTCGTCGCCAATTACCGAATTGCTCAAAAGGCCTGCAAAAACACAACATCGCCTGGCTGTGACCCTGCGGCTACACCGGATGTGATGGGTTGGCACGACGCCCGTGAGATTCCGAATTACTGGATGTATGCAAAGAAATTCGTGATCCAGGACCGCATGTTCGAGCCGGTCGGCTCGTGGAGTCTGCCCTCCCACCTGTTCATGCTTTCCGGGTGGTCCGCCAATTGCACAATACCCGGAGACCCAATGAGCTGTACGAATTCCATCAACGGGCCGGACACGAACAATTATGCAGAAGCCGATTACGCCTGGACAGACATTACCTATCTGCTCCATAAAGCAAATGTGTCATGGATCTATTACCTGGGGGAAGGTTCTGTGGCGGATTGTTCACAAGAGAAGCTCTTATGTGAGTCGAAGCCGCAGAGTCGAAATATGACGGGTATTCTAAGTCCGCTTCCAGGATTTGATACAGTAAAAGAGGACGGACAACTGGGTAATATTCAAACGGTGGCGAAATTTTTCATTGATGCGAAAACCGGAAATCTCCCTTCAGTTTCTTGGGTCATTCCCGAGCTCCAGGTGAGCGAACATCCTCCAGCATCTGTCAGTAACGGGCAGGCATATGTCACCTCACTGATCAATGCCATCATGCAGGGACCCGCCTGGGATAGCACTGTGATCTTCATCGCCTGGGACGATTGGGGCGGCTTTTATGATCATGTAGTTCCTCCTGTGATTGACGAGAATGGTTATGGCTTGCGGGTGCCAGCCATGGTGATCAGTCCCTGGGTTAAGAAGGGGTATGTCGACCATCAAACCTTGAGTTTCGATGCTTATCTCAAGTTTATCGAAGATATCTTTCTGGATGGACAGAGGCTCGATCCGCGGACGGACGGGCGCGCAGACCCCCGCCCAACGGTACGCGAAAATGTAGCCGGCCTGGGTGATTTGCTCAACGATTTCGATTTCGAACAGAATCCTCTGCCCGCATTGGTCTTGCCTGAACGTCCAACTCCAGGCCCCGCGTCCATACCGGGAACATAGGACAGGTAATCTGCTATTGACAGGTGACCGGATCGATTCGAAATAATTTGCTTCGGGATGATATAATGAAGCGCAACATTGTGGTAACGACTTGACTTTACAGGTAAGGCGATTTCGATCGTTGATGACTCAAAAACAACCCATGGACACCACAACCAAAACAGAGGGCCCTAAAGAAATGACCATCTTCGAGCATATCGGCGAGCTGCGTAAGCGCCTGCTTGTGATGCTCGTTGGGCTGGGCATCGGGGTGCTCGTCAATTTCCTGATTGCCGACAAAGTGATCGCTTTCCTGGCCATCCCCATCGGCGGACTGAAAAAACTGCAGTCCATCGAAATCACCGAGAACGTCGGCGTTTTCATGCGTGTCTCGCTCCTGGGCGGCTTCATCCTGGCATTTCCGCTGATCCTTTACGAGATCGTGGCATTCGTTATCCCGGGGTTGAAACAGGGAGAGCGCAAATGGCTGTTTCTTGCCATCCCGTTCCTTTTTGTGATGTTCGTTGGTGGCGTTGCGTTCACTTACCTGGTGATGCTGCCTGGAGCGGTGCCATTCCTGGTGCAATTCCTTGGGGTGACCACAGTGCCCAGGCTTTCGAATTACATCAACTTCATTACCAGCCTGATGTTTTGGGTTGGGATCAGCTTCGAGACGCCGCTGGTCATTTTCATCCTGGCAAAGCTCCATATTGTGACGCCAAAGCTCCTGCTCAAGGGCTGGAAAATCGCTGTGATCGTGTCGGCAGTGCTGGCAGCGGTGATCACGCCCACTGTCGACCCTGTCAATATGGCTTTGTTGATGGTGCCCATGATTGGGTTATACTTATTAAGTGTGTTGATGTCGGTTTTCGCCCGATAATGGCGTAGGAGGTTAATATGTTTGGTGGAAGAATAGGTCTGCCCGAAATCCTGATTATTCTAGTGGTGGTTCTTCTCCTGTTCGGCGTGGGAAGGATTTCGAAGGTATCTGAGGAGCTCGGCAAGAGCATCAAGTCGTTCCGCAAAGGCTTGAGCGGTGAGGATGAGGAAACGCCCAAAGACGACACATCAAAGACCGGAGACTCTGGCAAAAACTCCTGATGGTCCGGCGTTGACGGCTGTTTTACAGTTAAATGGAAATCTTCAATATTGGTCCTTTAGAGTTGTTCTTCATCCTGATCCTGGCGGTGATTATTTTTGGCCCGCAGGATATGGTCAAGTATTCGCGTAAGGCAGGTCGCTGGCTGTACAAGATGAGTAAATCAGAGTTGTGGCAGTCAGTGGTGGGAACGTCGAAGGAAATCAAGGAATTCCCACGCCAGATCATGAAGGAAGCCCAGATCGAGGAGAGCCTGAACGCGATCAAATCATTGAACCAATCGCTCAACGATCCAGTCGAGTTACACCCTGTCCCGGAGAAAGTGGAAACTAATCCTGCTGAACCGAAAGCTGATCCAACGGGAGCGGAGACTGACTCCACTAAACCGAAGGACGATTCAGCGGCTGCGCAGCCACCTGCGTAGAAACAGGCTGATTATCATCTATACAAAAGCCATCTTAATGGTATATACTGCTTCCCTTGTATGGAATGCTCACAATTCATGCTGTCAATTTCGGTTTAACGGTCGAGACGGACGACCGGAAGATGGTTGAGGTTTTAAAAAGATCCGGATGGCAATCGATATCCTTTATGTAGAAGACAATCCAGCAGAACTCGAACGGATACTCCCAGTGCTGCTCAAGTCTGAATTGGGTTTTAATGTCGAAGTGGCTGCGGATGCGCGAAGGGCGCACGAAGTATTGGCTTCCCGCAGTGCGAAATTGCCAGAGATCCTGTTGAGTGATGTCGCGCTGCCGGATGGAAGCGGCCTGGCGCTGCTCACCGATGTGCGCAAACGCGAACTGCCCATGGCCGTGGTTTTGCTGGCCGAACAGGGCAGCGAAGAAGCCGCCGTAGCGGCGTTGAAGGCCGGCGCAGACGACTATCTCTCCTCGAAACCTGAAATGATCAGGCAGTTGCCCGCGTCTTTGTACCGTGCACTCACCCACTTTAACGAAGCCCGCACAATTAACGCCACGCCGATCAAAGTGCTCTGCGTCGAAGCCAATGCCGCAGAATATGATTTGATGCGGCGGCACATCAACCTATACGCTCCCAATATTCTGATCGAAAGAGCAGACAATGAGCTTGAAGCGCTTGAAGTGCTCACCTGCTCGGAAGATCCGTCCGACTACGATCTGCTTTTGCTCGATCTCTACCCAGACGGGAATCAGCCCATGGCCTTCATCCAGACCTGGCGCGAGAGGTTGGGAAACGACCTGCCCTTGGTGGTGATCACGGGCCAGGGCAGCGAAGAGATCGCCGTCGAAGCGTTGCGCCAGGGCGTTGCGGATTACCTTGTGAAGCATGCCGGGTACCTCTTCCGCCTGCCTTCGATACTCGAGAATGTGCATCACCTCAAGGCGCTCGAGAAAGAAAAGGCGGCTCTGCGCTTGAGCGAGGAGCGTTTCAGAAGGCTGGCCGACAACGCTCAGGATATTATTTTCAGGATGCGTATCAGACCCGATGTCGCAGTGGAGTATGTCAGCCCCGTGGTGGAGAAGATACTAGGCCTGCAACCTGAAGCGCTTTACCGCGATTACAACCTTTTGTACAACCTCATAGCCATTACTCCGGATAACGTAAGAGAATTTGTCGATAAGAGCTGCGCAAGAGACGATTTCTTACCCATCTACCGGATTTTGAACGCCAGGGGGGAGGCGGTCTGGTTGGATGTGCGCACCAACACGGTCATCGACCAGGCTCAGGGAATCACAACACTCGAAGGTATTGCCCGCGATGTGACCGAGCATAAAGCCCAGGACGAAAAGATCAAGAGCAATGTGCGCAAGTTGAACGGGCTGCACCTCATCGATTCGGCGATCAGTTCGAGCTTCGATTTGAATCTCACCTACCGCATGTTTATCGAACAGGCAATTTCTCTCCTCGAGGTGGATGCTGCAGACATTCTGCTCTTTGATCCGGACCTTTCGACTCCGATGCTCTTCATCCGCGGCGGTTGGGACGAAGATGACGGCATGCCCATGACCGTGATCCAGAATTTCGTTCTGGTCGATCGTGAAGTGTTGGACAAGAAAATCGTACATGCCACGCTTGACCAGGTGAAGGAGCATTCGCCGGCGCTCTATAAACGAATGCTAAAGCAGGAATTGAAGGAATATTGGGCAGCGCCCCTTGTTTCGAAGGGTCAGATCAAAGGCGTTTTTGAAGTCTACCAGAAGGACAACCAGGCGCGCGACGCAGACTGGACAATTTTTCTGGGCATGCTCGCGCAACAGGCTTCCATCGCGCTTGACAACAGCCGGAACTACGAGAAACTCCAGCGCTCGAACCAGGACCTGATCCGGGCCTATGATGAAACACTCACCGGGTGGATCAACCTGCTCGACTTGCGCGATAAGGATACCGAAGGTCACACGGTTCGCGTTCTCGACATTATGGTCAAGGTCGCCGAAGTTTTCGGCTTTCATGCCGACGACATTGCTCATTTGCGCCGCGGCGTGATCCTGCATGATATTGGCAAGATTGCCGTACCCGATCAGATCCTCAACAAGCCCGGACCGCTGACCGAGGAAGAGTGGATGGTCATGCGCAGGCATCCCCGCCTGGCGTACGAAATGCTCATGCCAATCGATTATCTGAGGCCTTCGCTGGACATCCCGTATTATCATCATGAGAAATGGGACGGCAGCGGTTACCCCCAGGGATTGAAGGCCAAAGCCATTCCCTTGAGCGCGCGGATCTTCGCCGTGATCGACACGTTCGACGCGCTGATCAGCTACAGAGCCTACCGTGCGCCGATGAGCCCCGCCAACGCGATCGACTACATCCAAAGCCAGTCAGGGATCCAATTCGATCCTGAAGTGGTCGAGCGCTGTCTGCCGCTGCTCAAAGAGTACCTCAATCCTGGTTGATTAATATCGGAGATCAAAATAACAGGTGCGGTCAGTCGACCGCACCTGTTTTATCATTTGGTCTGAAAACCACCCGGCTTTTGGGGTTCCTGTTTCTCCTGGGCAACCGCCTGCCGGTATTGGATGTAGCCCTGGGCGAGTTGCAGAACGCCGAAGATGATGAAACCGAGAGCCAAATAGTAAGAGATGGTATCCTGCTGTTTTCCGAGATAACTGAAGACGCCAAAAGCGATGCCAATGACCGCCATCAAACCGCCAAGGATCAAAGTACGGCGCGCGTCTGCTTTGCGCACCTGCTGCAGGATGCGGATCTTGGTTCCGCCAGCGATGTAGCCTTCCGTGTCGGTCTGGTCGCGCACACGCACCCAACCGCCCTCATCGGTCTTTTCAACTTTCAGCGTGAGGAAGGTATCTCCCTTGCGCATGACTTTCACCAGCGCAGACCCTTTTGATGGTTCCGCGCGCATGTCAGCTTCTGAATCGAGGAGTTGAACCTTCTTGAGAGCAAAGATATGCGCATCGCCGCTGATATACCCCCTGGTTCCCGAATCGAGGGTCACTTCCACCCAAACCTTCCTTTTTTGGCGGGTGACGTTGCCAAGCTCGAATTCTTCATCGCGATGGAGGGTGGCAAGCGAGAGAGATTGATCTTCGGTGCCGGCGAACACGGGGGTCGATTCATCGGTCAAAATGGCTCTCATGGGTCAGATCCTTTCTGTTTGCACTTCGAATTCGGTCAAATAGGCTGTTTGGCTGCCTATTCGATCCGCCAGACGTTCATACGGGCGCAATCACCCGCCCAGGTCTCATTTTCGATGTTCATCTCGAGGATGACGCTGCCCGACTCCAAGTCGCCTTCGACGGGTGTGTTCCAGACCAGGGCACGGGGGTATTTGGATCCTCCTGGACGCAGCGACGCAAGTTCGGCACGGACCGCCTGCATCGATCTTCTTTGAAGCAGCCAGGCCACCGCCAGAATCACGAACCCGAGGGATACCAGAACGTACCAGTAGGACTTGATGAAGGCGAGTATGCCCAGGGCAGGGATGAAAGGGGTGATCAACAGAATCCCAATCGAGGCGGTAAATCCAGAAATGTTCGAAAGCAACGTGGTGCGCCTGGCTTCCTTACCCAATGGGGTATCATCGTGAGTGTAGGCATCCGGCGAGGTGAGATAATCGTTGAGGTAGCAAGCCCGGCAAAGCGGCAGGCGTACGATGAGTTTCTTTTCGGTGCGGAATTTTCGACCGATCGAACGGTGTGGAATTCGGTTTGCCCGCAGCCTGACAACGTGAGTCTCGTAATATTCGGCAGGAATGGTGCTGCAATGCGAACAATACGCCGGTGGATTGACGACCAACTCGTCTTTATCAGCAGATCTGAGCGCAAGATAGGGCACATACAGTCGCGATGCCATATAACACCTCGGTTCAATTGTATCGTAAATTCGACAAGATGTTTAGTCGGGGTGTTTACATGCGCTGTTCCAGGATGAGGAGCCTGCTGGCCAGATGGAGCAGGATGGCGGTGATGGATTCGACACTGGCGCTGCCGCTTTCAAGAACTGCACAATCTTGCGAGTGTGATGCGCGAGCCTCATCTGCCAGGTGTTCTGCGGCATCCGGAATGAGACAAAACACATTTCCGCGTTTTTCAACATTTTTCATAGTGTCACCTCGACGGTAAGGAAGGAATTGCCGGCAGGGGCGTAGACTGTGCGGTCTGCAGGCTGGATGATGAAAACGCCAGGCGTTTCGGTGGAGAGGATCAGTTGTGCCTTGCCGTCGACGAGCTGCAGCGATTCAGGGAGGCCGTTGACATCGAGATCCACTTCCGACTCACCCGGGCATGACACGTCAACGACTACCGCCGGCGCACCGGACGCGACACGGATGATTACACCTGTGCGGCCATTGACCGAAAGGCTGAGGCGGGCGGCGTACTCAGCGAAGGAGAGGGGTGATGAGTCAATGGTTTCACCTGGTGCGAGAATGAAATCATCGACGCGCTCGGCGAATGTCTTGATTGTGCGATCTGAATTACGGATGATGAATGTCATAGCTGCTCACTTCCAGGCGAGAACGCGCCAATAACCAACGTTTGAAGCACGGCGGGTGGACCAGCACGTGCCCGAACTGGCCAGGTCTACACCAGAACTGCAATAGACATTGGCAGAGGACCAACCATAGGCGCTCTTTTCGACGTTCGCGCCGTTCTGGATCACTGTGACCGGTATCCACTCTTCGTTGCCTTCGGCGACATTGGAATGCAGAAGGACAACCAGGCGCGGCCACTGCAGCAGGCCATGAGCCTTAGTGAACAGCGAATTGCAAGCCACTGCGAACCAACCAGAATCATAATCAGGATCGGTGAGTTGATGATCAGAGTTAACGGTGGTGTAGACAAAGGTAACCTTTATGCCATCCCAGGTACATTGACCGATGAGCCGTTGGTCTGTGGTTTCAATAGGCGAGGTGTTGACGGATAGGGTGAAGGTGGTGGAGCCAGGGGTGCGCACGGCGAAGATGTACCAGGTGGCAGCCAAGCCTGAGAATAGACCGGCGGGAAGATCGACGTTGGCAGCAGTTTGAAGCATGCAGCCGTTGATCATGAGGGTGGGCGGGTTGAGGGGGTTGTAGGGAATGCGGAGCCGGTTGGTGGCGAGATAAACAAGGGTGATGCCCTGGGCGAAGCGCTTAAGGAAAGTGCCAGGCGGGACGACATCAGCCTCAGCCTGGCCGAAGGAAAGCGCATCGAGCCGAAGGTTGTTGTAGTGGGCCGCGAAGGTGGGCTGACCGGATGTAACAGGGGAGCTGAGCGGATATGACATAGGTTATCTCCAATAGGACGTACCCCAGGTGAGAATGCCGTCCCAGATTGAGGCTGTGAATTTTGCTTGTGGAACCGGCGGCCAGTAGATGCCTGAGTTGTTGAGTTGGCATTTGACGAGGGATGATTTAGGCAAGTGGCGCTCGTCTGCGGTGAATCCGACAGCGAAAAGGTTGGCGAGCAGGCCGACCGGGGTAAGCAGCTGAATGCTTGAGATCTGCGCGAGATACTGCAGGAGCATGGTGTAGTCGTGGCTGCGGTCTGCGGCGTGGGGGCTGCCATCTGGATTGATCGCATGATCAGCGAGGATGATGTCGAAGAGGACGTAGACGGTTGTGCCGTCTGTCATGACCTCGCGGGTGATCTGCACACCGCCCGGGCGCGTGCCCTTTTCTTCCTCGTCGACGAGGAAGCCGTAAGACAGGCCGCCGTTTACGCTCGGATGAGTCAGGGTGATATGACAGTCCATACCGATCGTAGGCATTAGAACACTCCGTGGTTATCCCACTTGTCGAGGGTGAAGCCCTGGGGAAAACCGAATTCCTGATAGATGCGCAGGTCGTCCAGGTTCTTCTCGAAGAGATCCAGGCGAAGCTGGGCGAGCTGGAGCAGATGGTCGACTTCGCCCGGCTTGACGCCGCTCGTCTCGAGCAGCATGTGCGAGCGCAGGAGGCAGGCGTGCCCGGCAGCGCCGTTGACCAGGGCGGTAAATGCGCCATCAGGCAGAGTAGACGTGTCGGCGCCATCAAGACCGCTCAGGGTCTGGCAGGCGGCATAGGCAACCTGCAGCGTCTGGCCTGCCTGGGGGATAAGCTCGCCGAGGAAGTGGATCACCGGCTGGCCATCGATCATGCGATAGGTGAAGTGCAGGTCGGGTTCGAGAACGGTTTCATCATCCGGCAGGATCGAGATGCGGATGTCGATGAGATACAGCGGCAAAGCCAGGCCTGCGAGCGCCTGGTTGCGCCCCGATATGGCGACGATGAAATCGATGTGCTCCTCCCTGGGGAGCCGGTCGCTGAGGGTCTGCATTGCGTTGCTGACGGCTTCCTGCAGGAGTTCGTCGCTGAAGCGAAGCGAAACGGGATCGCTGAGGACGGTGCGGGTACGGTTGATGATGTCGGTCAATGTGAGCATGGGGTTCCCCCTGGATCATTTGGGTTTGTCGCGTTTGGGCGGGAAGACCATCAGCGTGGGCATACCGTCGTAGGAACGCGGTTTGGTCTCCCGGGGCAGCAATCCGGTGGGCCGGAAGCGGGAGGTCTGGCGGGCAGGTGAAGGCGAAGTGGAATTTGTTGGTGCGGACATGCCCATTTCGGCACGCGCAGCGGCCACTTCGTCGGCGGTGAACCAGAGCTTGCGCCCATCCGAAGTGATCACCACCATGCCGCCGCCTGGAAGGATCCGGAAGGAGAGGGGCGCAGAGGCGCGCCCCTTTCCAGCAGTGAATGGCTTTGCCAGGGCCGCAGCGATTTTCAGATCAGGAGCGGGTTTTGGCGGCATTTCCGCTGTCCTCCAGGGCGACCCCTGTGGAGTAAACCGCCAGGGCTGCCACCAGCGCCTGAAGCGCCTGCCAGACGCTGATCTGGGCGGTGCAGTAGGCGGCGAGCGTGGCAAGCAGCGCGGCAATGAGGACCCAGAACTTGCGCGAGCGGATGAGTCTCTTGAGTTGATCGAGAAGTGACATGGAAGGAACTCCTTTGAATGAAGAGAATAGAGAAGAGAGAAGCGAGAAGCGGGAAGCGGGAAGCGAGAAACGCGAATTGATTTAGATTGAATTGAAAATGCAAAACAATTACTGTAATTCGGTTGGAGCCTCGAGGCGCGGCCGGGGTGAAGCTTCGTGATTGTGTGATGCCTGATCGATGCCTGCGTAATTCCACGATGCTTCACCCCTACAGCCGGTCCGAACGGTGCTATCCGAATGTTAAAGAGCGAAGACCGAGATGCGAGACTAGGCTACGTTGGCTTTGTACAGCGGGCGGTGATCGGCGACGAAGACGCTGACGAGATGGCGGACTTTCATGCGGATCTCGTCGTTGGTGAAGAGGGCGCCGTTGAGTTCGCCATCGCCGATGAAGATCTCGGGGAGCAGGCCAAAGCGTTCGGCGACGATGATGCCCGGCGCGAGCTGCGGGTCGGCCGCGGCTGCCCAATCGTTTGCATCGGTGAACTCGGGGCAGGTGATCACGTCACCCATCTGACCCTTCTGCATGTTCTCAGAGAAAATGCTGCTCTCGTGCGCAAAAGATGGATAGAGCAGGTTCATGGCTGCCAGGCGCAGGTCTCGGGGCACGATGAGATAGCGGGCATCCAGGGCGAGTTTGGGCGCGGTGCCACCCGCTGCAACCGCCATGGGCTGGCTATAGATGGCTTTGCCCGCGGCTTCCCAGGCGTCCGCGCTCAAGGCTGAGGTGCCGACATTGGCATGGTGAGCGGCATCGAACACGTTGAATGTGTCTGCCATGACCGGCCCAACCCCGGCATTTGCTGTGAAGACCTGGCCGACCAGGTTGGAAATGCGCCGCAGGGCAGCAGATGCGAGCTTGCGCGGATACTGGCGCAGTTTGTGCGTTTCGTCGCGCTCGAACATTTCGAGGGTAAGCCCGATGTAGCCGCCGTACTTTGCCCAGGCGCCGGTCTCGGCCGAGTCTTTGACTTCAAGCTCGGTATAAGGCGCGCCTTCCAGGACCGTTGGCAGCACGGTCACCTCGCCCACCAGCACGCCTGTGATTTCCTGCAGGCTGTTGAAGTGCTCCACCTGTACCACAGGTTCCCACCAGCGATACCCCGAACGTCCGAGCTCTTCCCATTGGGCGATGATGAGCTTGTTCATCGCGTTCTTGAGCACGCCTGGCAGGTCCGCGCTGACGGCAAATTGAGCCCGGTCGGGGTGATAGCCGCCGCTGAAAGTGTCGTCGCCGGTCATGCGCAGGTACAACTCACGGATGCCGCTTAGACGCGCTGGCTTGACCTTCTCGAGGCCTTCCGGACGCCTGGCGCCGAGCATGTCGTGGACGGCCGCGCTGATCTGGTCTTCGGGAGACACCATGTCCGTGATGCGCCCGGGACCCTGGATCACGTTGCCAGCATTGAGATCGCTGACGAGGTCGCGGGCATCGTCGATGGCGGTTTGCAGCGCGGCGGGTTCGAAGACCTTCCCGGCAAACTGGCTGCGGATGCGTGAAGCGATCTTTTCGGGCAGGTTGGCAGCGGCCAGCGAGGCGGTGAGCAGGCCGGCGCAGGTTTCGAGCTGCAGATCGGCAGTACGGCCGGCTTCAGGAGCGCACAACTGGGCACGCTCGAGGGGTTGAGGTTGAACTTCTTGATTTTCCATGCATGTCTCCTTTGAATTGAACTGGCTGGTTTCGACTGCGGCCGGATTGACCGCTGGGATGAAGGCCCCGCCCCTGGCCGGGTGGACGACCATGTCGACTGAAAAGACTTTGCGGATGCGTGTGACGCGAGTTCCTTCGGCGCTGAACAGGATGTCGGCGGAAAAGCCGATCTCGGGAAGCGGCGGTAGCCCTGAGGCAAACATCCTGCCGGTTTCGGCGAGCAGGTCTGCTGCCGGGCCGACGGCCTTGAGGGTGAGGCGAATGCCGCTGCGCGCGTCGTCCCAGGCGGGCGAAGTGCAAACTCCGGCCAGGTCGCGGACGGAGCGCTCGGACCACGAGTGATCGATGAAGCTTTCCACCTGGTCCCATAGGGGTAGGAATTCGCGCAGGACTTCGGGCGAAAAGTCCCAGCCGTTGCCTGTGCCTGCGCTGATGGCCAGGATCTCGAATTCACCGGCAGGCGTGACGCTGGCGGATGCCGAGAAAGTACGGCGGAAAGGGGATGCATTTTGCGATACCATCTAGATGAGACCTCCTTCGATGGCGGTTTTGGGTTCGCCGGTCAACGGGTCGATGATTTTGGTGGATTGCACCGGTCCAGGTCCGGACGGGTGAAGCTCTGCGACTTTTCCAGCAGCGCGCCCGCGGGCCAGCATGTCTTCGACGTTGACCGCTTCGCCGCTGAAGCGGTAGACCAGGCGCAGGAACTCGGCATCGTCGATGAGGCCTCGGCTGCGCGTCTCGCCGAGCACGTTGAGGATGCTCGAGGCAGCCATCGCCAGCGACAGGTTGTCGCGCGACGAGATGTCGGCGCCGTGAACCTGGACCTCGGCCCGGGTGGACACCCTGTGATCGACCTGCGCCCTGCGCTGGACGACCTTGTTGAGCAGGTCCTGGACGAGCCAGAGGAAGTACTTCTGGCGCTGCTCGAAGTGGCGGTAGGTTGGACCGCCGGCGGCCTCGGCGGTGGTGCGCGTGGAACCTTCGGGTTCAGCGAGGAAGTGGAGGGGGATGCCCGCTCCCGCAGCCAGCATCTTCTTGAGCGCCATGCCGTCTGTGCCTGCGTCGTCGGATTCGAGAGCGGGGTTCAACACGTCCCAGGTCTCGCCCTCGTCTGTCACCAGGATGGAACCGGGTGAAGGCGGGGCAGAGTTCAGGCTGGCCTGCCTTGCCCTGCGTTCCGCCTCAGAGCTGAAGCGCGAGCGGACGATATAGAGGAAAGCAGTGCGAAAGTGATTGAGCCTGGCGCGATCTTCCAGCCAGTTGCCGTAGCGGCTGAGCCAGCGCAGGATGGGGCTGAGGTCTGACTCGCCCCACACAGCCCCCACCGGACGGTTGATCGTGTAGTGCAGCATCAGCGCCGGGAAGGAGCCGTCTGCGGAGCGCGATATCGAAGCGTCGAAGGCAGGCCAGATTTTGGTCTCGCCGCCCAGGAGATCGGGTTTCATCTCGAAGGAAATCTCCTGGTCGATATCATTTTCGCGGGTGTGGACGGCCTTGACCTGGGCAGCCGGTACCGCGCGGATGTAACTCATCCCGGCGGCATCGCTGCTGACAAGCAGGAAGAGGTTGCCGCTGCGGGTGAGTTCATCGCACCATTCATACAACCGCACCGGCAGGCGGTTGAGCGGATGCTCCCAGAAGCTTTTTAGAAAAGCCGCCGTGCCTGCGTGCGCAATAGAAAAAGCGATGCCGCCGCCGACCACATATTGGGAGGTCAGCCCGACGATGCGCCTGGCGAGGGGGTTTACCCGCCAGGCTTCGAGTGCATCGCCGAGGATCTGATCACGGTCGGGGGCGTAGCGATCGACGTCAGAGGCGCTGCCGTGGGACCCCAGCGTGAAAAAGTCATCGGATGCCGATAGTGCGGCACGCACCTCGCGATCGATTTGACGCCGAAACCAGCGTGAGAGAAAGGATGGTTTTCGAGGCATTTAAGCTCCGCTGAAGGCTGCCAGATCGTCTGCGCTGCCGTTGAAGAGATCGAGATCCACGCGGGTGCGGATGCCGCCGATGCGTCCGCCGCTGGAATGCTGCCAGAAGGTCCAACCAGCCCAGGGGTATACCTGCGAAGGCCAGCCGGTGGTGTAGTGGGCCAGCCAGAGCGGATGCGCGACGGCCCAATCGACATTGCTGCGCAAAAGGCGGTTGCCGCTGAGCACGGGCACAGGAAGATAGGTGTTCCAGAAGCCGGGCGAGGTGTAGATCATGCCGCGGCGCCCGGCGAGGCTTTCGAGTTCATGCAGAAAGACCTGGACCGCCTGGTTGAGCCCTTCACGCCCGAGGCCTGCGGTCTCAAGGTCGATACAGGGCGGCAGGCAGGCGCGCGTGCCGAGGGTGGACTTGAGGACTTCGGCGTAGTGACGAGCCTGCTGGGCTGCGTCAAGACGAGGCAGGAAGAAGTGATAGCTGCCCGGAAGGATGCCGTTTTCGAGCGCGCCGCGGACGTTCTGCTCGAACATCGGGTCGATATAGGTTGTGCCTTCGCTGGCCTTGAGGATGGCAAAGCCAACGCCGCTGGATTTGACTTTCTTCCAGTCGATGAGTTCTTGATAGTGACTTGCGTCGATGCCGTAGATCATGGGACTCCTGGGTGATGAGAATGGAGAAGGGTCGGTTAGCAGTAATTAGTGATTAGTAATCAGTATTCAGTGTCCTTGTGATTGGTGAACAGGAAGAGCGGTGAGTCTTGAATTAGCCTGTTTGTCCTAATTGCCCAAGACCTGGGTGCCTGATTACTCTTGCTAGTACTTCCTTTCGGTTGCTTTGAGCGGATCGGGGGCGGGTACGATCAGCGCAGGGGCCGCTGAGAACCAACTGCGCGTTTCAAGCAGCGTGCAGAGGGCGGCTGAGAGAATCCAATCGTCGTGCAGGAGATCGCCGCTTGAGGGGTCGCGCGATCCGTCCGGCACGCCCCAGCGGATGTGCTGTTCGGGTCCTGTGGAGACGCTGAAGGCGCAGTTTTCGAGCTGGCGGATGAATTCCGTCTGGTGGGTTGACTCGGCGGCAACGAGATCTGCGCTGTAGCTCGGTTCACGCCAGCGGCCGGAGTCGATCACGGCCAGGAAGTCCCAGCCCAGTTTCGACTTCGAAGCCGAGTTGAACACGAAGGGGATCACCCGCCCGGGCATGGCATTTTCGAGGAACGATGCCAACCCCGCGCCGACGCCTGTGGCATCGACAACGACGGCCTGCGCACGCCACTCGAGCGCGATCTGCCTGATCTGGCGCAGCAGTTCGTTATGGTCCGCGCCGATCCACTGCCAGCGGCGGACGGGGGTGTAGAAGGGCAGGCTGCCGGCCGCGGCGTTTTCCACAGGGGTGTGGATAACTTTGTCCACAGGTGTGGATAAGTTTCGCTCGGGCAACGAGACTTCGACCAGTGTGAGCGCCGTTGCATCGCGGGATGGATTGGCCAGGGAGAGCGAGCCGTCGAGCCCGCGCACGCCTTCGTCCTCGCCCGCCACATCGAGCAGGAGGGCGTACTGCCTGCCGGGGTTAGGCCCGGCAGGCGGAACGGAGAATGGCGCGCCTTGCGGCCTGATCCGGGCGATGCGATCCGGCGGGAACATGCCACCCTGCGAGTCGATCTCTTCGGAGAAGTACTGGGTACGCACGAGGGGATGGCTGCGGCCCTGGCGGCTGACCACTTCCTGCACATGCCTGGCGTAAGCGGGCACCTCGGCGGCCACTTCATCGGCGGTACAGACGAAGACGCGGCGGATGGCATCGGCGGCTTCAGCAGCACGCGCTGCGCGCAGTTCGCGGCCGAGCAGGGTGCGGCTCGTCCAGGCCGTGCCCCAAAAAATACGGGTGGCGTTGGTCGATGCGGCCATTGGGGCGATGTCCTTGTCGAACTTGTCGCAGAGCACGTCCTGGGCTTCGTCCACCTCGAGCAGCACGGATGCCGTTGCGCCCACGATATTGCTTTCAGGCGCGCCTGAGAGGAAAGTGATCGAGGCGCTGCCAAGCCGGTAGAGCGAGCCGCCTTCCTTGCGCAGCAATCCACTTACCAGGATGTTCTTGCGGACCGTGCGCTCGAGGCGGCGCATCGCCGTCAACGCCTGGGGTTTGAGGGTCGGCGAGACCTTGATCATCTCCACGGGCAGCTGCGAGAACAGCGAGAGCAGGTAGGTTTCGATTTGCGCCTGGAGTTCGTTCTTGCCTGACTGCCTGGGGAACATGACCACGAAGGTGAGCCCTTTGCGCCGGAGAACCGAGTCGATGACTGCTTCGAAGACCTCGCGCTGATAGCTGCGCAGTTTGATGCGTGAAGCCGCTTTGACAAAGAGAAGCGGGTCACGGAGCAGGCGCTGTGTGGTGCGGACGAAGGCGTTCGCGATCATGATTCTCCGGAAGTGCGGGTGATGAGGTCCAACCTTGCCTGCAACTCGAGCAGAGTCTGCGCAAAGGCGCGCTTCAGTCGGGCTTCGGCGGCGTGCTTACGATGGGATGAGCGCATAAACCGCAGGGCTTCGCGCTCTTCGCGGGTGAGTGATGCTGAATCACGATTCTGGGGCAACGGTCTCCTCCTTTTGGGGCTTGAATTCGGTGCAGAAGAGTTTGAACTCGGGCCATTCTTCTTGAAGTTCGAGCAGGGCCTCGCGGAGCAGGGCGGCCGGGTCGAGATCGCCGGTGGCAAGTTCGCGTTGGGTTTTGAGCATGCGCGCAAGCTGCGGGGCGGCGTGTCCGACGGCCTCGAGCACGCTGAGTTTTTCAGCCAGCTTGCTATGCGTGTTCAATCCCGCTGCAACGCCATCAATCAGAGCGCGCAGCAGTTCGATCTCGCTTTCGACACCCTCGATGGCGCGGGGTCCGGACGGTTCTGGCATGGGCACCTCCTGAAATAGAATGATTGTTCTATAAAGTCAGCAACATCATGCCACGGTTTGCCCGCCCTGTCTACTTGCCAAAAAGGCGAATTTGGGCACAAAAACTTGCGTGTTTGGAAGGAAAATGGGGGAAAAAGAGGCGAGAACCGAGAGCCGTGATTGGAGAATGGACAAAGACCGGGCACTTAGTGATTTGTAGCAAGTAACTGGGAAGAACAAAGCCTCCAGCATGAAGCTTCCCGCTTCACAATATTAGGGGTTCGCGGTAGACTTGCGGGATGGTGAACTGGCGGGGCACGGCGCTTCGCCAGGCGAAATTCGATTTGTCAACCCAAGAGGGAACCATCGTTGTGAATCTGGCGCTCAACCGCATCCGTGCAAGATCGACCACGCCGACCCCTGCGCTTCAGAAATGGCTTGAAGCCGCGTTTGCGCTGGTGCTCGGGGGCGTGCTTGGCTATCTTGCCAAGTATTTCGACGGCGTACCGCTACTCGCCGACCTGGTCACCTATATGGGCCTGTGGATCCTGATCGGCACAGTGCTTGCGGCATGGGCGCGTTCGCCCAGGGCTGCCGCGCTGCACGTTTTCCTCTTCTTCGCGGCCATGCTGGTCGTTTATTACATCTACTACATGATCCTTTATGGTGTCTTTGCCGGGAACTACTTCATCGGCTGGGGGATTCTGGCACTCGCCTCGCCGCTTGGGGCGTACCTCACCTGGTATGCGCGCGGAGAAGGCTGGCCTGCGGCATTATGCGCAGCCGCGCCCATCGGGCTGCTGATCAATGAAGGTTATCGATTCTTGAGCGGTCCATCACTAACAGAGTTATTCGATCTGTTGGCTGCCCTCTTTCTGCTCTTTGCCCTCACCGGCAAATGGAGTCAGCGGGCGAAAATCCTTCCCGTTGCCCTGGCCATCTTTGTGATCCTGTGGAAGCTGCACCTGGTCAACCTCTTTTACATGGCCATGTTCTGAAATATCCCTGGCTACAGCTCCTAATTTTGTTCTTGATTGCTTCTCTTAGCTCCGGTCCACAGGGATGGGCCGGTTCTCCTGCCATTCCGAGTAGGCGTTGTCCGAGACATTCTCATCACGTTTGACGAAGGCATAAACCGCGATCAGCGCAATGACGACCGCCGGGAAGAGGCTGAGAAAATGGGGGTACAGGCGGACGTACACGATATTTGCCACGGCCTGTGCCTGGTTGGCAGCAAGAGACGTGGCGAGCAATGTACCGAGCAGCACGGCAGCCGTGAAGACACCGAAGAAGCGCGTGTAGCGCAGTTTATCGACAGGATGGCGTTTGGAGGGGTACCCGGCCAGGAATCCAAGGTACAGGCCGGCAGCCATGAAGAGCCAGCCGGCAGTCGAACCGAAAATCATCGTTCCAAGCCAGGCAATAGCGACATAGGTCAAAACCAATAACAGAACCCTGCCAAAGATCGCGTTGACATGGCGTTCGGTGGCAGCCTCACATGTTGGATGGTGGATGTCGAAGTAATCGTAATAGAGGGTTTTCTTCCGGTAATCGCTGATGCATAAACCGCTGTTTCCAGCGCGGTTGAACAGGGTGAGTTGACGGCCACAGACAGCACAGGTTGAAGCGCTCATGAGATATCTCCTTTTATATGAATGATTATAGCCAGATTAATTGGATAATCAAGATAGAAAAAGGGGGATTAGTAATGAGTAATCAATGACCGGGGTTTCGGAAATTGGAAAGAGCGGCTGCGATGTATCGCAGCCCTACGGGTTTACGGGATGCCTGGGATGGATGTACGTGCCGGAATGCTTATTGCGTGAGGAGCCAGCGGACAGCCTCGCTGACGACGATGGCGTAGAGAAAGCTGGCGAAAGTGCCGATGATGATGTATTCAGCGTCCATGCGGTTGGTGCTTTCCTTGAGCTCGCCAAAGTGGAAGATCGACTTGGCAGCCACGAGGAATCCGATACCGGCGTATTGACTTGCGAGAACGAAGACCAGGATCAGCAGGCGCTCGAGGTAGCCGATGATGCGCCCGCCTTCGTCGAAGCCTTTGATGGGCGGCTTCTGATCGGCAGACTTGAGTTTCGCAGCTTCCGCGGCGTGCCTGTCAAGCTGCTTCTGGAAGGGACGCATGAATTTGCCGATGATATATCCCCCGACAGGCACGAGCAAAAGCGCTCCTGTCAAGACAACCGTGACGTCCCAGGCTGCGGCTGGCTGCCAGGTAAGCCAGAAAGAGGTGAGGCTGGAGAAGTGTGCCAGGTAAACTGAAAGCAAGACGACTGCCGCGAAGTGGAGCAACTGGTCGAGCGCGAACATCCAGAAGCGCCTCCTGCCCAATGCGGCCTTCCCCCAGTCGATCAGGTAATGCGTGATGCCGATGAATACCGGGATCTGCCAGAAGCTCCACGCGCCAACCAGCAGGTATGCCAGGGCAGCGTGGATGAGGGAGTGAACCAGGCGGCCGTACCATCTGTGCTTATGCCGGCTGAGCCATGAAAAATGAATGACGAAATCCCCCAGAAAATGGGCAAGCAAGAGCAGAATGAAGATTCGAAGAAGGCCAGGATTCATGATTTTCTCGCTTTATGCTGGTGGTGAGGCGGAAGCGACGAGGTTTTCGAAGGCTGTAAGGCTCTTGCGCAGCTGCGTCCAACCTGCGATTTTGAGTGTGGCAGAGACCGATGCCTGGGTGATCGGAGAGAGCACCCAGCGCCGGGCGATCTCTTCCTGCTTGTGACCTTGTAGTCCAAGGAAGACAGCCTGCGCCTGGCTCGGGCTCCATGCGGAGACGATGAAGTCGAGCAAGCTAAGGATGCCATCGAGGGAAACCTGGATGAGCGGCGCGCCCCGTTCGGGCAGACTTACAGCCATGCGCTCAGATCCAAGCGTGTCGAGCAGGTGCCCTGAGAGGGTATAGGCTTCGCCGTCGCCGGCTGAGACATTCTCGGCGGGGATGAAGTTGACGAAGCCGATGCCGATGGCAAAGCGGGAATCCAATTTTTCGGCTTTGAAGGTGAAGCGCAGGTAGCTGCGCATGAAGATGCCGATCTCGAGGGATTTTTCGGGCCGGTTGCAGACGATTTGCCAACCGTCGCCGCGGAAGTTGCTGATGTTGTAGGAGACTTCGGCGGGGTAGTGCTGCCTGAGCAGGCGGGATGCGTCTGCGAAAGCGGCATACAGCGCCGCGTGACTCGCCGGCGTCAGCTTCGAGGATTCAATGATGTCACCCGTGAGAACAGCTTTTGTATTCGGAATATTGCACAAGATATCCCCTCCCCAAAAAACGATACCCTCAATATGTTATTCACCTTTTTGAATGTGAAGACCGAATTCTATTATTGGGCATTTTCTTTTCGCCGGATTGCACAACTGACCATTTTCGCTATGCTAGAAACCGAAGGCGATATATATTATAGTTAGGCTATAACAGTCTATTAATTGTATCGCCAAAATAGTACTAACAAAGCACGATACTCATATGGGTGGAGGAAAAAGATCACTTATTAAAGCAAAGCGTCTCTTTCTAATCCTCTGCTAGTATCCTGAGTATGCGTGAGTTGTAAGAAGCTCCACCTAAGACAAGGGCACAGAGCTTAGAAACCAAAAGAGGCAACGCCAATTTTGGTAAATCATTGATTTGGAATAAATCTTAAATCTGGACAAAAAGCAGACGGCAACGTTTTCTGGTCCTTAGCATTCTCACAAGTTGAAACGAAAAGGGCAAGTTCCATTTTGTGAACTAAATCAAGTTGTTATTTGGTACTATGCAAGTCATCTACCGCGTCAAATGATTCAATTCGGTTTATTGGTCTCGGCATCTCTCTACTTGCACTTGAGGAGTATCTATGGACAGTGAAAAGAACTTCGCAGGAAAGAAATCAGTGACTGCGCCTATAATATATCAAGATAAGCCTTTTGAAGTATTAAAGTATATATTGTCGATCGCACATGAACAAACACGTTTTGCAGAAAGCAAGAACGCTGCTCTGCTTGTCTTCAACTCTGGACTAATCATAGGTTTGCTTACGATTTTGCCCTATGATCTACGCAATTGCCCATTATCAATACTACTCTATTCGATTTCCTACGTGGCCTGCAACCTTGTCTCTATTGGATTTTGTCTTCTAGCGATTTCTCCGAATCTAGCCAAAACTAAATCGCTTCAAATTGCCAAAGGAGATGATATTAACATCTTCTTTTTCAAAGAAACCGCAACGATCTCTCCTAGAGAGCTGGTAAAAAAGACTTACTGTGACCTTGGGTTATATGAGGATTGTAGTGGCGACCGGATTTCTACGCAGCTTGCCAATGAAATTATCATCATATCGGAGATCACATGTAAAAAATACAAAAGGTTTGACTCTTCTATATGGTGGACAATTAGTGCCATATTTACCCCAATTCTTGGTGCATTACTATATTATTTCCGCAATCGGATCAAGCGATGATAAAGAAAAAATCAAGACTAGCTGAGTCGCGTAGTTGCTGGTAGCATGGTATAAGATTCTTGCTTGATCATAATCAAGGATCTTAGGCAAAAAAGCGAGATATACATTTGTTGTAACCTCCGGAAGCTTTTGTATTGAATCGTCACCTTTCCAATAAATCGCCTTGATATTTTGATACCATTTCGCAAATCACATCCCGTCACTCCTTGTTAACGACAGAGGAAGGTGACCTTGTTCTTACTAAACTAGCTTGCATCCGTAACTCTCTTCCGCTCGTATTCGAACATTTGCCGTAGGTTGGCAAAGCCGTGATTTTTGAGGATGGTGCTAAAACAGGGTCCCGGTATCAAAAGCATGAGCGGCTCCAGGGTGAGCCGCTCATGTATGAAGAAATGGAATCCAACCACAATGAAGGCAACTTCTTAAGCAATGAAAATGCCGGGTTTATTTGCGCGATTTGATTCGGACATCGATGAAGGTCAGGTTATTGGCAAAATCGATGACTGCGACGCCGCCAGTGGTATCGATGGGTTCTGCTTCTATGGTCACCGTTTCAAGCGGGAGAAGGATCTGGGTGGTGCCTTCGACGAAGTATGTGTTGAGATTCACGGCACCGCAGACCTGATCCAGGCTGAAGGTCATGCGATAGTCGCCAATGCCATGGTTCAGCTTCCTGACGTTCCAGGTATAGCCGTAGATAATGCGGCCTTTGACGTTAATCTCGGCAGAGTAATAGCCGGGTCCATCGCCTCCTTCATGCACCGATCCATTGAAGAGGGGTGCTTCGATCAGGTCAACTGCATAACCCTCGGGTTCTGTCCAACCCTCACCGGTTACCCAAACCAGATCGAGCAGGCGGGGATCGTCGCGCGGGACGAGCAGCTTTTGCAAGGTGAGGCGGGCGCAATGGGAATAGATCGTTGCCTGGGTGCCTGGCCCAATTTCAGCGATCCCGTCTTTCACCGCCAGACCGTGCACCTCATTGATACCCCAGCCTGAAGTGTGGCGCATGCCATATTCCAGCATGGGGGTTATGAGGTCTTCAAAGAGAACGACCTCTGTGCGCACCTGCGAGGTCAAATACCAATCCTGCGACTCAAGGTCATCACCCCAGTCGATCCAGTTCACGGTAACTGGGGAGCCGCTCCAGTTGGCGCTGGCTGCCTGCCAGGTATTGAGCGGATCCTTCTGGAGATATGCTTTCACCAAGTCCGGATCGTCCGCAGGCGGCAGGAGAGAGGATGCCTGGTTGGGAATCCCGTCGTCGCACTTCGACAGGTCATCTGGGTCGGGCGCGCAAGATAGCTGTACGATGTTTGGATCGACACCTTCTGTGCCCCACCACCACCACCACACGCCGCCGGTTAGGGGAGTCATTCCGGGAGTGCCCGGCAGCACCTTCGTAACACCTTCGGCCCAAAGGACGGGAAAAGACAGGTTATTCCCGACAACAGTTTCACCGCCGGGTTTTCCGCCCTTGGCCATTGCAATAGAGGGGATTAACGCGAGCAGCATTGTCATAACCAACAGTCCAATTGCCAATCGTTTGAGTATCATATTCCCTCCGCATGTTCAACAATTACCTGGGGATGCAGAATTACCGATTTGTTTGGCTGGTCCCCTCCTTTCCGACAATGCCAAA
The DNA here is from genome assembly GCA_021779955.1 of Chloroflexota bacterium. GTDB lineage: Bacteria > Chloroflexota > Anaerolineae > Anaerolineales > Anaerolineaceae > UBA6107. Next base: position 80,014 of record JAJXZS010000035.1, on the reverse strand, counting down.
TTAAAAACCGGCCACAGTGGCCGGTTTCGCCTCTAGCTCCCTGAGGTGAGAACATTGGCAACCAGATTCACCTCAGATCATCGCTCCACATCGCTTGCTATAGGGCGCGGTGACTATCCATGTTGCTTTTCTATGATATTTACATAGTACGATATCTTTCATCAAAAGTAAACTACCAGTTATTTCAGACTGAGAATCAAGCGGGCGGATCAAGTTTGCGGTTTCACCGAAGAAATCATTGCAAGAATTCAATGCCCGGCACGTTTCCACTCATACTCGATCATCTGGCCAAGATTTGTGAACCCATGCCGCTCAAGGATTGGACGGCTGTCGGGGCTGGCTTCGACAGTGAGGAAGCGGGAGCCGCGTTCGCGGGCTTCGCGCGCGCGGGCAGCAATGAGAGCGGTGTAATAACCGTGTTTGCGGTATTGCGCCAGCGTCGACCCGCCGTGCAGGCTGACCCATCTCGCCGGCAGGAGGAAGAATTGCCAGGCAGCGCTGACCACCCGTCCATCCTGCCACACACCGTAAATGCTGACCAGGTGCGGCGTCTCAAACAGGTCAACCTTGAGCCCTTTGCGAATGCCAGGCAGATCCAGGTTCCAGATCTCGGTTTCCAGATCCATAATCTGGTCGATCTCACCTGTAGTAGTCACCCGGCGGACGCAATCTGTGTCCCAGGTCCACAGGTATTCCGGTGCATCATCAAGGTCCATAACCATCAGAGCGCAGGGTTCCTGGGGGGTGAACCCCTTCTTCTGAAGGCGGCTGCCCAGGTCGGACGGGAGATCGTGGGCAAACACCTTCCAGCTGAATTCGGGGACGAGCTGGCTGAAATATCCAATCTGCGCATCGATGACCTCGTCAGGATCGACCACCGGCATGTCTGCCCACGAGACGAACCCGCCCGTATTGCCTTCTTCGATATAGCGCACCACGCCTGGAAGCGTTTCGCGGCGCATGCGGGTAATCTCCACCTCGCGGCGCAGTTCTGAATCATACAGGGAAAGCAATTCCTCAGGTTCCAATGGTATTCCTCAGGGCGGCTTGCAGAAGTTGGTCGATTACTGACCTGTCTCGATCAGAAGGAGATGACCTTATCCGAATCCACCGACCAATTTGTGAGCTGGCTCATGGTACTGATCTCGACACCTTCGATCAATGCCAGCCCCTTGATTCCCCGTGCTTCGGAGCAGGTGCCGCAAGCTTTGACCAGCCCTCCCTTGCTGATGACTGACCTTAACATGCGTTCGATATTGTAATAACCCTGGGGGGTGTTTTGATTGGGGATCGCGCAGGTAACCGCGTCTGCCATAAGAAAAATTCTCACCTCAACATCTGGATGTTCTTTCTGGGCCATCATGGCCATCCGCAATGCGTTATACGCTTTTTCGGTGCCGTATGGGGCATCGTTGATGATGATCAGGATCTTCATCTTAACTCTCCTTATCCAAAGAATATTGAAATTGTGGCGATATACCTGAGCTGAACGCTAGATGAATAATAATACCGAAATGATGGTTCCTGCCACGACTACCCAGAGAATATCCACCTTGAGATATAGGGCAATAAAAGCACCGATGCCAAGCAGCACATGGCGAATGTCCCATGGCGTATCCAGGCCAAAGCGGATGGTGACAGCCAGGAGGAGCCCCACAAATGAACAGAGTACGCCATTGATGATCTTGTTGAAATAAGGCGATGAGCGAAAACGGTTGTAGTAGGGAGAGATCCCTACCACAAGCAAAAAAGAAGGCATGAAAATGCCAATTGTAGCGATGATTGCGCCGAACACACCATCGAGCAGATAGCCAACAAAGGTGGCGGTAATGACGATGGGGCCCGGAGTTACCTGCCCGAGAATGATGCCGTTCATAAAAGTCTGCCCGTTCAGCCAATTTCGGACTTCAACAATTTCGTGATACATCAGTGGAACAGATGCAAATCCCCCGCCAAAAGCAGAGAGGTCGATTCTGAACATAAGAATGAACAGGTCAAATAGAGCAGGTTTTAGAAGAAAGAGCAGCAAGGCTCCGATTGCTGTAACGCACAGGATGAGGAGCACCGATTTAATGTGGGTTTCTTCCTGCCCGATCGCTGAAGTAGAGTTGGCGCTGAGCTGTCCGGGCTGGATGAGCCATAAACCCATCAACGCGGCGAGGAGAATCACAAGGATCGGATTCACATTGAAGCCGAACAGCAATGCGGCAATTCCGGCGATCAAGTACCGTTTCCAGCCTTTTAATGTGTTTTTGCCAAAAGAAAATGTGGCAAATGCCAGGATCGCAACAATTATCGCCTGGAGCCCGCTGAAGGCAGAAACAACAACTGGAAGATTGTGATTGTTGGCATAAAGGACAGAAAAGGCCAGCATCAAAAAAAAGGCGGGAAGACCAAATCCGATGAATGCTGCGGCGGCACCCAGGACGCCCCGAGTCTTTAATCCTACGTATGCAGCCGTCTGCATCGCCGTTGCGCCGGGTATCATCTGACAAAAGGCGACTCCATCGCTGAACGTCTCAGCCTCAAGCCAGTGTCTCTTATCCACCGCAAATGAGCGAATGTAGGCTACCATGGATGGACCGCCAAATGCGGTCATGCCCAGGCGAATGAAAGAGGCGAATAACTGAACCGTTGAAGGGTTTGAATTTGATGACATGAGCCTCCATGAATCGGGGCAGCCGAGTTTGGTGCGTCAAACGCATCCCGTCAGCCTGGCAGTTTTTTAGGCATCCATACAAGACCTCAGGGAAGAAGCGTGAAATCGATCCATGTACCGGCAGGAAGGGGCAGGGTCATCTGCTGCGGTTCGGGGAAGTGGCCGATCAGGCTGCAGCCGGTATTGACCGCGTTGCTGTCACATCCGTAGCTGTCAGGCCTTACGACCCATGTTCCCGTTTCTGTCGGCGGCAGGAAGAGATACCATTCTCCCGCGTCGTTCGAGTAGGCAACATCCACCTGCGGGGTATCGTTGGAGAGCTTTCTCAGCAGGGAGACACCAACTCCATACGCGGGCGAACCGTTTGGGGTATAGATGTGACCCTTGATCACCAGGACGTCTGCCGGATCGATCGGGCGGAGCTGATTTGCATCACCGGACAGCATGACGAGATGCATATTGACCCAACCGGATTGGTCGCCATTATCGACATAGAACCAGTTGCCGCCGGGAGCCTGACGGGTCACCACAACCTGCTGCTCTTGAGCGAATGTAGCGATGACAGCGAAGAGCGCTCCAGGCCCGCTCCGAATGTTCGAATTGGCCTGCACCGCGGCTTCCAACGAGTCTACAAGCTGCGGCGTGGGCAGGAGCAGAAGGCCGGATGTCGTTTCAGAAGGCGTTGAAGCTGGCAGCAGCGCGATCAGTGGGCTGGTCGCAGCCGGTTGAGGCGTGGGGCTGGACACGGGCTGTTGACTGCAAGCGGCAAGCAGAACGGCGATAACACCTATAAGTATCGATAAGTAAAAGCGTCGCAAGGGGGGATTCTCCAGTGTGAATCAGCAGGTTCGAATAAACTGTGGCCTGAATCTAGGGTTCCAGGTAAAAATCGATCCAGGTGGCAGCCGAGACAGGCAATGTGATGGTCTGCGGCGGCGGGAAGCTGCCGACCAGGCTGCCAGAGGCGTTTGCGGCACTACTCTCAGGCGAGTAAGCATCCGGCACGATGGTGAGATTGCCTTCGAACGTGGCAGGCAGGAAGGCATACCATTCGCCGTTGGCGTTGGTGTTAGCTTCGTCCTGGAGCGAGGTATCGGAAGAGCCCACGGGCTGGATCTTCACCCCAATCATCGAAGCAGGCTGATGGTTATGCGTGTAGACATGACCCTTGATCACCAGCACTCCCACAGGCATGATCGCAGGGACATTTGCGAGGCTGCCTTCGGGGATGACGTAATGAGCGTTCATCCAGCCGGATTTGTAGTCGGGGGTCTGTACGAACAACCAATCGCCGTCGGGTTCCTGGGCGATCACGTCCACTTTTTGGCCTTTTGCATAGACGTCGAGCTCAGCGAACAGGAATCCCGGGCCTTTTCTGAGGTTCAGCGCATCGATGTCGATGGTTGCGCGAATGATCTGGTAGACTACGGCTGTCGATGCAGGCAGAGGTACCCCGGTAGGGGTGGGTGAAGGAAGCTGCGGAGTGGTGGACGTCGGCAAGATGCCGATGAACTGCATGGGTGTCGATATGGGCGGCGTCGGCGTCGGCGAAAGCGAAGGCTGCCCTGCACAGGCGGTCAGGATAAGAAACGAACTGAGTGATGCGAATAGCAGAATTTTCCGGCGCATAGCTTTTTCCCTTTGAACGTGCATTCATTGTACAGGAATTACCGGAATTAGACGATTTAGACGGGGGATTTGTTCCGGAGCGAGGATCGGCACCTTCAAGAAGCGCAGGCAGACAAGACACACGACGGGTGCACGCGTTTGAGTAGGGGCGTATGGCCATACGCCCCTACGGGAGGATCAGGCAGGCGGATCGAGCGAAGGGAAAGCTTAAAAAAAGTGTAGAATTTGCGCAGAATTCGCTTTTTCTCTTGACATTGGCCTTTCAGGGGTGTATATATAATGTCGCTTAATCATTAAGAAGGGTTAACTATGACAGAACAGAAACCACTTAAGGAACTTATCGGAGAGCTCGCCAATGTAATCACCAGGGTCAGCCAAAGCCAGATCAAAGAGTATATGAACGAGACCGGTCTTTCGCACTCTCAATTTATGACGCTGATGCGCCTGTATCGCCATGAGGGAGGCTACATCTCGGCGATGAGCGCGCATCTCGGCACTACGGATGCAGCAGCCAGCCAACTGATCGAACGCCTGGTCAATCTTGGGTTGGTGGATCGCTTCGAAAGCGAAACTGACAGGCGCGCAAAAAAGGTAGTTCTCACCGAAAAGGGACGCGCGATGGTCGAGCATCTACTTGATTTACGCAAGCTCATGGTCGATGAAATGATCTCGAACATTCCGCCCGAAAAACAGCAGCTCATCGTTGAGGCCGCTGGGACGCTGGTCGAGGCTGCGCAGAAGTTTGAACAAAGATTCAACCGGGATAATGGCCTGGATGAAGCGGATCCGAAAGAAGCCAGGTCAAAAGCTCAAAAATAATTCATCATCACTGGCTTCGCAGAAACCAAGAGGAGTTTGAATCACACCATGCTTCGTTTAATGAAATATCTTCGTCCTTATTTGCTACTTATCCTATTGGCGGTGGGCTTGTTGTTCGCGCAGGCAATGGCAGATCTTGCCCTCCCGAACTACATGTCGGATATCGTCAACGTCGGCATTCAACAGGGCGGCATCCAGAGCGGAGTGCCCTCCGCGATTCGCCAAAGCGAAATGAACCGCCTGTTCCTGTTCATGACGGCTGATCAGAAATCGCAAGTCCTCTCGGATTACACCCTGGTGGACACGAATTCGGCCAACTATTCGACCATCGTCAAGCAATATCCAGACGTGGCGAATGAACCGATTTACGTCCTCAATAACATCAGCCAAACCGAAATTACCGCTCTCGACCCGATCATGGGCAAGGCGATGCTGGTTGTCTACACCATAGAGCAGGCCCAGAGCGACCCTGCAAAGGCCGCACAACTGAGCGCTCAACTGGGTATCGATCTCTCCAAGCTGCCGGCCGGAACCAATCTGTTCACGCTCATCCAGCAATTACCCCCCGCGCAGCTGGCCCAAATCACCGCGGCGATCAATAAGCAGTTCGCTGCCTTCGACACCTCAACCCTCACCCAGGCGGCAGCCACTCCCATCAAGGCTGAATACACTGCGCTGGGTGTTGACGTGAACAAGGTCCAGAACAACTATCTCTTCAGCATCGGCGGGTTGATGCTGCTCGTCACGCTCGCATCGGTCACATGCTCCATCATCGTTGGCCTCCTTGCGGCTCGCATCGGTTCAGGCGCTGCCCGCGACGTGCGGCATGATCTCTTCGCCAAAGTTGAATCCTTCGCCAAAGCTGATTTCGACCGCTTCTCGACGGCTTCCCTGATCACCCGCAGCACGAACGACATCACCCAGGTGCAAATGGTGGTTATCCTGATGCTGCGCTTCGTCTTTTATGCACCGATCTTGGGCATTGGCGCAGTGATCCGTGCCGTAGACAAGAGTCCTTCCATGACCTGGATCATCGGTTTGGGAGTGGGTCTTTTGCTCGTAATCATCCTATCGGTTTTTTCGATCTCATTGCCGCGTTTCAGGAAGATCCAGAAACTGACCGACCGGCTGAACCTGGTCACTCGCGAGAATCTCTCGGGCATGATGGTCATTCGCGCCTTCAATACCCAGAATTTCGAATTGAACCGTTTCGACAAAGCCAACACCGATATCACCCAGAACAACCTGTTTGTCAACCGCGTGTTCGTCACCATGATGCCTGTGATGATGATGTTGATGAACGGTCTGACGGTGCTTATCCTTTGGGTTGGATCGCACCAGGTTGCCAATCTTACACTTCAGGTCGGCGACATGATCGCATTCATGCAGTACGCCATCATGGTGGTTTTCTCCTTCCTGATGCTTTCGATGATGTTCATTTTTCTGCCGCGTGCTTCGGTTTCGGGTGACCGGATTGCCGAAGTGCTCGCAGTGACCCCTTCGATCCAGGATCCCGCCGAGCCAAAGAAGTTCCCAAGCAATGGCAAAGGCGAAGTTGAATTCCGCAATGTTTCCTTCCGCTACCCCGGCGCTGAAGAGGATCTTCTGCACGATATCAATTTCACAGCCAGACCGGGTCAGACGACCGCCATCATCGGGTCAACAGGTTCCGGCAAGTCCAGCGTCATCAACCTGATCCCGCGCTTCTTCGATGTGACGCAGGGTGCTGTGCTCGTGGACGGCATCGACGTGCGAGAGGTGGGTCAGCGCGAACTGCGCGATCGTATCGGCTACATTCCACAAAGGGGCACATTGTTCTCAGGTACGGTGGAGAGCAACCTGCGCTATGCGGATGAGAATGCCAGTATGGAGACGCTGCGCAAGGCCACCGATATCGCCCAGGCGAGCAGCTTCATCGATGCCATGGATGGCGGCATGGAAGCCGAAATCTCCCAGGGCGGCAAGGATGTTTCAGGTGGACAGAAACAGCGCCTGGCAATTGCCCGCGCGCTGGTCAAGCACCCCAAGATCTACATCTTCGATGATGCGCTCTCAGCCCTTGACTTCAAGACAGATTCCGCACTGCGCAGAGCGTTGAAAAAAGAAACAGGACAGAGCACGATGATCATTGTCACGCAGCGTGTTTCGACCATCAAGAATGCAGAACAGATCATCGTCATCGACGACGGAAAGATCGTGGGCAAAGGAACCCATGACGAATTGATGAAGACGAATGAAACGTATCGTGAGATCGCTTCCTCGCAGCTCACAGCGGAGGAGTTGGAATGAACAATCATAGCCAGGCAACCCCTACACAAACACAAGCTCAGCCTCCACGCCGCATGGGCGGCCCGATGGGCGGACCTCCGGGAATGCTGATGGGCGGCGAAAAGGCGCGCGATTTTGGCGGTACCATGCGCAAGCTTCTCAAAGAGCTGCGCCCATATCGAATCACCATCATTATTGTCTTTGTGTTTGCCATTGCATCGACCATTTTCTCGATCGTCGGGCCAAAAGTGCTCGGTCTGGCGACCACCAAACTGTTCGAGGGCATTGTGGCTCAGCTTTCGGGCACGGGAACGGGAATCGACTTTACGTACATCGGCAATATCTTACTCTTGATGCTCGGATTGTACGCGCTTTCGTCAGTCTTCAGCTTCATTCAAGGCTGGCTGATGACCGGTGTTTCCACCAAGCTGACTTACGACTTCCGCAAGCAGATCGCGGAAAAGATCAACCGTTTGCCCTTATCCTACTTTGACCGGACCAGCCAGGGTGAGGTGCTTTCGCGCATCACCAACGATGTGGATACGGTGAACCAGACGCTTAGCCAGAACCTCACCCAGATAATCACGTCGGTCACCACCGTGATTGGCGTGCTCGTGATGATGCTCACCATCAGCTTCACGATGACCCTGGTGGCATTGGTCATGCTGCCGCTCTCGGCGATCTTCATCAACTTGATCGTCAAGCGCTCTCAGCGCTACTTCAAGCAGCAGCAGGATTACCTTGGTCACGTAAACGGTCATGTCGAAGAGATGTACGGCGGCCATGTGGTAATGAAAGCCTTCAACGGCGAAGAACGCAGTGTCAAGACCTTCGATGGTTTGAACGGCACGCTCTATGATTCAGCTTGGAAGTCGCAATTTCTTTCAGGCCTGATGCAGCCGGTGATGAACTTCCTGAGCAACCTGGGGTATGTGGGTGTGGCAATCCTGGGCGGGTACCTGGCCGTGCGCAACCTGATCACGGTCGGCGACATCCAGGCGTTTATCCAGTATGTGCGCAACTTTACCCAGCCGATCGTGCAGATTGCCAACATCTCGAACACACTCCAGCAGACTGCGGCTGCTTCTGAACGCGTCTTCGAATTCCTTGATGAACCCGAAGAGAGCGAAGATGTACAGAACCCGCTCAAGCTCGACGGCGTACGCGGTAAGGTCGACTTTAAAGATGTGCATTTTGGATACGACCCCAACCGGATCATCATCAATGACTTTAACGCCAGTGTGAGGCCAGGGCAAAAAATCGCCATCGTTGGGCCCACCGGCGCTGGCAAAACCACCATGGTCAAACTGCTGATGCGATTCTACGATGTCAACAGCGGCGCGATCCTTGTCGATGAACATGACATTCGCGCTTTCACCCGCCAGGATGAGCGCAGCATGTTCGGTATGGTTCTACAGGATGCCTGGCTCTACAACGGCACGATCATGGAGAATATCCGCTACGGTAAACTTGGCGCCTCTGACGACGAAGTCATCGCCGCGGCCAGGGCCGCCAACGTGGACCACTTTGTGCGCACCCTGCCTGACGGCTACACCATGGTGCTTGACGAGGAAGGCTCGAACGTGTCGGCGGGTCAAAAACAGCTGTTAACTATCGCTCGCGCCATCCTCTCAGATCCCAAGATCCTCATCCTGGACGAGGCGACCAGCTCGGTGGATACGCGTACCGAGGTGCTCATCCAGCAAGCCATGGAGAAGCTGATGGCGAACCGGACCAGTTTCATCATCGCGCACCGGCTTTCGACCATTCACAACGCCGATCTAATCCTGGTGATGAACAAAGGCGACATCGTCGAACAGGGCACTCACGATCAACTTCTGGCTGCCAGGGGCTTCTACGCCGATCTTTATAACAGCCAGTTCGAAGAAGCGGATCTGTATTGAGAGCAGGGATCAGAGATTTGTAACCGGTAATCAGGAAGAACGAGAGCCGAGATTCGAGATTCGAGAACCGCAAGAAAGAAAATTGAAAATAGTAAATAGGGAATAGCTAGAACGAAGATCATAAATCCCGATGCCTTTTGGACATCGGGATTTTGTATTGATGTTTGTAAACGGTTCTCGATCCTCGAAGAACGCCTGATTACAAATTACCAGTTTCCAGTCACTGCTCTTCCGGTTCTCGATTCTCGAATATCGATTCCCGGTACTTATCCTATTTCTTTCCAGACACCCTCTTCCGCGCCAGGAAGGCAAACCCGAACGCGCCGGCTACGATGACGACCGCGAGGATGGCGAGCAGCGTCGAATTGACGGGAGTACCTGGCTGCGTCACAGCCACAGCCTGAACGGTCGGCGTGGGAAGGGCAGCAGCCGGCTCGGTTGGCGCAGATGTCGGTGTGGGAGCCTGGGCGGGCTGCTGGAGGACAAATACCGCGGTAGTGCGGGCGGGCACTTCGAAGGCGCCTGTTGACGGATCGAAAGCTGCGGTCCTCACCACGCTATCGACCGAATTCTGCAAAATCGGATGGAGTTGGAATTCTTTGCCCGCAAAGCTCGCATCGCTGAATGTGTTGGCCTGCTTATCGGCATTGACAACGACCACGATCTCGCTGTAGGTCGGATCGACGTCCTGAGTATCGTTGATGTCCATCACGATCATCCCAGGAACCTGGTCTGGACCATTGTTCATAAAACTGACCATCTCGCTCACCTGGCCGGCGGTCTGCAGGCGGAAAAGCGGTGAAGACTTGCGGACTTCGAGGAACTCTTGAAAAACGTCGAAGGCGAACTGGATCTGGGTCTGATCCGGCTTGAGCGATGGATTGGCAAGGAGCGGCTTGTAGATATCGTAATTGCCGGAGCCTTCGATGGGCAGTCCGACTCCCCAATTATTGCTCTGCAGCGTCCAATCGATCTTGTTGAACCAGTCGCCTGAATCATAGCTATTCCCGTCAAGCGATTTCGAGCGCAGGATATCGTCTCCGGCATGGAAGAAGGGGATTCCCTGGCTGAGCATGGGGATGCTGATGGCGATGTTGTTCATGCGGATGCGTTCGTCCAGTGAGGCTGTAGCGGGAGCCTTGAGCTGGATGGCATCGAACACCGTTTCGTTATCGTGAGCAGAGACGTAGTTAATATTCTCCTGCGGGTCAAGCGTGTAGCCGGCGGCAACGCCGTTGTACAAGATGTGCGCTCCGTCGACGGTTCTACCCGCGGCATTGACGAGGGTGAAACTCTTGAGGTTTCCGGCCATGCCCAGCTTGATCCAATCGATGTAGTCGAGCAACTGGGTGCGCTGCTGTTCTGGCGTGCGCGTATCAGATGCGTTCGAGTCGAAGTACAGACCCGTGCTGAAACCCTGCAGGCGCGGATCGTCGAAGGGATTTCCACCCCTGGCGGCATCCCGCAAACGGTCATTGAATACGCCGATGCCCGTGCCCCCGATGTTCAACTGGGTGGCGTTGGTGCCGCGGGCGTTTTTGGCGACTTCGCCAAAATCCCAGCCCTCGCCGTATAGGATGATCGACTTGCCATCCACTCCGTCCCTCGCGAGAGTCAGCGAGTCAAGCGCATTGCGCACAGCCTGCATATCGCTAAGCATATGGAAACCCATCAGGTCGAAGCGGAAGCCGTCGACTTTGTATTCCTTCGCCCAGGTGACGACCGAATCGATCATCAGCTTGCGCATCATGGTATGCTCGGTTGCGGTGTTCTGGCAGCAGGTGCTCGTTTCCACCTTGCCCTCGGTGTTCAAGCGGTAGTAGTAACCAGGAACGAGTTTGTCAAGCACAGACTTGGGGTCCTGCCCGGATTGTGAGGTGTGATTGTAGACCACATCCATCACCACCCGCAGTCCAGATTGGTTGAGCGCCTGTACCATTTCGCGGAACTCGACGATGCGGGTTGTGCCGTCGGGGTTGGTGGCGTAACTGCCTTCGGGGGTGGTGTAATGGTAAGGATCGTACCCCCAGTTGAAGCCGTCCACGCCGCGGATGAGCGAAACGGCCAGCGCCTGCTGGTCTGAATCGGGGGGATAGGTCGCCAGGAGTGCGGCATCGACCGTCTGCCAGGTCGATTTATCTTCGTTGACGCTGGCAATATCGAAGGCAGGCAGCAGATGAACATGGGTGAGACCTGCCCGGGCTAATGACTTGAGATGCTGCATACCCAGCGAATCGCTGACGGTAAAAGCTTTATATGTGCCGCGGAATTCTTCCGGCACGCTGAGGTCGCCGGCGCTGAAATCGCGAATGTGCAGTTCGTAAATGACGCTGTCTTCAGGGGCTGCCAGGGCGGGTTTCTGCACGCCATCCCAGCCGGTTGGTTTGAGGGCAGCGTCTTCGAGATCGACGATCTGGCTGCGCAGGCTGTTGGTGGACAGGCTGAGCGAATATGGATCGGTGGTGATATTGGTCTCGAATTTGCCCGTGGATGGCACATAGACCGCAACTTCGTATTGGTAGTACTTGCCTTTCCAATCGGGCTGTCCTGCCAGGCTCCACACGCCGGTCTTGTCATCGAGGGTCATGGGAACCTTATCGATTGCCTGCGATGTGGAATCGTCGAACAGCGCCAGGGTAAGCGATTGGGCAGTCGGGGCCCATACACGCAGGGTGGGCACGTCTCCATCGAAAGTGACGCCGAGCGGTCCGTCGTAGGGGTAGGTGGCGTCGAGTACGCCGGCTGTCTGCAAGCCTGTCGCATCGAGGACGTTGCCCTTGTCATCCCACATCACAACGGCGACCTGTCCGCGCAAAATGCTGGGAATGTCCTGGAGATAAGCCGGATCGATCTTGAAGGCAGACCAGCCCATGAGATACGGATTTAGCTCGAACACGTTGCCGCCAGGCCCAAAGTCGCTAAAAGTGAGCGGAACAAGGGTGGCGCCCTCAGCTCCTTCGGAAGTAAGTTTCAAAGTGCCTTCGAGCGAATACGCCAGGGAATAGGTGTATCTTGGCGAGCCTGTGACGTCCCACAGAATCGTATCCTGGTTGACCCAAACCGCCTTTTGTTTGGCAAGGCTGCCTTTGGGCGAGCCTGTGGTGCTGACCGTGATCTCAGCCGTAGTGGAGTTGTAGCCGAAATAAGTTTCATCGCCATCTTTTGCGACCGTGAACGCCTGCGGTTCGGTGGTGGTCGTCGCGCCTTTTTGCTCGATGCTCAGCGAGAGAGAGTAAGTGCCGGCGGAAAGAGCTTTGGTGAGGAAGGTAAACACGCCATCACCCTCGGGGTCCTGCAGCCAGGTGCGCAGGCAAGCGGGGTCATCGTTCTTCGCGCAGCCCAATTGGGTTTGAAAGTCGCCAACGGCAGTCACGATCGGGTTGTTGTAGTCGTCCATCGCCCACTTGGTCTTGTAGTCGAACAGGAAAGTGACATCGATGGGTTGGTCGACTACGAGCGGTATGTCGGCGCCCCCGGCGGAAGCGTTTATGCCGTAGTTCTCTGCCCATGCGCCGTTGATAGCGGCCTTGTAGCGCGATCCCTTTTTGTCCTGATCGTTGCCTGGCGTCACGTTGAATGTACCGCGCCAGATATCGCTTACAGAATCGTACTTCAGGCCAGTGTTCGCGCAATCGGGCATCCAGTCACCTGTGCAGCCCAGTTCGGACTGCAGCGTTCCCGCGATGGTGACTGTCTCGGGAGTTGCAGCATCCTGGGCGAACACCTGCGGAGAGAACGACGGGCTCGAAATGAGAATTGTCAGCACTAGAATGATCGAGAGCGGAAAAAGCCTGGCCTTAGGCATGATTTTTTGCATGGTCATACTCCCCGGAACAGTGTTGGATTGTCAGTAACTTGCGAACAGGATCGTCAGGAGTTGCTGAAAGTTGATCTCTACAAGCTTAATTATATGGAAACGCCTGTAAAGCAAAAATCCCCGAACAAAATGCGCATTCGTCGATACAAACGACTATTCGACATTTTTCGCGGCATTGTATAATTGGATTCACTCACGCCAAATTTGGAGGAAATGCATGGCAGCCCAAACCAAGCTTCTTCACGGCATGAAAGGCTTTTTGCTCGTCTGGATCACCCAGGTTGTCTCGATCCTGACCTCATCGATGAGTTCATTCGCGCTGTCCATATGGGTCTACCAGCAGACGGGCAGCGCCACAGCTTTGAGCCTGGTACAGGTCTTCTTCATCACTCCCTTCCTCATCGTCTCGCCCATCGCCGGAGTGCTGGTGGACCGCTATAACCGCAAGCTGATGATGGCCGTCAGCGACTTTGCATCGTTCATTGCCACGGCTGCGATTCTGATATTGAATGCCACAGGCAGTATCCAGGTGTGGCATCTTTACGCCGCATCCATCCTCTTTGGACTTGGGAATTCCTTCCAATGGCCGGCGTATTCGGCAGTCATCAGCACCATGGTCTCCAAGCAGCAGCTTGGAAGGGCGAACGGCCTGATGTCGCTGATGGAATCAGGGCCCGGGGTGGTGGCACCGATCCTGGCGGGCGCGCTGCTCCCTGTGATCGGGTTAACCGGAATTCTGGGGGCGGATGTCGCAACGTTTTTCCTGGCCCTGGCAGCCCTTCTGCTGGTCTTCGTTCCCAAACCTGCCGCTTCGAAAGACGGCGCTGAAAGCCGGGGCAACTTCCTCAAAGAGGCGGCTTTCGGCTTCAAATTTATCTTCAAACGGCCCAGCTTGCTGGCAATTCAGACTATTTTCCTGACGACCAACCTGTTTTTCGGTATCGGTTTCGCAGTCGTGGCGCCGATGGTGCTTGCCAAGACCGGGAACAACAGCGTCATCTACGGCAGCACACAGACCGCCGGAGCGATCGGCGCGGTGGTTGGCGGGGTGATCATGAGCGCCTGGGGCGGATTCAAGAAACAGATCAACGGCGTGCTCATCGGAATGGCGATCCCGGGATTACTGGGCCTGACCATCTTCGGATTGGGCAGCGGTTTACCCGTATGGATTCCGGCAGCAGTGATGATGGCGATCGCGGGCCCGCTGTGCAACGCGAGCAACCAGGCGATCTGGCAGGCCAAGGTTCCGCAGGATTTGCAGGGCCGGGTTTTCTCAGCCCGAAGGTTGATTGCCTGGATTCCCACGCCGATTGCGCCTCTGATCGGCGGGTTGATGGCCGATTACGTCCTCGAGCCGGCGATGCGAACGTCATCCGGATTGGCGAAGGTGTTTGGGGGGCTGGTGGGGACCGGTGTTGGCACGGGGATGGGCCTGCTGCTTTTCGTCTGCGGGGTGCTGGCAACGATCTCGGGGCTGAGCGGCTACCTGATTCCCCTCGTGCGAAATGCCGAATCGATCCTGCCGGATCATCTGCCCGCAACGCCTGCTGCAGAACCTGAAATTGTGGGCGCGCAACCCGAATTGGAAGGCTAATCCCACAGGAATAAGGGCCGGTGGTTATAAAAGAGAACCAATAACAGCCCGGCAAACAGAGCCAGGCGGTTGAAGATTGTTCCCACTGCCTGGCCATTGTTTCGACAGGATGCGTAAACCCGTGAAGCTCGCGATTCAGGGCAGCCCTGAAGATTCGAAGTACTTGCGATAAATATCCTCGCGCACAAATGCTTTTCCAAACTCGGTGCTCAAGATCAGGTGGAAACCTGTCAGCTCATCGACATCAGCCTGGCGATAGAACGTTTGGTTTTCGGCAAACCGGGCCGGGTCGATGCCCACGGCATTTGGGTTGAGATAGTCCCTGATCCTGGATTGCTGCAGGAGCACCACTTCGAATTTCTGTTCCTGGATGTATTGGTAAGAGAGCAGCTCGAATGTTGTGGCAGCCGTCCATTTCCTTGTCGGCGGCATGTACATGTTGGGGTCGTAATAGATGTGGGCCGGGTCATCTCCAATGGGGGTGAGTGCTTCTGCAACCGCCGTGTAAAACGAGACCGCGGGGTTTTCACGTTCGCGGAAAAGGGTTGATGAATAACTCGCGAGATCGGCCCGCGAAAACATCCCGAACTGCGCGATCAAGAGGAGGAAACCCGGTAAAACAAACCAGCGAGCGGCAGGCCGCCCGAGTGTTTCCAGGGGCTTCTCGGGGAATAGCACAATTACGCAGGAGATCACAGGGAGGATGGCAGGCAACCAGTATTGGAATTTGAAGTGCGAGAAGAAGAACACGGTCAGACTGAGCGGGATGAACCAGGCGAATATGAGCAAATAGAGTATGCGCCTGGTGCCGCGCAGTATTCCCCATAGGGTACAGGCGATGGCTGCGAGGATGAAGACCGCTTCGCCGAAAAACTCACGCACGATTGGCCATGAGGCAATAATCCCTTTTGCGTAAACGACCCCGTAGCCTGTTGAAAGCGAAGCGCCTTGCCCGATCATGGTTTTAATGAATTCAGCCCGGGCACTGGCAAAGAAGAGATAAGGATTTGTGAGCAGATACGTCGCAGCCATGACCAGGATAAACAAGCCGCCCGCTCTCAGCAACCGCGGCCATGAGGCCTTCTTCTGGACGATGCCGAGCAAAAGGTAGACCGCAACGGCGAGGAAGAAGAACACCCCAACCAGTTTTGTCCCGATTGCCAACCCGCAGGCAAGCGCTGCGATGTAGAAGCCGGCGCCAAAGCGCAGACGATCGCGGACGAGGAAAAATAAGGTGAGCACGGCGAATAAGGTCACCAGGCCGTCGGGGTGCCACCAAAGATTGTTTTGAACCACGGCAGGGATAACGGCCAGGAATACGAAAAGAATATACGAGCGGTAGGTGCGAAAGCCGTCCTGCAGAAAGACCAAAAACATCAGCGCGGCCAGCATGGGCAGTACGCTGACCATCTGTCTGAGCACCAGCATCACCCATGCGGTGTTGCCTGAAAGCCCAAGCCATTGCAGCGGATACACTACCGCTGCCGACCAGGCGAAGTAGACCAGTCCGTATGGGTAGTACCCGTAGAAAATGAAGTTCTTGGCAGTCTGTTCGAGCGAACCAGATGGAGCGACCATACGCAAAACGGTCGGCAAAGGTAGCGATTCGTCGGCCGAAAAGACCTGCACCATAGCGAGGTTCTTCGATGCAGCGGCATTGGGAAGGGCGTAAAGGGTAAAAAGCGCTATGGCAATCAAAACCAGGAAGCCAAAATGCTTGCGCTGATTGGCGTCCATCTGCCTGGAGAGCCCCTTTTCCACTAAGCGCAACTACACCGATATTATCGATGATTTCTGAAGAAAACGCACTAAAAACCGGCCGCAAAGATTACACGAGCGACCGGTCAACTGGAAGAAAAATCCATCTTACTTTACGATGGCAGGTTCGAGAAATTGCCTGTACACATCTTCGCGGACGAAAACCTTGCCATAATCGTTCTGATACACGAGATGGTAGCCGGTCATTTCACCGGCGTCGACCGCGTGATAGAAGATTTGGGCTGCGGCGAAAATGGCAGCATCGATGCCTTCGGCATTTGGGTTGAGATAGTCTCGAATCCTCGATTGCTGGATGAACACCACAGCAAAACTGTTTTGTTGAATGTAATCGTAGGTGAGCAAGTCAAAACTGGTGGTGAAGGTCCACTGACCGGTGGGCGGCATGTACATGTTTGGGTCGTAGTAGACGGAGAGGGATTGGTCCACGAGAGGGCGGGTTGCATCCAGCGCCTGGGTGTAGAAAGCGATGGCGGCATTGCCCTGCTCGCGGTGAAGCATGGAGAAGTAATTCTGGAGATTGGCTTCCGTGAAAAGTCCAAATTGAGCAACCACCACCAGGAGGCCGGCAAGCCCAATCCAGCGAATCGAGGGACTTTTGAGGTTGAAATTCAACTTCTCCGGCAACAGCACCACAACGCAGGAGAGCACGGGCAGTATGGCGGGCATCCAATATTGAAATTTGAAATGCGAGAAGCTGAACACGTAAACGCTGAGCGGAATCAGCCAGGCCAGGATGAGGGCGAAGAGCAGGCGTTTGGAGCCGCGGAAAATTCCCCGGATCGCACAGGCAATCGCCACAATGAGGAAGATGAGCTCGCCGAAGTACTGATGAACAAGCGGCCAGGAAGCGAGCAACCCTTTGGCATAGACGATGCCGTAGCCGCTGGAGATGGCTGCGCTCTGACCGCGCATGGTATAGATGAAATCAAGCCGGTCGCCGGATGAGAACAGGAAGGGACTCATGAGAAGGTAGGTGCCTGCCATAATGCCGAGGAAAGCGGCTCCCATTCCCAACGTGCGCAGCCAGGAGATCTTCTTCTGTATGAGCCCAAGCGCCAGCACCAGCGCCACGGCCAGGAAAAAGTAGACGCCCACCAGTTTCGTCGCGGTCGCCAAACCACAAGCTACTCCTGCCAGAAGGAAATTGCGACCAAAACGCAGCCTGTCACGCGCGAGGAAGAAGAGGGTGAGCGCGGCGAAGAGTGTGACCATCCCGTCGGGGTGCCACCACAGGTTGTTCTCGACCACCGCGGCGATACCGGCGAGGAAGATAAAAAGCAGGTACGAGCGGTAGGTACCGAACCCGTCCTGCATGTAGACAAGGATGAGCAGCGCGGCCAGCATGGGCAGCACACTGACCATCTGTCGCAAGACGAGCATCACCAGCGTGGTGTTCCCGAGGAGTCCAAGCCACTGCAAGGGAAGCATCAGTACGGCAGAATAGGCAAAGTAGATGAAGCCGTACGGGTAGTACCCGTAATCGATAAAATGGCGGATCGTGTCGTACAGGCTGCTCGAAGGGGCGATCATGCGGAAGACGTAGGGTAAAGGGGACGATTCGTCTGCCGAAAAGACCTGGACCATGGCGAGATTCTTGGATGCGGCGGCGTTTGGGAAGGCAAACAGAACGAAAACGAGCAGCGCCATAAGCAGGAGGATCCTGAAATGGCGTTTCTGGTTGGTGTCAAATATGCGGGGTCTGGCCATAGTCATAAACAGGGTGCCTCATCGGGGATTCACGAGCAACCAGTCTGAAATTTGTTATACATGAAAGGCTGCAAATCCGCTACGGGGGTCAGGGCGCGTTACAGGATGAAGGGATGGGCTCGTAGTCGTTGGTAATCTTGGCGTAGACAGTATCCGGAAGCAAATCGATCTGCCGGCCGAAATAGTCGCGCAAGACGAGCCTGAAGGTATTGACCGGCGTGATGGTGGGATAAAGATCGGATTTGGCGTTGCCAGGGAAATAATACGCGCTCAGGATCTTGTTCTTATTGAGACCGCTGGTGAGCACATGAGCGCCGTGATCCCCCTGTAGGATGATGATAGGCGGCACTTTGGAATCAGCGATCAAGGCGTCGATCAACTTTGGCACACGTTTATCCAGCCAGTCAATGGCGTCTGTATAGTAAGGGAGGTTCTCATCAGAATCATAGGTGTAGCGAAAGTTGCCATTGGCATCGAAGACGTACGGTCCGTGAGGTGCATTGATATGGGCATAAATGAAGAAGTTGCCGTCGCGGGAAGGAAATCTTTCAAGGGAATCAAAAACGTATTTTGTCTGGTTATACCAAAAGCTGTCATAGCCAATCGCCGAGTCCTGATCATCGGACATAAAGAGCCAGTCCGGTAAGAACGAAAATCTTAGCGGGTTCATGTTATGAAGCTCGAAGGGAATCCGAAGCAGGGTCGTCTCGGAGTACATGCGTGTAAATTGAGCCTGCGCGACGGTATCCGGTATGCCTGTGTCAGTGAGGTAATTGAGATAGATATCCGAATTGGGGATATCGTTAGCCGAAGAAAAACCTTTGGAGGTAACAAACTGGTAGCCACGCTGAGCGAGATCAGCTCGAATTTGATTGTTCACCAATTCGAGTGAGAGGTCTTTCTCTTCGATGTTACTCAAAGTGGCGCTCTGCGTAAGATATGAATAGTTCAACGAGGACGTAACCGAGGCAACCGTGCCGTCATAATTCGAGTTTGCGCAATCGGCAACATAAAAACCGCGGTCGCGCAGAGCCTGAATGAACTCGGAATTGTCGTAGTTCATCACGCCTTTGAGGACATCCTGGCGGGAATATGAATCGAGGATGATGTAGTAGATGTCAGGGAGCGCGGCTGAGGAAGCCCTGGTGGCGGATGCGCTCGCGCGAGGGTTTTCGGCGTCGGCCGCAGCCGCCTGCCGGGAATGGATGAGTTCAAACTGGATGATCTGGAAGAGGTTGAAGAGGATCAACACATCCAGGATGGCGTTGAGCCAGAGGGTCACGTCGCCGGGGATCTTTTTCACTCGAATCATGAGAAGCGTAAAGACGATTGCCAGAACCAGATAGGCTGCCAATAACTTGACAAACCCAATCGAGACTCCCAGGAATACTTTGTTCTGCACCAGGTTGTAGACATGGCCAAATGAAAAGAAGAGCAGGAAAAATAACGCTGACGCGAGGCTGGCTCGTGCGGCTGAATGGGTAATCAAGAGGAACAGCGCCCAGGAGGCGACCACAAACGCAAGGGTGAGCAGAAAAGAAAGGACGACATCCCTGGTATAGATCTGGGTTTTATTATTGTTCCACAGGATCAGGAAGGGGAGGATACCAATGAGCATTCCATATGTGGGGAAGCGAGCGATTTTTTTGAGCATGCGATGCTGCCGCCTCGGTCAATGTGAGAGATGAAATGCTATTTTACCGCATAAGGCAGCATGCGGATGATTAGGAGCTCGAGAATCGATAATCGAGAGCCGAGAACCGGAAGTACGAGAATTGAGGATGGCGAGCGGAGATTGGTAAAGAACGAGAATCCTCAGAGGTTTTCCCTCTCCAAAGATTGGTAATGGGGAGGGTGAGGGCTGGCAAGTACACGCTAAAACAGCAAGTCTTCGTGAATCAGTATTCGCACCGGGCTTTGCCCAAGAGGACATGGAAAGTGCACCCCTTGTGCAACCCAGAATTTCCAGGCTTTTTCGCGACAATGCATGAAGACCTTCATTATTGACAGGCTTTAATGTCGTAGAGTTTTCTCCAGCCCTCACCATTATTGGGATCATATATCTGCTGCACCAATGAAATGCAGGGTTGTGTAAACACCTGTTGCTGAGTAGGAGTCAACCCGTCCCAATACTGCTGGGTAATGTAGGCGTACGAATACCCCGCCTTGCGCAGATTCATCACGTCTGGAAGGGCAACCAATTCGTCGAATTGTGCCGAATACTCAGCCCAGCTATTTCCGGCGTTGGTGTAGCGTCCGAAGATAGTGACTGCCCGGTTTGGATATGAGTCGAAAACGAGGGCGCCTGGATCAAGTTTATCCCAATACATCTCTGTCATCTTGGCATCGTACGGCGAAATGAAAAATGAGTATTGATGATTTTTGATGTTCGGCATTTGGGCGCCAAGCAGTACAATTCCGCCAAGCATCACCACACCGCCGAGGAAGCCAGCAGCTCGTTTGACGATCTGTTTTCGATGGGATGCCCAGTTCCAGGTGAGCGGTACGGCCATGAGCACGCTTACCGGAACAAAAATGTACAATCTTGAGGTGTTTCTTACCGAGCCCGAAAAATGCACAAAAATCATTCCCAGGCTCAAGAAGGCTGCCAGCATCAGCGCAGCATCAAACCAACGTTCAGCTCTTGCTGCTTTCCATCCCCAGATGATCAATAAGGGCAGCACCAGCAATATTGGACCGATCTCCAACGATGCGATGAATATCGACCTGAGATCGGTCAGGCTCATGATTCCAAGTTGATTCGAAACGATTGACGGGGCAGCCAGGACCAACCCGGTCACCTGATAGGATTGAGGAGTGGGTAGACCCTGAAGTCGGGCAATCAGGGAATTCAGTATATCTGTCCAGGCACCGCCCTGCACTGCGATGATCAGAGCGCTGATCAGCCAAACACCCAGCCACATTTTCAGCGAGGGAGGGAGTTTAAAGGTACGATGCCGGATGATCCAGTAGATTGTCAAGAGTATGAATGCTGAAGCGATCAGGAGAAGCTCGAGCTCGGTAAGCAGACCCAGGCTGGAGATCAAGATGATTGACGCGAATCCGGCGATCCATGGGTTCTTCCAGCGCGAAGCTGTAAGCAGCAGGGTAAAGAAAACCGCGACAAGCATCAACCCAAAGACACTGTGCAATAGCTCGATGCCAGGCGAGAATATGCCATTTAAGAAGGCGTAAGGGAATGGAAAAGTACCCTGCCCATCTACAGGCCATGGATTTGGAAGCGAAGTCACAAGGGTAGGACCTGCCGCAGCGCCTGCACCAATGAGTTGCAGCTGTGAACTCAACCTGGATAGCAAAGAATCGGGGATGAGAAGTAACAGCCAGCGGGTACCAGAAATAAATAGAACGCCCAGGCCGCCCACGATATCTGCCAACTTGTTTTTGGCAACACGAACTGCCCACAAGGCGGCGAGAAAGACCGCGGGCGCGAGTGTAAATGAGCGTGCAATGTCCCAGGCGGTCCAGGGCATGGAACCTGAGAGCCGCATAATTTGAGCGCCAAACAGGAGAACGAAGTAATGATAGCCGTATGCGATTTGAGGATTGAGCGCAAAATGAGGAGGGATTGCTCCAGCAGCCATGAGCGAGAGGGTGGGTAGATGGGCATAATCATCATAAAGAGCAAGGCCTCGCGAAAGAAGAAACGCGATATAGGTGATTACCAGAAAAGCAATCCATTGACCCGGCGGGGTTTTCACTTTCAATGCAGGCAGACCGCCATGAGTGAAAGCAAGGATGAAACCCACCAAAAGAACTATCAAGGCTGAAATCCAGGATGCCCACTGCAGCGGCAAGACCCTGGCGAGGAAGTTGACCAAACCCACTTCGGCTGCCAGTCCGACGACCAGGCCGATAAACCCTTCTTCCTCGGGATGAAGTTTAAAAGCCGCGCGCACCAGCCACATCCCCCCCAATATCCAGCACAATGCCCATGGAATTAATGGCAGCATTGCTAAGAGTCCTTTCACAGAATTCTCCTCCTCTCCAACGATGCAGGCAAGGTTATTGATCGACGGAACATGACTGCGAATTCAAACAAGCAAACGTAGGGCAATCAGTGCGATTCAATTGCGCACCTGGACAACAGGATATTCCATGGACTTTATGCGAATAGATTGTAGAGGATAGCCCCATGTTTTTATATGATTGTTTCAAAAGCGACTTCTCTTTTGCAGAAGGGAACAAGAAAAAGTGAGATGGAGATTCTGCTTGGATTATAAACGACTTTAGCTGCGAGCAAGTTCCGCTTGCTCGCAGGATGGCGCAACGGTCGGGAAAGGGTGACATAAATAAAGTAACCCCCGATTTCTGTTTCTTGAAATCGGGGGAATGGGCGGCAAAAATGAGTTACATCTCTTCCCTGAAGAGCAGCCCATATTTCTTACGAGCGGCGAGCCAGGCCTTGCGTAAAAGCTCATAGACCCCATTGGGATCGGGAACATTGCGCAGGGTGACCTGCGGGCTGGATGGGTCGGCGCCGGTGATGTGGACGTCGCCGATCTTGATCACGCGCTCTGACAGGTTCTGCGACACTTCCATGTCTTGAATGCGGATGAGTTCGTAGTTCTCGATCTCCTTGCCGAGCAGCCCGGTGGTGATGCGGATGCGTTCGTTTGTGATGATGTAGGACTCAACGAGCGATAGGAAAGGTTTGCCCTTCCAGAGAATGGTCTCTTTATCCTGCATGTCGGGGATTGAAGCTTGAGAAGCTGCCTGGCCGGGCATATCATCCATCAGGTCGTTGATGGCCAGGAGCACCTGGTCGGAGATGGCGTTGGCGAGCAGGGATTGTTTTTCGGCCGGAAATTGAGAGAGGTCGACGCCGCTCTGGGCGAAGCCTTTCCAGATGCTGCTGTTAATACGCGAGCGGTACTGATCGAGCGTCATGGGGTCACCTCCGGGGTGGGAATGGATAAAGTGAATTCAATAGAAGTGTAGCAGATTATTGGGAGATCGACAGCGAATTCTCTTGAGAATAAGTTCCAGGGAGTATCCGGGGATACGTCCCCGAAAAGCCCGGGGATACGTCCCCGAAAAGCCCGGGGATACGTCCCCGAAAAGCCCGGGGATACGTCCCCGAAAAGCCCGGGGAGTATAATAAACGCTTATCCAGTTTACTCCGGCTTTTCACCGGGAGGAAGAATTTAATGGTGAATTCGAGTTCATTAAGGCGATTGGGAAAAACCGATTTACGGGTATCCCCAATCGGTTTGGGCGTGATGGAATTGGCGGGCGGAGGCGGGATGCTCGGCCGCGTTTTTCCGGTGATCGCACAGGAGGACAAGAACGCCATCATCAAGGCTGCGATTGACGGCGGGATCAACTTCTTCGATACCGCGGAAATCTACGGCGCGGGGGTATCGGAACAATCGCTGGCGACAGGATTGAAGGCGGCCGGAGTCTCTGACCAGGACGTCGTTATCGAAACGAAGTGGCAGCCGCTTCTGCGCACTGCGCGCAACATCGGCCGTACGATCGATGACCGCCAGCATTACCTGGACGGGTACACGATTTCCAACTACATGATCCACAGTCCGGTGAGTTTTTCTTCGCCAGAGGCCGAGATGAATGCCATGGCGGACCTGGTCGAGGCGGGGAAGATCCACACGGTTGGTGTGAGCAATTTCGGCGCCGCGATGATGCGGCGGGCGCACGCAGCGTTGGCCAAACGAGGCTTGCCGCTGGCGTTGAACCAGGTGCACTACAGCCTGCTGCACCGCGAGATCGAGCGAAATGGTGTTCTCGAGGCGGCGAAGGAATTGGGCGTGACGATCGTTGCCTACACCCCCCTGGAAAAAGGCGTGCTGACCGGGAAGTATCACAAGAATCCCGACATGCTGGCCAAGCGGACGGGCATGCGAGGACGCGCGCTCAAAAGGGACGTCGAGCGAACGCGCGGGCTGATGGCGGTGATGGACGAGATCGCCGCGAAGCACACTGTAACCCCCGGGCAAGTGGCCCTGAACTGGCTGATCCATTTCAACGGCGAGATCGTGGTGGCGATCCCCGGCGCGACCAAAGCCAGCCAGGCTGCGGAGAGCGCAGCCACGATGAATTTTGCGCTGTCCGCGGAGGAGCTGGCGAGGTTGGACGAGGCGTCGAGGGGGGTGTAGAAGGTGAATGATGAGCGCCCGCTTTTTTCAAAGCGGGCACTCTTGATTAAAAGGGAGAAGAGAATGGAGGGTGGGGAATGTCCTTTTCCAACAAATTCCGGAATCCTGTTTTGAAAATTCGGGAAGAGTAGTGAGCTTTTTGTGACGCATTTTTATTCAAGCCTAAAGCCAACCGATAATGGCAAGCTTACTCATCGGAGACAAATTATGATTTTTCCTTCGCGGATTTGAATCTCAAACCTATCGTAATAATTTCGAAGTCTTGGAGGTAGATACTTCATAGATTCTATCGGCATAAGGAAGAGTCTAGTTTGTCAATCAAGTCAAATCTTGCAATAGACTCAATTCGATCTAATGCGGCGCCATCATTGTCCCAACATAATGTAAAAAAAGCAATAACTGAACACTTTCTAACTAAATATATTCCGCATTCCTCTTCAGTGGAAAAATAACTAGTAGCTTCATCCCAACTCTTATCTACTGGCGAAGTTGACCAAGAATCATGGAATTTTACTTCGGCAAATGCATTTTTTGCATCATCTACGGATTCATAAAGACCAATGTATGAAAAACCCACGACATATTTAGGCAAATTGATTCCATGATAGATGCCTATTCTGTCAAAAACCGAAACTACCTCAGTATACGAGGATTTAACAGGTGTTGGTAATTTTTCAGCTACAGAGTTTAGCATACTAAAATAAGCCAAGATTTGGCTGTTGTACGGGAAGCCATCAGATGTAATCCCAGTACTGAAAACGTTTCTGTTTATACTTGGCACAACGTCTGAAGTAAAATCCTCATCAGGATTGACCAGATATGGACTGAGATCAATATCACTCAATGGGATCTGGGTGGCTGAAAGTCTGCTAGAAATACAAGGTATGAAGATTAATATACATGCGAAGCAAAGACCACAAACAATAATTATGCCAAAGATCAGGAATGTAGCTTTTTGACTCCCTTCGACCCCTTTTTTGGCAGACATAATCGCTAAAAATTCCCCTTTTCGGACTATACGTCTATGCTTGGATAGTTATTATTCGATAATAGCAGTTTTTGACAAAAAAGCTCAAGTCCGAATACCCCTTGGGTAACATCCGTTCTATCTGTCTTCTCCGCTTATTTGTAAGTCGTTTGGTAAAAAAAGTGTCTGTGAAGGCTTTACTTTATCTCCGATTAGTAAATCTTTGATATTTAGGATTAGAATTTTGGATCATTATTTTTCCGTAATCACCCGGGGAGTATAAATACCTCAGCATATTTAAGAAAGCTGCTAAACAACCAATTGATTCTATTGCTTACTCTTTTATTTTCTCATCCTCTTCATCTACGATATCAAATAATGGCAATTCTGAAGGAGAAGAATGTGCTTCGTTGGATACCAATGATCTTAAGAACACTTTCATCTCTTCTGGGATATCTTCTGGTTCAATAACTTTGAATATATCTCTTATTGAGAACTTAATTTTCAAATCTTCATTTACCCATTTCATGAATCCTCTGAGTGTTTCTTTTCCCATCCCAACGATAATCAAATCCTCCCAACTCGAACACAACTCATAAGAATCTCGAATTAAGCTTGCTTCACTTTTGCAGGTTGCAAAATTCCGATAGGAATCATCTCCTATGAGTATTCCGGATTTGTATAGATTTTCCTCCAAATTTCCAGAATAATTGGCTTTGGCAAGCCTGATTGAATCACGCAACAACTCGGTCAACTTATTTAGTATTTCTGTTGTTGAAGGTGATTGAGAATCACCAACCAACATCACTAATGCTTTTCTTAACAATTGAGGAACAAGTAAATAATTCTCAATTTCATAATAATCAAGGATTTTCAAATTGACATGATTCTTATCCCCATAACCGATTAATTTAGTTTTCCAGTCTTTAGTCAAGCCATCACTATCCCGCAATACATAAAGATCAATTGATTTATGTATATAGTTTAAAAGTATATCGTGCAATTGAAAGGGTGCCTTGTCATCCTTTCCTTTGCCTGCAATGACTGGAATGGTATTTGGTCCATGAAAGCATTTAGTTCCAAGCACTTTATCAAATTCTTCCAAGATCGAAGTATCGTGATCCTCAACAAATAACAACTTGCCACTAATTATTGATTTCCCTAGATCATAGGCATCGATCCTAGCTTCAATTTGATTCTCTACGTCTTGCCTGGACGTCAATGGGACGTTAATCTTTGAATTGGAAGTGATTGGAATTATTTCGGATGAATCAGCTGCTCTGATTATCGACGTTGAATGTGTCGATATTATGATCTGTATCCCCAATTCTTGTTGGACTTCCCTTAATGTATTTGCGAGGTTGTGCTGTAAATTCGGATGCAAATGTGCATCCGGCTCATCAAGCAATACAATCTGTACATCGTGAGGGCAATACAAGTAAATTGGAGCAATAATCTGAAGTATCTGCATGAAACCACTACCAGAAGAATTGAAATCTAGAGAAATACTGTTCTTCCCACAGGTATCTCGATAATGTGCAGTAACAAACAAATCATTCTCATCATCAAAATTAACATCTTCAAGATAAAAATCGAAATCTTTAGCCAATCTTGCCTTTAATCTTGAGTAGCCTTCATTTGATTTCTTTTTGGTATCAAGGATAATGTTCCTAATTATGGTGCTAACTTGACCTGACCGTAGTCTATCCTGCAATGTCCTTGGAAAGGCTCTCTCCTCGGTTAGCCTTAATCCGACAAATCCCGAAATGAATAGCGGCGCTTTATTTTGCAGAGAGGGAGAATGATTCAGGTCAGTATTCGTTGACAGACATTTGACATTATAGCTGCCAAATAAGGATGTAATTCTTAATCGGTAAATATTGTCATCGGTATCAACTACTTCTATTCTAGAACCTTCAGCACCTTTAGCTGTGCCACCTCTATGGATTTTCCCATAATATAGCTCTTTATAATCAGCAATATTTATTCCGGGCAGCGTAGTGAGTCCTACGCCCTTTTTTCTTATCCGAACGTGTCCGTTTTCTGTAGAAATAAAATCATGGGTAGCCAATACACTTAAGGAAAAGTTTATTGCTTGAAGAACAGTTGTTTTTCCTGAACTGTTTTCTCCCATAAGAACCGTAAATGGGTTAAGGACAATTTCAGTATTCAAAAACTTCTTAAATCTTTCAAGGTGTATGCTTTTTATCATAGTCCTCCCTACAAAAGCCTTCTAAACAATCTCATGGCCAATAATTGGCCAAAAATTAATATTACATTATTTGACTCTTTATTCGCACTATAGAATTATAGTAGGATAACAAAAAATAGGGTTCCGATTTGATATATGTAATCATTTTTTTCTCCTAGAATGCTGAATTCGTGATAACTTTTTTAAACTATCCATCTGCAGGGCATAATTCGTTCAGCTTTATTTCTTCTTTATGGGTTATGACCGCGAGATAAACCAATGCTGGTTGATTCTAGCACCTCATGTTTTGCTATTCTACCGAAGGTTCACACGATGGGATTCCAATGTTATCTTCTTCCCCCCCCATTCATTTCGCATAGGATGGTAAATGACTTGTCATGCTGAACGGCTGCGATCTATGCGCCCCCGAGCGTTTTTAGCGAGAGGGGAGTGAAGCATCTTCAACTGACTCTTACGGCCAAAACACACTTTACGGATCGCGTTGGTTGTCCATGCTATTTGAAGATCCTTCGCAGGCTCAGGATGACAGGCTGCCCCACTCAGGAGAAAAGCCGCTTGTCATGCTGAACGGCTGCGATCTATGCGCCCCCGAGCGTTTTCAGCGAGAGGGGAGCGAAGCATCTTCACCTGACTCTTTGACCAACACTCGTTTTACGGATCGCGTTGGTTGTCCATGCTATTTGAAGATCCTTCGTTGCACTCAGGATGACAGGCTACGTGCGGACAGGATACAAGAGGCGCAGCTGAGTTTTGGGTGGAGGTTGAATAGCGCGCAGGCTTTTCCATTCACTCTCAACCCAACCTGCGATTTGTAGTGGGATCCTGGTCAAAGAGGGTAAAATCAAGCCATTCCAACCTGCAATCAGACGGGAAAGAGAAAATGGGCAATTATCAGATCCGATCCTTCACGGCCAGGGATATTCCCCAGATCACGGCTCTGCAGCAGGCATACCAGCAGGTATATCCGCACGCATCCATTGTACCGGGCGAGGTATACCTTTCCCCGGGTTTCGAGAAAGGGAAGAACATTTTCTGCGCCTTCGATGAAAAAGGACAGGTACAGGGATATGCTCCGGTTTTCCCAAACCTCAGCGAAGATAACCGGTATCCTCACATCGTATGGACGGAAGTGAAGGCCCATCCCCTATTCAAAGAATCCAAAGAAATCAAAGAGGCGTTGTTCGACCAGGTGATCAAGAGAGCCAGGGAAATCCAACAAGCCCATCCGAAGAACAAATGCCGGCTTACCTTCCAATATCACCCCACTGAGATGGCCAGCATCAAATTCGCGCAATCCCACGGCTGTGCGCATAGTGAGAGCGTTTTCCGGCTGGTGCGGGATCTGTCAAAAGAATTAATGGATGCGCCGCAGCCACCGAATATGATCGAGGTGCGGCCCTGGAAGATCGAGAGCGAAGCGGATCTGCAGGCGTATGTGCGGGCGAGAAATGAAGCCTTCCCTGAAGCACCCATCACCCCGGAGGACTGGCAATCCTTCCTTCATTCCGACAGCACGAATGAAGGAACGACCATCACCGCTTTTGAAGGGCAGGAAATCTGCGGCTGCGTGAGCGCCTATTGGGACGAAGCCATCAGCCAGAGAGTTGGACAAAAGGTCGGGTTCACGGAATATATTTTCGTGAGGGAGAAGTGGCGCAAACAAGGGATCGCCGCATTCATGATCACCCAAGCGATGAAATATTTGAAAGAACACGGCCGAGAGGCGGCATCCCTGGAGGTGAAAGCTGCCAATGAAAAGGCTTTGAGCGTGTATTACCGCCTGGGTTATGTGAAGGTGGATGAGACCAGATTGTACGTGCTGGATGTGTGAGCCAGCATTCTTTTTCAGACCCTTGGAGAAATCAAAACCGTCCGTATAACGGGTTATTTGATTTGAGGCACTAAGACTCTTTTACCGGCCAGCGTCTTTCGTCGCTGGCTTTCTCTTTGTTTAAGCCATTTCACCTTTGCCGCTTTCGCTCGCCTTCGCAGGCTCAGGATGACAGATTACCCCACTCAGGAGACAGTCCGCTTGTCATGCTGAACGAAGTGAAGCATCTTCAACTGACTCTTTGATCTACCACTCTTTTTAAAGATCACGATGGTTGTCCGTGCTGGTCGAAGATCCTTCGCAGGCTCAGGATGACAGGCAAAGTAGGTGCGGCTCGCTATTCACGAACCGGTTTTGACGGTTCTCTATTCTCGAATCTCGATTCTCGTTCTTTGGGAGTGGACCCGGTAGGATTCGAACCTACGACCAAGCGATTATGAGTCGCCTGCGCTAACCGCTGCGCCACGGGTCCTTCAAACCAAAATTATATCATGTCTGCGTATTCGCGCCCTTGACCGCCGCCCCTCTGTAGTTTATAATTCAACAGTTGAATATTGGAGCCCAATGACCTACGAAAACGGTACCGCCCGTGATCTCGTAATACTGGAGCAAATCGAGCAAGACCCCGATACGACACAGGCCGCAATGGCTTCCACGCTCGAAGTGGCGGTGGGCACCATCAACTGGCACATCAAGCGTTTGATCGAAAAAGGGTACGTAAAGGTCAGCCGGGTGGAAAGGCGCAAGCTCAAGTACATCATCACGGCCGAGGGCATCGCACTGCGCACCCGCCTGACGATCGATTACATTCAAAATTCGTTCAACCTGTACCGTCTCATCCGGCAGCGCATGCTGGCATCCCTGGCGGAGGTCAAATCCGCGGGGTATGACACGATTCAGCTGGACGCATCGGGCGACCTGGCAGAGATCTGCCGGTTGACCTGCCTTGAACAGGGGGTTCGCATCCAGACGGATGGAGCGGCTCCCGTTCTTCGTGTTAAGGGCCTGAAAATCTTCGTCGATATGAAGGAAAGGGCAAAATCATGAGCACTGAGAGCTTTTGGCAACATCGCCGCGTTTGTGTCACCGGCGGAGCTGGATTCCTGGGCTCCTTCGTCACATCAAGACTCAAGGCACTCGGGGCGGATGTTTTCATCCCCACCATCGAAAAGTACGACCTGGTGCAGAAGGACAGCATCGACAAGATGCTTGACGACGCCGACCCGCAGTTGATCATCCATCTTGCGGCGCAGGTGGGAGGCATCGGCGCGAGCCGCGCGCACCCCGCCGATTTCTTCTACACCAACCTGATGATGGGCGTGCAGTTGATCCACGAAGCTTACCTGCGCAAGATCGAGAAGGTGGTGGCGCTCGGCACGATCTGCGCCTACCCCAAATTCACGCCCGTCCCGTTCAAAGAGGAAAACCTGTGGAACGGCTATCCGGAGGAGACGAACGCGCCATACGGCCTGGCAAAGAAGATGCTGCTTGTGCAATCGCAGGCCTACCGGGCGCAGTACGGCTACAACTCGATCTTCCTGATGCCCGTGAACCTTTACGGTCCGCGCGACAACTTCAACCCCGAAAGCTCGCATGTGATCCCGGCGCTCATCCGCAAGTGCATCGAAGCCAGGGATGCCGGCAAAGAGTCGATCGAAGTGTGGGGCGACGGCTCTCCGACGCGCGAATTCCTGTATGTCGAAGACGCAGCCGACGGCATTCTGCTCGCCGCCGAGAAATACAACTCCTCCGAGCCGGTCAACCTTGGCTCCGGCATGGAAATTTCGATCAAGGACCTTGTTGAGCTGATCGCGCGGCTGACCGGGTTTAAAGGCGAACTGGTTTGGGATAAAAGCAAACCCAATGGCCAGCCCAGGCGAAGGTTGGACGTTTCGAGGGCTGAGAAGGAATTTGGGTTCAAGGCGCAGGTGACCTTCGAGGAAGGCTTGCGCCGGACGATCGATTGGTATGAGAAAAACAGGAAGTGATCCTGCCGAGATGACGACTAAAGAGATCGGACTGCCGAAGCAAGCGAGCACGGTGATCATCAAGCCGAGCAAGGGCTGGGTTGCGTTGAACCTTAAGGACCTGTGGTTCTACCGCGAACTGGCGTATTTCCTCACCTGGCGCAACGTCAAGGTGCGCTACAAGCAATCGGTTCTCGGCATTTTGTGGGCGATCATCAAGCCATTTGTGATCACGGTGGTCTTTTCGGTCATCTTCGGCAACCTGCTGCAGGTCTCCTCTGAAGGTTTGCCTTACCCGATTTTCTCGTACGCTGCAAACCTGCCATGGGAGTTGTTCGCCGCGTCGCTGATGGCGATCAGCGGTTCGATGGTGGCAAGCGGCAACATGATCTCGAAGATCTACTTCCCGCGGGTTATCCTGCCGATCTCGTCTGTGCTATCGAACCTGGTCGATTTCGGATTCGGGTTCCTCATCCTGATCGGCATGCTGATCTTCTACAAGATTCCGTTGACGTGGAATGTGTTCTGGCTGATCCCGTTTATCCTGCTCGCCATGATCACGGCCCTGGGAGTCGGGCTATGGCTGGCGGCGTTGATGGTGCGCTACAGAGACATCGCCTACATCACCACCTTCCTGACCACGCTGTGGTTTTACGTCACGCCTGTGATCATTTCGGTCACCACCATCCCCGAGAAGTGGCGGCTGCTCTATTCGCTCAATCCGATGGCGGGCGTGATCATCGGGTTCCGTTATTCGCTACTGAGAATTCCCTTCGGGATTCCGCTTTACGGCGTGCTTGCATCCGCCGGTATCGCAATCTTGATCCTGATCAGCGGACTGTTCTACTTCCGGCGCATGGAAAAAGAATTCGCAGACATGATTTGATGGTTGAAGGGTTCGCATGAGTAACCTGGCTGTAAAAGTTGAAGGCATCGGCAAACAATACAAGATCTTCGAAGAGGTCAACCGCTATCAGACCCTGCGGGATGTGATCGTGGAGACGGTGCGTTCGCCCTTCAAGACGCTTTTGAACCCCACCGGCTCCGAATCCTTTTGGGCTTTGCGCGACATTTCGTTCACGCTCGAGCACGGCAAAGTGCTTGGCATCATCGGCAAGAACGGGGCGGGCAAGAGCACGCTGCTCAAAGTGCTTTCGCGCGTCGTCGAACCCACCGAGGGGTACGCCGAGATCACAGGCAGGGTTGGCTCGCTGCTTGAAGTGGGCACGGGGTTCCACCCTGAGCTGACCGGGCGGGAGAACATCTACCTCAACGGCGCCATCCTGGGGATGCGCAGGGCCGAGATCGACCGCAAATTCGACGAGATCGTCGCCTTTTCGGAGATCGACAAGTTCCTGGATACCCCGGTCAAGCGGTATTCGAGCGGCATGTACATGCGCCTCGCTTTTGCCGTTTCGGCGCATCTCGAGCCCGAAATCCTGATTGTGGACGAGGTGCTGGCGGTTGGCGATGCGGAATTCCAGCGCAAATGCCTTGGCAAGATGAGCGACGTGGCGTCAGAGGGGCGGACGGTGATCTTCGTCAGCCACAACATGTCGGCGATACAGCGGCTCACGCAGGAATGCATCATTCTCGATCACGGCAAGATGCTCCTGCGCGCGCCGACAGCCGAAGCCGTCGATTTCTACCTCGCGCACGATTTCGAGCGCGGCGGGGTGCGGACCTACTCGGCCGATGAAATCCCAACGAGCGCCGATCCGTTCGTGCCGCTTGCAGTGAGGGTGACGGACGGCAGCGGCAAGGCGGCCGATTCGCTGCGCTCGGTCGAACCGATCAAGATCGAAGTCGAGTACAAACTGACTGCGCCAGCAAAAGGCCTGCGGGTGGGTGTCTACCTGATGACCACGCGCGGGGAGTACGTGTTTACCTCATTCGACACGGACGATCCGGAGAAATTCGAGAAGTATGCTACACGGGGACCGGGTCGCTACATCAGCAGTTGCACCATCCCCCCCGATTCGTTGAACGAAGGCCGATTTGTGATCGGGTTCAATGCCAGTTCGTACAAAGTGCGGCGATATTTCGCCGATGAACGAGCCATCAATTTCGATGTAAATTCCACAGGCGCTCCAGGAACGCAATGGCCTGAAGTTCGACAGGGTCCAACGCGCCCGCGCCTTGGATGGACAATCGAGGAAAAATAGTATGCCTACCGGAAAGAAAGATGCTCTAAAACGCGTTTTAGGGGAGATTCCACTTACTGCGGAGCTTTATTGGCTGGTGCGCCAACAAAAGAATCCGATTCATACTCGTTTCGCTCTGCACCATTTGCAGGAGAAGCTTCCGGAGATGGCCGAAGAAGCCAGGAAGATCAGGCAAAAGGCGGAACACACCGGAAAGAAGATCTTTCTGTTTGCCACTCTGCATTACTGGATCGAGCAGGGCGTGCCAACGGCATTGGGGCTTGCAGCGGAAGGGAATGATGTGACGCTGGGGTACCTGCCCTACAGCGACTGGTTCACCGATCAACCCAAGTTCGATCTGCGGCGGCAGAATATCTACACCCGCAAGGTGCTCCAACCCGCTGCTGACCTGATCAAGCCCGTGTCATTCCTCACACTGCGTGCGCCTTATACGCCCCTTCCACCCGCCTTGCAGACTGCGGTGAAAGAGGTGTCGGCTTACGATACCCAATACACCCTTCAAATAGAAGAGATCACCGAAGACAACCCCACCTACCGATTCAGGCTCAAGCGCAACACGGATGCCGCGCAGGCGTTGTACAGTTATCTGCGGGTCTCGAAGCCGGATGTGGTGATCGTGCCCAACGGCACAATCCTCGAATTCGGCATTGCCTACCGGGTGGCGCGTTTTTTGAAGATCCCGACCTCCACGTACGAGTTCAGCGATCAGAAGGACGCCTTCTGGGTGGGGCAGAACGTTGAGATCATGCGCCAGGACACCACCCTGATGTGGCAAGCCAAGCATGACGAGCCGCTGACCGATACTCAATACAAACGCATCAAAGACATGTTCGAAGCCCGCCGCACCGCCCGCACGACGGAGAATTTCACCAGGCAGTGGCAGAACCAGCCGGCGCAGGGATCGCAGTCAGTGCGGGAAGAACTGAAGCTGGACAGCCGCCCGATCGTGCTGCTCGCAACCAACGTCCTTGGCGACAGCCTGACCCTCGGCCGCCAGGTCTTCTCGAAGACGATGGCCGATTGGGTGAGCCGCACGATCCTCTACTTCATCGGCAGGCCCGACGTGCAGCTGATCATCCGCATCCATCCCGGCGAGATTCTCACGCGCAAGTATTCGATGATGGATGTCGTGCGCCAGACGCTGCCCGAATTGCCCGAATACATTCACGTGATCCAGCCGGGCGAAAACGTCAACACTTACGATCTTGTCGAAATGGCGGATGTCGGCCTGGTCTACACGACGACCGTGGGGCTCGAGATGGCTCTCAACGGCATTCCGGTGGTCGTGGCGGGTCAAACACATTATCGGGGCAGGGGATTCACATACGATCCGGCATCCTGGGTGGATTATTTCAAAATACTGGGCAGGATCCTTGAAAACCCGAAGAGCTTCCGCCTGGAGAAGTCGAAGATCGACCTGGCATGGAAGTATGCATATCATTTCTTCTATACCTTCCCGGTGCCTTTCCCATGGCATATGAAATTCTGGCCCGAGTATGAAACGCACAGGATTTCGCAGGTGATGAATCCCGCGAACAGGAAGCGTTTCGAACCGGCATTCAAATATCTGACCGGAGAGACGCTGGATTGGACCGCAATCAATAATCATAGAAGACCGCTGTAAAGGGATTGCCTTGATATAAGGAGTTGCACCATGACGACCGAGAATTATGATCAAATCATCTATCGAAAGCAATTCTTTTTCGGCCCGCAGAAACTCGAATATCCGGGTTGGAAATCCTTGCAGATGCCCTGGGGAAACTGGCTTTCCACGCATCCGACGCTTACCGTAACCCAGGCCAAGGGCAACGGCATCGAAGTCACCTTGATCGGCTTCATCCTCAACCCCGACAGTCCCGCGGACAGCGACCAGGCGATTCTCGAGTCGTTGATCGGTTCGGCGCATTCGGTCGATGAGCTCATCGAAGCCACCGAGCCTTATGGCGGAAGATGGGCAATGATCGTTTCAGGCGGGGGTTCATTCGTAATATTCAACGACCCTGCAGGAACGCGCACGGTATTCCACCATTTCGACGATGCCGGGCGCCCATGGCTGGCCTCGCAGCCGGGCCTGCTGGCGGACGTGTTCGGATTTACCGAGTCCGAGGAGTCGAAAGAGTTCAGAGCTTCGCCGGAGTTCCAAAAACGCACCGAGATCTGGTGGCCGGGCGATGCAACTCCATTCAAAGAGATCAGAATATTGCTGCCGAACCATTATCTGAACCTGCGCACGCGGGAAGTGAAGCGTTTCTGGCCGAACAAGCCGCTCGCGGCCGTTCCGCTCAACGAAGGCGCACAACAGGCTGCGGCAATTCTCAAGGGTGTGCTGGCGGCAGCCCACACCCGTTTCCCAATGGCTTTATCTCTCTCATCCGGCCTCGACAGCCGGGCAATCTTCGCCGCCTGCAGGGATTTTGCCGATGAGGTGTTCATTTTCTCGATGAAGTACCGCCATCTCAATGACGAGAGCGACGATATCCGCATTCCGCGCGAAATGACCCAATCTTTGATGCTCGAGCATCACGTGTTCGACTGCGCGCCGTATCAAAGCGAGGCGTTCAAGCAGGTCTTCGATAAGAATGTACAGGGGCTGAAAACGGACTGGGCGAATATTGCCGAATGCCGCGATGCCAACCTGCCCGAGGATGTGGTGGTGCTGAAGGGATCCATCTCAGAGATCATGCGCTGCCGCTATTGGAGCCTGGGAGTCTACCCGCGTAAGGTGGACCTCGACTACATCGTCAAGCTGATGGGTTACGTCGGCGGGAACACCAGTCTGGTCACCGATTCGCTTGGAGCGTGGCTGCCCGATGCCCAGGTCGTGGAGAACTACGGCTATAAGCTGCTCGATTTTCTCTCCTGGGAGATCGAGGTGGGCAAGTGGTACGCGCTTGGCTGCACGGTGTTCGACATCGCGCGCGAAGATTTCACCCCCTTCGTCAACCGCAAATTCTACAACATCATGCTCGGGATCGATCCGAAGTACCGCAGCTACCCCATGCACGTTGCGCAGCGCGAACTCGTCAACATCCTGTGGCCTGAACTATCGAAATTCCCATACACGCCGAGCCGTGTACTACCCAAGAAAAAGTTCACAGACGGAGCATTCTTTGATATGCTGCGTTCAGTCAAGAAAAAGGCGGGGTTCTAATATGGATTGGACAAAAAGTGTCGTACTGGTGACCGGCGGGACCGGGTCATTCGGCAAGAAATTCATCAAGATGATGCTGGATGAGTATCATCCTGCCAAGATCATCGTCTTCAGCAGGGACGAGCTCAAGCAGCACGAGATGCGCGCGGCAGGCTATGACGACCCGAGCCTGCGCTATTTCATCGGCGACGTGCGCGATGAGGCCCGCCTGCGCCGCGCTTTCGACGGGGTGGATGTCGTGATCCATGCTGCGGCATTGAAGCAGGTGCCGGCGTGCGAGTACAACCCGAGCGAGGCGATCAAGACGAATATTCTCGGTTCGAGTAATGTGATCGACGCTGCCATCGACACGGGCGTCAAGCGGGTGGTGGCGTTGAGTACCGATAAGGCGGTCAACCCCATCAATCTATACGGCGCGACCAAGCTTGCCGCCGAGAAACTGATCATCCAGTCGAACGCGTATGCCGCCGGCAAGAACGCCAGGTTCGCCTGCGTGCGCTACGGGAATGTGGTCGGCAGCCGCGGATCGGTTGTGCCCATGTTCCTCAAGCAGCGTGAAAGCGGGACGCTGACCATCACCGATGAGCGGATGACCCGTTTCTGGATCAGCCTGGAACAGGGAGTGCGCTTTGTCATCCGCGCGGTAGAGAACATGTCGGGCGGTGAAGTGTTCGTGCCCAAGATCCCGTCGATGACCGTGGCCGACCTGGCCAGGGCGGTTGCCCCTGAAGCGAAACTGAACGTGATCGGCATCCGGCCGGGCGAAAAGCTGCATGAAGTGCTGATTTCTGAAGACGAGGCGCGCCAGGCGGTTGAGTTGGAGGATATGTTCGTCGTCCAGCCGGCAGAGACTCTCTGGTTTGGTCACGATTGGGAAAAGCGCGGAAAGCATCTGAACGACGATTTCCGCTACGCGAGCAACACCAACACCGAATGGCTGAATGTCGCCGAGATCCGCAAGATCATCGCGCCCATCGAAGCCGATTATTTGGCAGGGAGATTGGTATGACGCGTTTCCTGGTGACGGGCGTCAGCGGACTGCTTGGCCTGAACTTTGCCATGGCCGTGGGCGGCAAGAAGAATCAGGTTACCGGCGTGGCGAATACCACACCCCTCACCTGGGTGGATTTCAAGTGCCTTCAGGCTGAACTCACCGAACCGGAAACGATCGAGAAACTCATCGAAGACGAAAAGCCGGAGATCATCGTGCACTGCGCGGCGATCGCCAATATGGAAGCCTGCGAAGCCAACCCTAAGCTGGCGACCGAGGTGAATGCCATTTTGCCAGGCAGGATTGCTGCTGCCGCCCGCAAACACGATATACAGATGATCCAGATTTCCACTGACGCGGTTTTCGACGGGTCAAAGGGCAATTACACCGAGAACGACACGCCGAATCCGTTGAGCGTCTATGCCCGCACCAAGTGGGAAGGCGAGAACGCGGTGCTCGAGGTGTTCCCGCAGGCGCTGGTGACCAGGGTCAATTTCTACGGTTGGAGCGTTGCAGGCAACCGCAGCCTGGCGGAGTTCTTCGTCAACGCATTCTCGGCAGGCAAGAATGTGAAGGGATTCACCGATGTGTTCTTCTGCCCGATGATGGTGCTCGACCTTGCCGAAATGCTGGAGGAAGCCGGGCACAAGAATCTGCAGGGGTTGTATCACCTTGTGGGCGCGCAGCCGATGAGCAAGTACGACTTTGGGCTGGCGATCGCGCGCAAGTTTGGTTTCGACGAGAGGCTGATCGCGCCTGCTTCGGTGGCGGACGGCGGGCTGACCGCCGCGCGCTCGCCGAACCTGAGCCTGGACACGGGCAAGATCGTCAAGGCACTGGGTCATGAGCTGCCCGATTTCGAGCGGGGGCTCGACAAGTTCCACGCTCAATACCGCCACGGGTTCCCGGAGTACATCCGGTCCCTGGCATAGACAACCGGTTGGTTCAGTTCAGAAGGGGAGAGGAGCAAAAATGGATGTCAAAATTGGCGAACATGTGATCGGACCGGATTTTCCCACCTATTTCATCGCGGAAATCTCCGCCAACCACGATGGCGAACTGGAACGGGCGAAGACGCTCATTCACATGGCAAAAGACGCCGGAGCGG
This sequence comes from Chloroflexota bacterium, assembly GCA_021779955.1. Lineage (GTDB taxonomy): Bacteria > Chloroflexota > Anaerolineae > Anaerolineales > Anaerolineaceae > UBA6107. The sequence goes on along the minus strand of JAJXZS010000035.1, from coordinate 41,312 downwards.
ATGCGGCGAAGTTCCAGAATTTCAGGGCACCTCAAATCGTCTCAGATTACGGATTCAAGGCGATGAAGGGGCAGGTGAGCCACCAGGCGGGTTGGAAAAAGAGCGTGTTCGAGGTTTACTCAAATGCTTCGATCCCCTTCGATTGGACGCCAATCCTGAAAGAGGAATGCGATAAGGTTGGACTCGATTATTTTTCGTCTCCTTACGACTTCGAAGCTGTGGATTCTGTCGATCCATACGTCGAAGCGCACAAGATCGGGTCAGGCGACATCGATTGGCTGGAGATGCTCGAGTACATTGCGCGTAAAGGCAAAACGGTGATCATCTCCAGCGGCGCCGCTGACATCAGCGACGTGCAGCGGGCGGTGCATACCATCCTCGCGATCAACAAGCAGCTTGTGCTCCTGCAGTGCAACACCAATTACGAGGCGAGCCCCGCCGCCTTCAAAGATATCAACCTGCGGGTTCTGGAAACGTACAAGGTCATGTTCCCCGAACTCGTGATCGGCCTCTCGGATCATACACTTGGCCATGCCACGGTGCTCGGCGCTGTAGCGCTTGGCGCGCGGGTGATCGAGAAGCACTTCACAGACGATACCACCCGGGTAGGACCGGATCATCCGTTCTCGATGACGCCGGAAAGCTGGCGCGACATGGTCGACCGCACGCGCGAACTTGAGCGGGCAATGGGCTCCGCGGACAAACAGATCGGCGCGAATGAGAAGGACACCGCCGTTGTTCAACGGCGCTGCCTGCGGGCTGCCCGGGATATCCGTGCAGGCGAAACATTCACCCGCGATATGATCGACGTGCTGCGCCCGGCAACGCCTGGAGCGATCAAACCGGATCACCTTGGCGAGGTGCTGGGTACCCGCGCGCTCAAGGATCTGCCTGCGGGAAAAGAACTGCGTTGGACCGATTTGGGCGAGTGAGCCATGCGTATCCTTTACTTTTCACAAGGTTATTCTCCGCACGACGAACGCTTCCTGACCGCACTGGCACAGAGCGAGCACGAAGTCTTTTTCCTGCGGCTCGATCCCGAGAAGCCGGTCAGTCTGCCTGAAGGGATCAAGGAAGTCATCCTGCCCGGCGTCAAGCAGGCGCTTGCCAAAGGCAGGGTCTACGAGATCACGCGCCAGTTGTCGTCACTGCTGAAGGCGCTGAACCCCGAACTGGTGCATGCGGGTCCTTTGCATGGCCCGGCGTACCTGGCGGCGCGGACGAGCTTCAAACCGCTGGTCAGCATGTCGTGGGGCTCGGATCTGCTCAAAGACTCTGATAGTTCGTGGCTGATGCACTGGCGAACAGCGTACGTTCTGGCGAAAACCACCCTTCTCCTTGCCGATTGCGAAGCTGTGGCACAAAAGGCGGTATCGTACGGCTTCAAACGCGACGCCATCCGCATTTTCCCATGGGGCGTCGACCTGGAGCACTTTACCCCTGGCGAAGCCGGAAGTCTGCGGCGAAAGCTGAAATGGGCGAAGAAGCGCGTGTTCCTCTCCAGCCGCAAAATGGAACCGCTCTATGGCGTGGATGTCATTGTCAAAGCGTTTATTTCGATTGCGCCGCGGCGTCCAGATGCGCGTCTGCTTTTGATGGGCAAGGGATCGCAGGAGGAAATGCTGCGGCGGATGATCGACGAGGCAGGCCTCAGCGACCGGGTTCATTTTGGCGGTTACATCGGGTTGAGCGAACTGCCTGACGTATACCGCAGCGCGGATGTGTACATCAGCGCCAGCCGCTGCGACGGTTCCTCGGTGAGCCTGATGGAAGCGCTGGCGTGCGGCAAACCGGCGCTGGTCTCGAACATTGCGGGCAATCTAGAATGGATCCAGCCAGGCATCCAGGGTTGGACGTTCAAGGACGGAGACGCTGACGATCTTGCGCGAGAAATGGCCGCCATCTGCGAGACCGGTGTCGACGCGGAGTTCGGCGCGCGGGCGCGTGCGCTGGCAGCGGCGCGCGCCGATTGGCGCAAGAATTTTCAGGTATTGTTGGACGCCTACGATCAGGCAGCGAGGAGCGTTTAGTCAGGTCACATGGCAGAATCATCGAAGCGAACCGTAGCGATCATCCAGGCGCGCATGAGCTCAACGCGGTTACCCGGCAAAGTTCTCAAGGAAGCTGGGGGGCGGAGCATGCTCGAGCGCATGGTGGAACGCGTGTCAAAAGCAAAACTGGTGAACCGCGTGGTCGTGGCGACCACGGTCGACCCATCGGATGACGAGATCGAGCATTTCTGCAAGGTGTACGGCATTGAGGTCACCCGCGGCAGCCTGCATGATGTACTCGACCGCTATTATCAAGCCGCAAAACAGTACAAAGCGCAGATCGTCGTACGCCTGACGGGCGATTGCCCCCTGGTGGATCCCGCCCTGATCGATGACGTGGTGCGGGCGCTTGTGCAGAATAATGCGGATTTTGCCTGTAACCGTCTCCCCCCGCCGTTTTCCCGCACCTTCCCGATCGGGCTCGACGTTGAAGCGGCGACTTTTGCGGCACTAGAAACGGCATGGAAGGAAGCGAAAGAAAAGCACGAGCGCGAACATGTGATGCCTTATCTATACGAGGTGGCAGGGCGGTTCAAGGTGATCCAGTTGAACTACAGCGAAGATCTTGGCGCGCTGCGCTGGACGCTGGATACCCCCGAAGACCTCGATTTCCTGCATGCCGTGTATGAAAAGCTGGACAACCGGAACGACTTCACCTGGCTGGAAGTGCTCAGATTGGTGAGAAATCATCCCGAATTGATCTCGCTCAATTCGGGTGTCGTGCATAAGACGATGTTCGACTATGAAAAGCGAAGCGATACGGAAGGGAAGCACTAAGCTCGAGAGCTGCCATGTCTGAAAATCCGCTCATCACCCTATTTTCCGCACCGAAACCCTTCACCAACCCGCACATTGCCACCATCCAGAGGAATGCCATCCGTTCGTGGGTGGAACTTGGCGGGAATGTGGAGGTGGTGCTGCTTGGCGATGAAGCGGGTATGGCAGAAGCGGCGGCAGAGCTCGGCGTTAGGCAAATTGCAGAGGTCAAGCGGAATGCGCTGGGTACGCCTTTGATCAGCTCGCTTTTCGATCTCGCGCGAGGGGAGAACCACAGCCCGCTGCTGGCTTACGTCAACGCTGATATCCTGCTCCTGCCTGATTTCCTCGAAGCTGCAAATGAGCTGCTGCGCCAGGCCGGCGAGTTCCTGATGGTCGGGCAGCGCTGGGACATGGAGATTACCGGCCTGCTTGACTTTTCGGCGGGCTGGAGCGGGCGGCTGCGGGAGGAGTGCAGGCAGCACGGCGCACTGCACAAGCCCATGGGCAGCGACTATTTCGTCTATCCGCGCGCCTGCTTCGAGCGCATTCCCGACTTTGCCATCGGGCGGGCGGGGTGGGACAACTGGATGATCTACGAGGCGCGGCGGCGCGGCTGGAAGACCGTGGATGCCACGGCCGACGTGATGATCATTCATCAGGCGCACGACTATTCTCATTTGCCGAACGGCCAGCCGCACTACCGCTTGCCCGAAACCGGCGAGAACATCCGCCTGGCGGGTGGGAAACGTCACATCTTCCTGCTCTCAGAGGCGAATTGGGCGCTCTCAGGCGGCAAACTGAAGCGCAAGCGCATGACGTGGCAACAATTCTGGCGCGAATTCGAGCTGTTCCCCGCCATTCACATGCGCTCCACGGGGCTTGCCGAATTGTTCCACACCGTGTTCCATCCGCGTAAAGCCTATGACGAGTTCAGGAAATCCAAGAGAGAAAAATCTTCAGCAGAGGAGCTTGTGAACTGACCATGCGTATCGGCCAAAATCCTGCCAAAGCTGCGAAAACTGTCGAGAAACCGAAACGGGTGACGGTTGCAGTCCTGAACTTCATCCCATTCCTGAGCGGTTTCTACGAAGAAGCCCTGGACGTGCTCAAGGTATGCCTGGGCAGCCTGTACGAGAATACCGGTCCTGAGCACGACCTGCTCGTATTCGACAATGGCTCATGCAAGGAAGTCCAGCAATATTTGCTCGACGAACACCTGGCGGGCAGGATCCAGTTTTTGATCCTTTCGGAGAAGAACCTGGGCAAAGGCGGCGCGTGGGATATCCTCTTTCCGGCCGCGCCAGGCGAAATCGTGGCCTATACCGACAGCGACGCGCTGTTCAGCAAAGGCTGGCTCGAGGCATCCCTGCAGATCCTTGAGACTTACCCCAACGCGGGCATGGTGACCAGCCGTCCCTTCCGCACGCGCGAAGAGCTGATGGAAGGCACCCTCAAGTGGGCGAAGGGCAATCCCGAGGTCGAAGTGAGCGAAGGCCAGTTGATCCCATGGCAGACTTTCCTCGAGTTCAATCTCAGCCTCGGCGCGGAAGAGAGCGAAATCCGCCAGAAGTACGAAGAAACCAGGGATATCCGGCTGACATACAAGGGGCTGACGGCGCAGGTCGGCGCTTCGCACTGGCAGTTCGTGGCATACAAGAAGGAGCTGCTTCAATTCACGCCTTTCCAGATGGACCGCCCGATGGGGCAGGTGCTGAAACTGGACGAAGCCATGAACAGTGCAGGCTTGCTGCGGCTGATGACTGCCGAACCGTATGCCATGAACATGAGCAATACTGTGCCGGCAGAGTTGCGGAAACAGGGTTCGAGTCTGCCAGGCAGGCCGCCTGCAGGATTAGGCAAACGCATCCTGAACCTGCCGTTCATTCGGGCAGGCTTGATGGGCATCTATAACAAAATCTTTCACTGGTATAATTTTTGAGGCCGCGTTTATAGCGGCCCAATCGCAGGAGTTCTTTTGAAAACCATTTTGATCTACGTCGACCACGGCTTGATGCTTGGTTATTATCTGTATACCGGCCTGGCTGATCTGCTCACTGCCAGGGGAATACGGCTGGTATTCCTGGTCGAGGACGAACTGATCGGGCAGATGCGCAGCCAATATGCAGGCAACGACCTGCTCATTTTCGAGTCTTCACGCGAAAAACAGACCAAAGACTACCAGAAAAATTATCGCGGTACGCTGCAGGACATGATGGAATACGTCCGCGGGGCGAGCATGTCACCACGCATCCCGTTGACTTATGTGGATACACACAGGCAGCGCAAGGAGTATGAAGCAAAGGGTAAGCGCAAGCTCGCGCTCAAGATGATGCGCCCGGCTATCTACGCCCTGCGGTATTCGAAAATCGCGCGCAACATATTTCGCCGCTGGCAAACATCGCGTTTTACGCCGGCCATTTTCGGCGATCTTTTCGACAGGTACCAGCCGGACCTGGTGGTTTCTTCGACCGCAGGCTGGCGGCTCGACCGGTATCTCTTGCGTGAAGCCACCCGCCGCGGTTTGAAGACCGCAATGACCGTCATCGGCTGGGACAACCCGAGCGCGTTCGGTCTGCCGGGCGCAGATGTCGATTATGCCAACGTCTGGTCGCAGATCCACGTCAGGGAACTGAGCGAAGGCCTGGATTGGCCGAAAAACACGATTCATGTCGGCGGAATGCCGCTCTACGACGGCTATATCCACAAGACCTGGCAGATGTCGCGGGAAGAATACTTTGCCGAGCATCATCTCGACCCCAACAAGAAGCTGATCGCTTATGCAGCAACGGCTTTGAGCATTTCGCCGAACTTGCATATCGTCGAAGAGTTGACGCGCATCATCAGCGAGCAAAAACTCGCCGAACCCGCTCAATTGCTGCTGCGGCTGCATCCCAATCACTTCAAGCCGCAGGCGAATTACCAGGAGGAATGCAAAAAGATTTACGAGGTCACGGCCAACTGCCCTGATGTGCACGTGGTGGCTCCAAAGGCGCTTTCAGGCGGACTGCCGCGATATTCAGGCGAGGATTTCCCCGAAAAGGCATCGATGCTGGCGCATTGCGACGTGCTCGTCTCGATCTATTCCACCATGGTGGTGGAGGCATCTTTGCACGACAAGCCGACGATCAGCGTGTGCATCGATTCGCCGACAGGCTGGCCGAACAACTTCTGGATCCCCCTGCACGATGTACCCTCGTGGCCAACAGCGGCAAGGGTCAACCAGGCAGGCGTGGGCGTGAACGCCTTTACGCCTGAAGAGCTCGTGGACGAACTGAACACTTCCCTGACCCATCCCGAATTACAGCGTGAAAACCGGCGCAAATTCGTGGAAGACGAATTGACCTTCCTGGATGGGCAGTCTACCCCTGTAACTGCGAAGTTCCTGCTTCAATTGGTAGGAGAGGAATGACGAACAAAACCCTTCACCCTTTCAAGATCGCCGACAGGCAGGTTGGGCCGGGTTTCCCGGCCATGATCGTTGGCGAAGTTGCCCAGGCGCATGACGGCAGCCTTGGCACGGCGCATGCGTTCATCGATGCGATTGCCGACGCCGGCGCCGACGCTGTCAAATTTCAGACGCATATTGCAGCTGCTGAAAGCTCTGTCCTCGAGCCGTTTCGGGTCAAGTTCAGCTTCCAGGATGCCACGCGCTATGATTACTGGAAGCGCATGGAGTTTACAACCGAAGGCTGGGCCGGCCTGGCCGAGCACGCGAGAAAACGCGGTCTGATCTTTCTCTCTTCTCCATTTTCGGAGGAGGCGGTCGATCTGTTGGACAAGATCGGCATGCCCGCGTGGAAGGTGGCTTCGGGGGAAGTGGGAAACCCCCTGCTGCTCGAGCGAATCGCTGCGACCGGTAAACCGGTGCTGCTTTCGAGCGGGATGAGCTCGATCGCCGAACTCGACGGCGTCGTGGCGCAAATCCAGGGCCGCAAGCTGCCGCTGCTGGTGTTCCAATGCACATCCAGGTACCCATCCATGCCCGAGGATGTTGGGCTGAACATGCTGGATTTCTTTCGCCAACGCTACGCCACGCCGGTTGGACTTTCAGACCATTCGGGGAAGATTTATCCCGGCCTCGCGGCTGCAACGCTGGGCGCGGAGATGATCGAAGTGCACGTGACGCTTTCGCGCCAGGCGTTCGGACCCGATGTTCCGGCCTCGCTCACCCCTGACGAACTGCGCCAGCTGGTCGAAGGCGTTCGCTACATTCAGCGGGCCCAGGCTCATCCCATGCAGAAAGAGGAGAATGCTTCGGCCATGCGCGAGATGCGCGGCTTGTTCGGCAAGAGCCTGGTGGCCAAACGCGATCTGTTATCCGGTCGAACGCTGCAGCGGGAAGACCTGACCGCTCGGAAACCGGGCACAGGCATCCCTGCGGCTCAAATCGATGACTTTCTTGGACGAAATCTGCGGCGGGATATTGCAGCCAACACATTCCTTTCGCCCGACGATTTTGAGGATAAAGCATGAGTAAACGTAAAGTTTGTGTGGTCATCACTGCGCGGCCATCCTATTCGCGCATTCGATCGGCGCTTTTCGCCATCCGCAACCATCCCGAACTTGAACTGCAGATCGTTTCTGCGGCATCGATGCTGCTCGACCGCTACGGTCAGGCTGAAACTCACCTGGCGCAGGACGGTTTCAAAGCGGATGCCAGGGTGTTCATGGTGCTCGAAGGCGAGAACCTGGTCACCTCGGCAAAAACGACGGGCCTGGGTCTGATCGAACTGGCCACCACGTTCGACAATTTGCGCCCGGATATGGTGGTGACGATCGCCGACCGCTACGAAACGATGGCGACTGCCATCGCTGCTGCCTACATGAACATCCCCCTGGTGCACATGCAGGGCGGCGAAGTGACAGGCAGTATCGACGAGAAGGTGCGCCACGCCATCACCAAGCTGGCCGACATTCACCTTGTGACCACACAAATGGCCCGCGAGCGGGTCGTCCGTATGGGTGAGGACCCCAGCCGTGTGTTTGTGACGGGCTGCCCCTCCATCGATATTGCCGATGAGGTGCTCCAGAACCCAGGGGAAAAGACCGACCCATTCGTCAAGTATGGCGGTGTGGGCGCCGAAGTGAACCTCTCCAACGGGTATCTGGTGGTGATGCAGCATCCTGTAACCACCGAGTACGCCAGCGGCCGGAACGAAATCACTGAAACGCTGCATGCCATCCGCGACCTGGGCATGCCAACGCTCTGGTTCTGGCCGAACGTTGACGCTGGCTCGGACAGCGTGTCCAAGGGCATTCGCTCTTTCCGCGAGACCGAACAGCCGACGAATATTCACTTCTTCAAGGACATTCCCCCCATCGACTTTTTGCGCATGATCAACCGCAGCCGCTGCATCATCGGTAACTCGAGCGTTGCGATTCGCGAGTGCTCGTATCTTGGCGTGCCAGCGGTCAATATCGGGAGTCGCGAAGCGGGACGCGAACGCGGACCCAACGTCATCGACGTCGACTACGACCGGAAAGAGATCACTACGGCGATCGAGAAGCATTTGAACGGCCCGCGTCCTGAAAGGGTAACTCTTTACGGCGACGGGCATGCCGGTGAACGAATCGCGGATGTGCTCTCGAATACCGAACTTACATTTACCAAGCGTCTGACCTATTAGGGTGCTCTTATGAGCGAAGAACAACCGAAAGTACTGGCGGTCATCCCTGCACGCGGGGGATCGAAGGGCGTGCCGCGCAAGAATATCCGCAGTGTGGCAGGGAAGCCTCTCATCGCATACACCATCGAACCGGCGCTGGCAGTACGCGGCCGGCTGCACAGGCTGATCGTCAGCACGGATGATGAGGAGATTGCTTCCATCGCCAGGGAGTTGGGCGCCGAGGTGCCATTCATGCGCCCTGCAGACCTGGGCGGCGACAAGATCCCCATGGTTCCGGTGCTTCAGCATGCCGTGAAGACCATCGAGGAGATGGACGGTGTCAAACTCGATTGGGTACTCCTCCTGCAGCCCACCTGCCCGTTTCGCTCGCCCGAAGACATCCTGGCGGCGCTCGATCTGGCCGCCAAAGGAGGTTGCGATTCGGTCATTTCGGTCGTACGTGTGCTGGCTCAACATCCCATTTTGATGAAGAAGATCGAAAACGACCGCCTCGTGCCGTTTATGATCGAGGAGATCGAGGGTACGCGCAGGCAGGATTATGCTCCTCCGGCCTACATGCGCAACGGTTGCATTTATCTGACAAACCGCGATAATTTGATGAGCGCCAATTCGATTTGGGGCGAGTTGATCCGTCCCTATGTCATGCCCGAAGAGCGTTCGGTGAACGTGGACAGCGAATTGGATTTGAAACTGGTGAAGTTCATGCTGCAAGAACGTCATTAACAACATCGTTCAAGGGGCAGGTATGTGCGGAATTTCCGGCATCGTTGGAGAGAGTTGTTCGGCAGAACGGCTGAATGCCATGGTGGAGATCCTGCGCCACCGAGGTCCTGACGATGAGGGAACCTGGGTCAGCCCAGGCGGCAAAGCAGGGCTGGGTCACGACCGGTTGAGTATCATCGACCTGTCGGAGGCTGGTCACCAACCCATGCCTGACGCAGGCGGCCGCTATTGGATCGTGTTCAATGGCGAAGTATATAACTATCTCGAACTGCGCAGAGAACTCGTAGGGTACCCTTTCAAGAGTCAAACAGATACCGAAGTCGTGCTTGCGGCGTATATCAAGTGGGGCGCTGCCTGCCTGGATCGCTTCATCGGCATGTTCGCGTTTGCCATTTGGGATGAGCAAAGCCAAACGCTCTTTGCCGCGCGCGACCGGCTTGGGGTGAAGCCCTTTTATTACCACCTGGGTCAAAACGGCGAATTGACGTTCGCCAGCGAGATCAAGGCGTTGTTCGCCTCCGGCGTCCCTGCCGAACCGGATGCGGTCACGTGGGCAAGTTACCTGGGCAGGGGATTGACCGACTACAGCGAGCGGACTTTTTGGAAGGGCATTCAAGCTCTTCGGGGTGGAAATGCGCTCACTTGGCGTGATGGCCAACTGAGCATCAGACGCTGGTATGATCTGGCGGAACGCGTCCGCGACTTCGATGAGCGGCCTGAGGGCGTCATCGAGCAGGAATACGAAGCGCTGATGACCGACAGCGTGCGTTTGCGGTTCCGATCCGATGTGCCCGTAGGGATCAATTTGAGCGGTGGACTTGACTCGTCAGTGCTTTTGGGCCTGGTGCATGAAGTGAAGGGCGCTGAAAACGATATCAAGGCATTTACTTTCATTACCGGTGACCCTGCCTATGACGAGCTTGTTTGGGCCAGGAGGATGCTTGCGCGCACGCGACACCCATCGGTCAAGTGCCTCGTCACCGCAGCCGAAGTTCCCGATCTCGCGCAATCCATCCAGGCAGCTCAGGACGAACCATATTCCGGTTTGCCCACCCTGGCTTACGCCCGCCTGTTCGAGGTGGCGCGCGAGCAGGGGATCATCGTGTTGCTTGACGGCAACGGGATGGACGAACAATGGGCAGGGTACGATTATTATGCCGAATCGTCACATAGCGACCAAAATGGCAGCTTCCAGGCTTCGAAGAGCCTTCCATTCCGCGCGGATTGCCTCGTTCGCGAATTTGGCGCGCTCGCCGAGACCTTCGAATCGCCACATCCTTTCGATGACAGGCTGCGCAACCTGCAATACCGCGATGCAATTTTCACAAAGATTCCACGGGCAATCCGCTTCAACGACCGGATTTCGATGCGCGTGGGTTGTGAGCTGCGTGATCCGTTCCTCGATCACCGGCTTTTCGAACTGGCTTTACGCCAGCCTGCCGACCGCAAGATTCGCGAAGGAACGCACAAATGGATGCTGAGGAAAATCGCAAAGAGGCTCGCGCCTGATCGCGTCGTAGGGGCATTCAAGCGGCCTTTGCAGACGCCTCAACGTGAATGGCTGGGAGGTCCGCTCAAGGATTGGGCTACCGGTCAGATTGAAACCGCCATCACCAGGCTGAATGGGACCTGGCTGGACGGCGCGGCGGTGCGCAGCGCCTGGCAGAAGTTCTGCGCCGGAGAGCATGAGAACAGTTTCTACGTCTGGCAGTGGATCAGCCTGGCAATGATGGAGATCGGGAAATGACACGCTGGCAAATTCTCAACGCTGAACCAGGGAATTACTCGCCAGCGGCAGAGGAAATCCTGCGCCGGCTGGGCGACGTGCGCATGCTCCAGCTCGACCGGAAGGGTCTGCTCGAATCGTTGGGCCAGGTGGACGTGCTGATCGTGCGCCTTGCCAACCAGATCGATGAAGAGGTGTTCGCCGCAGCGCCGAAGCTGAAGGCAGTCGTGAGCGCGACCACAGGGCTCGACCATATCGACCTGAAGGCCGCGGAGCATCACGGCGTGATCGTGCTTTCGCTGCGGGGCGAGGTCGAGTTTTTACGCAGTGTCCCGGCAACTGCCGAACTCACCTGGGGTCTGCTGCTGGCGTTGACCCGCAAGATCCCTTCCGCGTTCGATGCGGTGCTTCACGGCAAGTGGGATCGCGACAGATTCAAGGGTCACGATCTGGCAGGAAAAAGCCTGGGCATCCTGGGATTGGGGCGAATCGGGCACATTGTGGCCCGCTATGGAATCGCATTCGGGATGAAAGTGCTGGCTTACGATCCGGCTCCGCTTGAGTGGGAGGGCGGAGTCGAGAAGTGCTCGAACATGGGGGAATTGCTGGGGAAGGCAGACATTGTCTCCATCCACGTGCCGTTGAATGCGAGCACCGCGGGGCTTGTAGGCAGGCTGGAGTTGGGGCAGATGCCTGGCGGCGGCTTACTGGTCAACACTTCGCGCGGGGATGTTGTGGATGAAGCAGCCCTTCTTGCGGCGTTGGAGAGCGGGCACCTGGCAGGGGCGGCATTGGACGTGTTGCCGCACGAGCGAAGCAGCGAACTGAAGGAATCGCCGTTGATTCGCTACGCCCGAACTCACTCCAATCTGATCCTGACGCCCCACATCGGCGGCGCAACCTGCGAATCGATGGAAGCGACCGAGATATTTATGGCAGAAAAGCTGAGCAGTTTCTTAAAATCACTTACGTGAAACGACAGAGTAACATCTATCCATAAAGAGATCTCTTCGGCCACATTTCCGATGGGGGAAAGTGAATGTAGACAGTCTTCCCATTTGCTTAAGCGCATAATGTAGGCTAAATATGGGAAGTCAAGATGAAAAGTCAAATAACCATCGACAATTCAGTTAAGTCATGCAGTCGGCGGCCAGGTCATTTTGTTGTTATAATTCGGCTACAAGGATAGCTTCCATGCCGCCATACCCAATCATGGGAAATCATTCTTGTTGTTGAGCGCAGGTGGGATGAATTGGACCGCGGTACTTTTGCGCGCATACAAAACAACATGGATTGAATATGCCATCGATCATTCTTCGCATTAAGAACACACCCCTCACTGTGAAACTGCTGCTGGTCATTCTGGCGGAGTTTACAGTTGTTAGTATATTGATCGCCGCCAATCTGAAACCGGGAATCATACCAGACGAGAAGGCGCATTTCGGTCTATCGGAAGCCTTCGCCACTACATGGGGCATACCAGCAGATTCGCCTTCCACCTATGCGTATGGGCCTATCAGTGAGCACCCTTACTTTTATTATTGGATCAACGGCAGAGTGCTAAATCTGGTTGGTCGCTTCTTTTCGACTTATGGAGAATTAGCAAAACTGATTGCCTTGAGATTCGTAAACGTGATCTATTCGCTTTTGACCTTGATATTCAGTTACCTGCTTGCGAGAGAGATACTTAAGGATCGTTGGTGGTCGCTTCTTGTGGTCTTTATGCTGGCAAACACGCTCATGTTCACCTTTTTGTCGAGCGGTGTGAGCTACGACAATCTGGCAAACTTGTGCAGCATTGTCAGCATTTTCTTTCTGGTCAAGGTTTTGAACCACAAAGACTTTTACCTCAACAGCCTGCTATGGCTGATCTTTGCATGCCTGGGAACTCTGGTCAAATTCACGACCGTTCCGTTGGCGGTACTTGAGTTCGGGATATGGGTATTCTATATTTTGAAGAATCATAAGGAAGTATTTGCGAGCTTAGCTCTCACTTACCGACATTTGATTCTGTTGATCGTGTTATTGGTATTTATTGGTTTCGACGAAAGCATTTATGGCATGAACTTATTGATGTATCACACGATTACCCCCCAATGCACGCAAATTCTCACCTCCGATCAATGTAATCTTAACCCGGTTGAACGTAGAAATGCGCAGATCCAGTCTCCCGGTAGGGTAACTGCAAGTGATATCCTGAAGGGCAGCTATCCTGATCCCGTTGAATATGCATTAACATTTTGGATACCCACGATGATATCGCGGATCCACGGTATTCTTGGTCATCAATCGTTCATTCCGGCTTTGGTAGCATCTATATATATGCTGTTTTATCTTGCCTTAGCCTTTGTTATTGCAGGAAATTTTTGGAAGACTCCATTTGAAGTAGGTTCGATGCTTGTAGTTACAATCGGGTATATCTCGATATTGTTTGTTTTCAATTACAATACAGAATTGATCAATGGATTTCAACATGTCGCCATTCAAGGGAGATATATCTTTCCCATTATTGGAACCGGTTATACACTTGTCGCATTCTACTTGTCGCGCCTAAGAAACCGGATCGTTCGAAATTCAGCATTTTGGGCAACAGCCACCCTCTTTTTGATTACCGGGCCTGTTTTGATTTTGACAAATTACGCCACGGTTTTCACATCTTGGTTTTTTTGATTTTGAAGGGGATCGAATGAAGATCATTATTTATTTGCCAGCCTTAAATGAAGGAGAAGGAATTGCCAAAGTCATCTCGCGCCTTCCTCGAGAATTACCGGGAATAGATGAAATCGAAACTCTCGTTGTCGATGACGGCAGCACCGACCAAACTACTGTTGTAGCGAAGAATGCAGGAGCGGAGATTGTCTCACATGGAAAGAATCGCGGAGTGGGAGCCGCATTTCGTTCTGCTATCCAATATTCTTTGGAAAACGGGGCAGATATTTTGATTGGGATCGATGCAGACGGGCAGTTTGACCCTTCAGAAATCCCTACTCTACTACAGCCGCTTTTTGACGACAAAGCCGACATGGTAATCGGCAATCGGTTCGTTGAAGGAAGGCCTGAATCTATGCCCGGCATAAGATTCTGGGGAAACCAAAAAATGACGAACCTGGTGAACTCGTTCACCGGAAGGAAATTTCACGACGTTTCATGCGGATTCAGAGCGTACAACCATGAAGCTTTGCTGCATTTGAACTTGTTCTCTAATTTTACATATACCCACGAATCAATCTTGTCGTTGGTTTACCAGGGCCTCAGGGTAGCTGAACGATCCATTCATGTAAAGTACGATCCCGAGCGAAAATCACGGGTCGCCAAATCGATCCTCAATTATGCGGTCCAAACGAGCAAGACCGTCCTTAAGATGGTGCTTGACTACCGTCCGATGCGGGTATTTGGAACGATCGGAGCCATCTTTATAATCATTGGGATGGGTTTTGAGTTATTCTTGATGGGATTTTACGTGTTCATTGGCAGCTTCTCACCGTATAAATCCTTTGGTTTTATCGGATTGGGTCTTATTTTGTTTGGAATGTTGATATTAATCCTGGCCTTGATTGCTAACATGATGAACCGGATACGGATGAACCAGGATATCGTGTTGTACGAGATCAAAAAGCTGAGATATCATAAATGAAGCAGCAAGCATTTACCTTATTCTTTCTGCGATGCGGAACGATCAGTCAGATGCGAACTCGCCCAGGAGATAATGGCAATTGCCAGAACTTGCCCCCGAATTCGAGGGAATCTTGAGAGTCTTATTCGTTGCCCGAGCTTACCCTCCCAGTGTTGGAGGGATGGAACGATTCGCTAGTGACTTTTACGTAAATTACAAACGGATTGGTAATATCGAGCTGTTGGCGAACCCAAGCGGTAAGCAGGCGTTTCCTGTATTTCTTGTCAAAACGCTTTTTTACTTGATTTTCAACGCCCGCAGATATGATGTAATCCATTTTAGTGACGCCATACTGGCGCCTTTGATTCCTGTGATACGGCTTGTTTCGCAAGCCAGGATTTCATTTACCGTCCATGGTTTGGATATTGTCTATACGCGTTTCGGCTATCAAACTTTTATCCCCAAGTTCCTAAAGAGAGCTGATAAAATTATCGCGGTGAGCAATTATACAAAGGCCCAATGTGTAACACGAGGCATTCCGGATCAAAAAATCACTGTTATTCCGAATGGAACCGACATCGATCAATACGAGCAATGCACAGACGAAGATAAGTCAAATTTGTTGGCCAAATTTGACATATCTACGGAAGGTAAGACGATCTTGTTGACAACCGGTCGACTAATCCAGCGGAAGGGGCATGAATGGTTTCTATACCACGTATTCAAAAAACTGCCCGAGAGCTTCATTTATATTATTGCCGGGACAGGACCCAGGCAAGAGGCGATCGTTTCTGCCATTCAAGATCTGGGTTTAACTGGTAGAGTCTATTTGCTTGGGCGGGTTGCAGACGAGGAAATAAAGTGCCTGTATCAAATCTCCGACATCTTCGTCATGCCCAACATCCGGGTAGTCAACGATCAGGAAGGCTTTGGTATCGTCAATATCGAAGCAGGCAGCTATGGTCTGCCCGTCGTAGCCACCAATATCGAAGGAATCATCGACGCAGTGGTCGAAGGCAAATCGGGGAGGCTGGTCGAAGAAAAGGACCACCAGGGGTTTATCGATGCCATTCTTAATCCCCAAATTAACACAAGCGAAATTAAGGATGTGATCGCATCTAGTTTTGATGTGAAGCAGATGGTCGGAAGATATGCTGATGAATTCGCCCATTTGGTGAACGGCCGGGCATGACCGTTATTTCACCAAACCTTTGTCCGCGTCTATTCATAAACTGAGTTTCCAAGCGCTTTGAGAGGATGATCTTTGGATGATCGGAATAGTGACAGTCAATTGGAACGCTTATGAGATCACGGTCAAATTCGCAGAGCAGCTCTTGGAGAATAATCTTCAGAATTTCACATTGGTCATCGTGAATAATTCTCCTGAGGAAGACACTGCGTTCGACCAAACCCCGTTATGTTACGATCCCAAGATCCAACTGATCCATGCTGGCGCAAATCTAGGTTATTCCGGCGGGCTCAACCTGGGGATAAAAACGCTAATGCAGCAGCCCGAAGTACGCCAATTCCTATTGATGAACAATGATGTGGAATTTGACAAAGACTTCCTTCAAAGAATGAGCCTTGAAGGTAACGATAGCAATACGATCTATTCGCCCGTGGTGATGTTGCGAGACACCGTTTTGGTTCAGAACACAGGGGGTGCCGTTCACCTTTGGTTGGGTGGAGCGATGAATCTTAACAAGAATGTACCTATAGAAAGAATCCGAAAGAGAAAGCCCGATTTTCTGAGCGGCTGTATCCTGTTTATGGAACGGCCGGTGGTGGAAAAAGTCGGATTCTTCGACGAAATCTACGGTTCATATTGGGAAGATGTCGATTATTGCTACAGGGCTAAAAGGCTGGGGATACGCCTTGAGGTCTTATGGGATGTAACCGCAAATCATTTCCATTCGTATTCGACGAAGGGAAATTCGGATTACAAAAGCTATTTATTGAATCGAAATCAGATCCTGTTCGCAAAAAAGCATTTGACACTCCTGCCCAGGATCTTGTTCAGCACGATGGCAATTGTCCGCGGGTTTATCCAGGCGATTCTTACCGGGCGCATGGGCAGCTATTTTCAAGGAGTCAAAGAAGGATTTGGAATCGATTCCTCTGCAGGGATCTATTGAGCCACATTTGACCAATCCACGCCGAACAGCCGAATCGGCTCTCCCTTCGCATAGTAGTTCCCAAAGACGTCCCATACTCCGAGTTGGGTAACATTCGCCCCCAAGGCTTCCGCCACCTGGTCAAGGTTGGAGGTATGGGTGATCAAGTATTTCGGATGGGTACGTTCCATTCGTACAATGATGGTATTGCTTGTATTGAGACCGCTATTGGCCGCGTTTGTTCCTATTTCAAGAGAAATAGAATCTGGAATTTCTCCGAACAACATCACACCGCGTACAACTCCTTCACGCGCTTGAATGATTTGCCCAACTTCGTGCGTCATAATGTAGAAGGAGTACACTGGTTTGGTAATATAGCCAAACACCTGAATGCTTGTGGAAAGCGAGATCAACAATACCAATGACACAGGTACGGCTGAAACCAGCTGCAAATTGCTCTCAGTCAACCAGTCCGAAATAATGGTACATGCAATTGCACACAAACCGGCAAACGGCAGCAATAACGTAATGTAATATCGAGGGGGAGAATATGAGTTCATCGATAACATC
The DNA here is from genome assembly GCA_021779955.1 of Chloroflexota bacterium. Lineage (GTDB taxonomy): Bacteria > Chloroflexota > Anaerolineae > Anaerolineales > Anaerolineaceae > UBA6107. The sequence continues at coordinate 24,129 of JAJXZS010000035.1, read as the reverse complement.
CCGATATGAAAAGCGGCATACCCGATCAAAATATGCACCACGGGATCGTCCCGAAAGCGTTTCGAGATAATCAAAGCGATTATCGTCAGGACGGTTGTAACTTCAAAAAAGCCTTTCCCCAGCGATTGCAACCGTGGAATGAGGATATGAATCAGATTATTTCCCCATGTGCCAAAGCTTGTGAAGAGCCTTCCAGTAGTGGCATAACTATAAAAGGCGAAATCGGATGGAAAAAGTCTAGCCATTGCCACTTCGTATGCGCCGACAATGATCAGGAGAGTCATTCCTGAAATAAACGCTAGATAGATTCGGCTTTTAACGCCCGTGGACTCTCGCCAGCACAGGTAGATGAGTAAAGGGATGGCGACAACTGCTGTGGTGTTTGCCAGAATCGCAGCAGCCATTAGGACGGATGCCAGAATGTATCTTGGGTACCTGGCTTTCCAGCCTGACAGCGCTATAAACATGCTTGCGATGACAAAAAAGGACGACTGTAAATAGGTCAATGCCAGGCGGCTATAGGCAAATGCAATGAAATTCGTGGCAAGCAACAAAGCACAGAATAACGCCGCAAAATTTCCAAATCTTCGTCGAATTATCAGGGCTTCCAGCGCTAAAATAGCCAGAAAGCAAACGATAATTGTTACACGCGCGGATGAAAGACTTGGACCTAATATGCTGAAGCTTATCAGGTGAAGCAACTGGCCCACAGGCATGAAGATCGCGGTAAAGTTCACATCTCCATGAAGGTACCATTGGCCCGTAAGAATGTACCTGACTGCTCCATTGGTATACCAACCTTCGTCTGTATATAGTTCACCAGAACCCGTCACACCCGGGGGGAAATCTGCGTTAAGGTTAACAAACCTGAGCAGGGAAAAACAAATGACAATCACCAGCAGGGACCATTGGAGAATTTTCGATAACTGGCGTCGATCGATACTTGTCTTCATTAGAATTTGTTGAGCCTCTTGAATTATGAAATTCGGACCAATGATCCCATCATTGTACTTCGAACTTTGTTTTTTCTCTTCACAAATATTTGCTGGTTCAGGCATCTTGTCCGTTCAGTAATGACTCCGCAGGGATATGACATGATTAAAATACCATTATTTGGGATACTGGAAATCTGTTAGGGATCAGTCTGGGCTTTATACCCCTCCTTACCCTTTTCAGCCATTTTCCCTGTATGAGGTCGAGATCATCGTGATCAATTCATTGAACAGAATTCCTTGATCTTTTCAGTGACAAAGGCTGCATCATTCTGAGATAGGTGAGGGCTCATGGGGATACTCAGTATTGTTTTGGCAATTGATTCCGTTATCGGAAAATCACCCTCCTTGTAGTCTAAGTCTTTATAAGCTTCAGAAAGGTGGGGTGGAATTGGATAGTGAATCAGAGTGCCGATACCATTTGCCGTAAGATGCTGCTGGAGGCGATCTCTTTGCGGATAGCGGATCACAAATTGATGCCACACATGTATGGTTGCAGGTGCGACCTGAGGCAGGATCAAATCAGGAATCCCTTTCAGACTGTCAAAGTAAAAATCAGCCACCGCCATGCGGCGTTTGTTCCATTCGTCGAGGTGATTCAGCTTTACTCGTAAGAATGCAGCTTGCAACGGGTCCAACCGCGAATTGTAGCCTTTGATTTCGTTATAGTATTTCTTTCTCGATCCGTAGTTCCTTAGAATTTGTACTTTGTCGGCGAGCTCATCATCACTCGTGACGATTGCGCCTGCATCGCCAAAAGCCCCTAAATTCTTGCCGGGATAAAAACTAAATCCGGCGGCGCAGCCGAGATTCCCTGCCATTTTTCCTTTGTATGTGCCGCCATGTGTCTGGGCGGAGTCTTCGATTACTTGTAAACCATACTCAGCCGCAATTTTATTTATGCCATCCATTACAACCGTTTGGCCGTACAAATGAACAGGCATGATGGCCCGTGTCTTCGACGTAATAGCCTGGCAAATCTTTGACGAATCGAGATTGTATGTATGGACATCCGGCTCTACAGGAACTGGAGTCGCTCCTGCGTAAGTGACGGCCAACCAACTGGCAATGTAAGTATTTGCCGGGACAATGACTTCATCTCCTGCACCGATTCCATAGCCTCGCAGAATCAGGTGAAGCGCTTCCAGACCGTTGCCTACAGAAATGCAGTATTTAGTGCCGCATCTTTCAGCAAATTCTCGCTCAAATGATTCGACCTCTTCGCCTAGAATGTACCAGCCGGATTCCATAACCCGTAGATAGGCGGCATCGAGATCAGCTTTCAACTCCTGATAGGGAGTTTTCATATCCAGTAGCGGAATTTGAGCGTTCATTTTCCGAGCTCCTTTAGGAATTGGTCGTAATCACGAATGTAATCTTCTGCTTTGTAGACTTCAGAAGCCAGGACCATTAGAACTGCCTCTTGAGAATACTTGTATTCCGTAGCCCAGACCATGGGGCCGATATGCAGGCCGAGATTCGGGCGGTTTAATACGACTTCTGCCCGATTTGTTCCATCATCGATTACGACTGAGCAACTTCCTTTAACGCAGATCAGGAACTGATGGCAAGTGCGATGAGCGTGTTCGCCTCGTACATCTTTGCTTGGCACGTCAAACACAATAAAATATCTTTTTGGGGCAAAAGGCAATAAGGCTTCAATCTCAGCAAAAGTAAGGCTTCCCCGTAAATCATTAAGCAGTGGTAGATCAACCAACTTAACGCCATTAACATTATTTTCACTGTAAGCTGCTGGCGTTGAGGTTGTAATAGGCGATTTGACAGCACTCTTACTGGTCTGAACATATCCTACGATTCGCGCCGGATTTCCAACGACAATTGCGTAGGGAGGAATATTCTTGGTTACCACAGCTCCCGCACCAACCATTGCGTACTGACCAATCGTCAGACCGGGCAAAATTGTTGCGTTTGCGCCGATAGAAGCGCCTTTTCGAATCAGCATCCTGGCATAAGCTTGTGGATAATGTTTGCTGCGTGGGAAGGGATCGTTGGTGAAAGTAGCATTTGGCCCGATAAACACGTCATCTTCAACCGTAATTCCGTCCCAAATCTGGACCCCGCATTTTACAGTCACTCGGTTTCCCAAACGGACATCATTCTCAATAAAAGTTCCATCGCACAAATTGCAGTCATCACCAATTATGGCTCGTGGTAATACATGCGCAAAAGCCCAGATGCGAGTCCCTTTGCCTATATTGTCTGATTCAACGATGGCATTGGGATGGCAGAAATATTCACTCATTTTCCACCGCCTGTTTGGTTTGACACATTGAAAACCTCGTCAATAACATAATTTGGTCGGCTGCGTGACTCATCCAACGTACGCCACAAGTATTCTCCAAGGATACCGAGCATGGTCATTTGTAATCCTGCTGTGAATGTCAGGACGATCATTAAAGGAACCCAGCCTGAAACACTTATTCCAAAGAACAGCCAATATAAAAATATGAATGAGCCATATAGAAAAGAGCCAAGCGCAACGATGAATCCAATGACAGATAGCAACTGGATTGGAAAATAAGAAAATGCCACAAAGGTATCAACAAAGAGCTTGAGCTTCTTTTTCAGTGTCCAGCGCGATTTCCCTTTTGTGCGATTTCTTCGAAGATAAGGTATCAAAATGGGTTTGAAACCTAACCAATAGATAAGTGTCATGATATTGGTGTTCTTCTCTCGAATTTGATTGACTTCGTCGATGACCTGGCGATCGGCAAGAAGAAAATCAAATCCGCCACTGGGATAGCCGGGAATCGCATATTTCTTGATTAAAGCATAATAGGTATTCGAAAACATTTTTTGATAAAATGATTCTTCTCTATCTTGGCGAACCGCAAAAACGGCTTTGTTCCCGCATTCCCAATGATGAACCATTTCAATGAACAACTCAGGGGGATCCTGAAGGTCGGCAGCGATGACTCCAACGCAGTCGCCAGTCGCAAGAGTGAACCCCGCTTGAATAGCCGCCATCGAACCAAAATTCCGAGTTAGTTTTGCTATTTTAATGTTTCCAGGATAAATACTCTGAAATTCCATTAATAGTTGCAACGATTGATCACCAGAGCCGTCATCAACAAATACCAACTCAAGCCGATAATCTGGCAACTTTTCTGTAATACTCAGAAGGTGAGGAATCGTCTCTGGTAAATTCGGTTCATTGTAATATACAGGAACGACGATGGATAGGCATTTCATTCGCTTTTCTTCTGTTGACATGAGTACCCCTTTTCTTATCTCGCAGATATCCATTAATGTTGGTCACCAATGATCCCAGTGTGATCTAGATTCCTTAATTTAACAATTCATGAAGCTTGCCCGATATTCGCACTAATCAAGAGATGCTTTGGAAAACTCAATGTCCTCTTGCGTGCAAAAGATCCGGTTCTTTTTCAATCTTCGTGATCTCTCTCAAGAGGATTAAGTAGCAGATCGCTCCAATAATGCCTGTTGTTACCATCGTGACAGCCCGCACGACTAAAGAACCGAGTACAAGAATGTTATCAGGAATCTGGACGAGATTTCCAGTGAACACAAAAATACCTTCTTTTATACCGATGCCATCTGGAGTAAAGCTTAAGACCTGCAGGATTATTGTAGTTGAAGATAATAATAGCATCGGGACAAAACTAGTTTTTACAGCCAAAGCCTGGTAACTCACCATCGTCTGGGCGGCGGTAAGAAATAGCAGGATCAAAAAGCAAAGTGCATAGAAGAGTAACGATCTTTTGTCTTGCTTTATGGTATTCCAGCCCGTAATCACCCTGCTCAGCGTTTTGACGATACGCTTGTCGCTCTCTGGTATTTTTGGAGTAAAGATAATGATTCCCAAAGAAGGCAAGAGGAATAGAATGAACGCCAAAACAAGAACCCAATTCATTATCCGTAACTGAAGGTAGATGATCAGAATGCAGATTAAGCCAAGAAGCGAGGTCGTGATGAAGCTTATGATGTACAACCCCGTAATCACCGAAACAAACTGAGAATATGGCAGATCGTATTTACGCTTCAAGAATAGTGCCTTGAACGTTGCCCCTCCACCTATGGTAGGCAGAATCTTATTGAGCATGCTATTGGCGTATTGCAGTCCATAGCAGTCTATAAAACTGATCCTGGGTTCCAGCCGTTTGAGCATGAAGTAGTTCATCACCGCATTGACGAAGAATGCAGCAAAATCCAGGAGAACGATCAACACGATCTGCTGCCAGCTTATATTCTTAATTGCCTGAAAAGAATCCTGGTTTTTATAAAGATACCAGCCCAGGAATATGATGACTGCCAATCCAAGTATTTGAAAAAGGATTTTTCGGAATTTCCCCTTTTTATTGTCGACTGGACGAAGAACGCTCGGTTCCATTTCGCACCATTCTACCGGTTGTTATCGTTTTGTGAGGGTAATCTTATGATTTGAGCAATTCATTATAACATTGGGTCATAAGGTCATCAAAAACGCAGACTGCCACGTAAGAACTATCTTGGCCCGATAATCCAGTAACCATTGCTTTCTTTCTCAAGCGCCTTTCCCTGGGATGACCTCTATTTCCCTCCTGCGCCAACCAGCAATTATTCTTCTTTATCCTTCGTTTTTTTGTGTAGTGTTTGTTAATAACAGACGACGTCGAAGAGCAACCTCGGTGAAATCCACCATCCCGAAAGCTGTCAAACTTCAGACCGAAGGGTAAGGATCGTAATTTCGACCATTGAAATCTTGGCTATAATTGAATCGAAACCGATAAAAGATTGGCGGACATCCTCACATGAAATTCCTCATTGCAGGTTTTGGTTCCATCGGCAGGCGGCATTTGAACAATTTGCGCGCGCTCGGCGAGACCGATCTGGTGCTCTACCGCACCCACCATTCGACGCTGCCTGACACCGATATTCGTGATGTGCCGGTGGAGACAGATTTCGCGGCCGCCCTGGCGTACCGTCCGGATGCGTTGATCGTTGCCAACCCGTCTTCTCTGCACCTGGACGTGGCCATCCCGGCGGCAGAAGCGGGCTGCTCCATTTTGATGGAGAAGCCGATATCGGATTCTTTCGAGCGGATCGATGTTCTCGAAAGGGCATTGGCCATGGGCGGTGGAGGATTCCTGACCGGATTCCAGTACCGTTTTCACCCGGGGTTGAAACAGGTGAACGATTGGCTTGCTGCGGGAGAGATCGGTGAACCGGTTTCAGCACGGGCGCACTGGGGCGAGTACCTGCCCGGCTGGCATCCGTGGGAGGATTACCGCCAGAGCTATGCTGCGCGCAAAGACCTTGGCGGCGGAGTGGTCAACACCCTGTGCCACCCGCTGGACTATCTACGCTGGCTGCTTGGCGACGTGGATTCAATTTGGGCTTACACGAGCAGCCGGAGCGAGCTGCATCTTGAAGTGGAGGATACGGCGGAGATCGGCCTGCGGTTCAAGCAAGGCGCGACGGCCACGGTCCACCTGGACTATTTGCAGCGGCCTGGTAAACACACACTGGAGATCGTGGGAGAGCGGGGCACGATCGAGTGGGACAACGGCACCGGCGTCACCCGTCTTTTCCGCGCCGGGGCCAGGGAGTGGGTCGAAGCGGCGCCTCCGGCAGATTTCGAGCGCAACAAGCTCTTTTTGGCAGAGATGGCGCATTTCATCCGTGTGGTGAAGCACGAGGAAGCGCCGAGCTGCACCCTGGCTGACGGCATCGCTGCGCTCAAGCTCACCATCGCGGTGCACACTTCAGCGAAGTCCGGATGTCTGGTAAAATTGGATGAGTTTCCGGAGGAAGCATGACCACGATCTTCGATAAGTTTTCGATGCAGGGAAAGAGCGCCCTCGTTACCGGCGGCGCAGGTCTGCTGGGAAAAGAATTTTGCCGCACCCTGGCGGAAGCCGGGGCGGTGGTTTATGTCGCCGAGCTTACGGCGGAGCTCTCCGAACCCATTGCATCAGAATTGGTTCGGGCAGGTTACCAGGCAAAAGCGGTCGGTGTCGATATTACGCAGCCAGAAGCAGTTCGCCGGGTGACCGGGCAGATCTCGGATGAGATCGGGCACCTGGATGCCGTCGTCAACAGCGCAGCGCTGGATCCGAAATTCGACCCAAGCCATGCCTTTGCAGGCAGCAATGCCTTCGAAGATTATCCGCTCAAGTCATGGCAGGAAGCGATCGATGTCAACCTCACCGGCGCGTTCCTGGTCTCTCAGGCAGCCGCGCGGCAGATGGCGAAGCAGGGCAAGGGATCGATCATCAACATTTGCTCGACCTACGGGCTCGTCGGGCCCGATCAGCGTATTTACGAGAAACCCGGTCAGGCAAAGACCTACAAACCGGTGTATTATCCCGTGACCAAGGCAGGCATCCTTGGGCTGACACGCTACATCGCCACTTACTATGCCGGAACGCAAATCCGCGCCAACGCGCTTACTCCCGGCGGCGTATTCAACAATAATGATGAGGTCTTCCTCAAGCAGTATTCCGCCCGCGCGGTCATGGGGCGCATGGCTCAAAAAGACGAAATGAACGGAGCGGTGCTCTTCCTGGCTTCCGATGCATCCTCGTATATGACCGGAGCGAACCTTGTGGTCGATGGGGGCTGGACGGCATGGTGAGCGGTCTCGAAGTGCTGGCGTTGATCCCTGCGAGGGGCGGTTCCAAAGGTATTCCCCATAAGAATATTCGAGATTTCGCCGGATATCCGCTGATCGCTTACAGCATCCTGGCGGGGCTGCAATCCAAGCTGGTGACACGCACCATCGTCTCGACCGACGACGAGGAGATCGCCGCCATTGCGCGCGAGTACGGCGCCGAGACACCTTTCAGGCGGCCGGCCAGGTTCGCAAAAGACGACACAACCGATTTCCCCGTGTTCGAGCACGCCCTTCAGTGGCTGGCAGAGCATGAGCGGTATCACCCCGATATTGTCGTGCAATTGCGGCCTACATCGCCCGTACGCCCGCCCTCCTGCGTGGATGATGCCATTCGCATGCTGCTCGATCATCCCGATGCCGATTCGGTACGCGGAGTGGTCGAAGCGGGCCAGAATCCTTACAAGATGTGGCGGCGCGACCCTGTGACGGGTGTGATGCGGCCGCTGATTGGCGTAGAAGGCATTCAAGAGGCATACAACGCGCCGCGGCAGCAGCTTCCGATGGTGCACTGGCAAACAGGGCACATCGATGCCATTCGTACCGGTACGATCCTGGAAAAGCATTCGATGAGCGGCGACACGATCCTCGGGCTGGTGATCGACCCAAGCTACACGGTGGACATCGACACGCCGGCGGACTGGAAGCGCTATGAAGTTCTTGTCAACGCCGGAGAGCTTGAGATGGTCGACCCCGCCAAACAAAGGCGTGCCTGGCCTGTCGATCCGCGGCTGCTCGTGCTCGATTTCGACGGCGTGCTCACAGACAACCGGGTGTGGGTGGCGGAAGATGGGCGCGAGGTGATCGCCGCGAACCGCAGCGACAGCTTCGGCCTGGCGCTGCTGCGCAAATGCACCAGCCTGGATGTGCTGGTCCTCTCGCGCGAGATCAATCCTGTCGTGGCAGCGCGCTGCAAGAAGATGAAGGTCGAAGCAAGGCAGGGTGTGCTCGAAAAAGACATTGCCCTGAAGCAGGTGTGCGAAGAAAAAGGCATCGAACCTGCGCAGGTGATTTTCATGGGGAACGATGTCAACGACATTCCCGGCTTTACGACCGCCGGTTTCGGCGTTGCCCCGGCAGATGCCCAACCCGAAGTGGTGCGGCATGCCGAACTGGTGCTGACGCTTCCGGGCGGGCACGGAGCCGTTCGCGAGTTATGCGACATTTTGATGCAGAAATATGTCAAACAATCCATCTCATAAGCTGGGAGTAAAAATGACGCGAGAAATCAAGTTTGGCGATCGCATGGTTGGGGATGGTCATCCCGTCTATATCATTGCTGAAGTGGGTATCAACCACAACGGCGACATCGGAATCGCCAGGGAGTTGATCCTGGCAGCCAAACATGCCGGCGTCGATGCCGTCAAATTCCAGAAGCGCACGCCGGAACTGTGCGTGCCAGAAGAGCAGCGCGGCCAAATGCGCGAGACTCCCTGGGGCTACATCAGCTACCTCGATTACCGGTACAAGGTCGAATTTGGCGATGCGGAATATGCCGAGATCGAGCGCTATTGCAAGGAGATCGGCATTACCTGGTTCGCCTCGGTGTGGGATGAGCCGTCGGTGGATTTCCTGGAGAAGTTCGAGCCTGTGGCGTACAAGATCCCATCTGCTTCGCTGACCGATGCCGCCCTGTTGAAGCGGCTGCGCCAGACCGGAAAGCCGCTCATTCTCTCCACGGGCATGTCCACCATGGAGCAGATCAAGAAAGCCGTGGCGCTCTTGGGCGAGGACAACCTCGCCATCACGCATGCCACAAGCACCTATCCATGCGATCCGCACGAGTTGAATCTGCGCATGATCCCAACGCTGCGCGACACATTCCACTGCCCGATCGGTTATTCAGGCCACGAGGTTGGCCTGGTCACCACAGCCGTGGCGGTCGGGCTGGGAGCATGCATCGTGGAACGCCATATCACGCTCGATCGCGCGCTATGGGGTTCAGACCAATCCGCTTCGGTGGAGCCGGGCGGCTTCGAGAGGCTGGTCAAGTATGTGCGGGTGACCGAGCAAGCCGTCGGTGATGGCGTCAAGAAAGTCTATGAGAGTGAACGATCCTCCCTGAAGAAATTACGCAGGGTGCAAGATTGAGCCGGTTGAGTTATACACGGGTGAAGAACGCCGTCATGCAGCGGAGCAGGCACGCCGCCAGCAACCGAAAGTGGCAGCAGTTGAGCGCAGACGCGGCAAAAGCGTCGGCGGTCGACCCCGATCAGGCGCCTGTACTCTTTTTCAATGCATCCACCCGCCTCGAGGCGGTAAGCCAAAACGCGGCGTATTCCTTCCTGGCCAGCAAGGCGCTGAACCTCGAAGGCGTGCCTGTGATTTACTACGTTTGCGCCGGGGGAATGCAGCGCTGCGTGCTCGGCAGCCACCGCGACGATGTCGACGCCGAACCGCCGTGCAGACAATGCGTTGCCCAATCGATGCGCCTGTTCAACGACGCGGATGTGCGCTGGTTCGAAGAGCAGGCGTACCCTGAACTGGACGCCATGCTTGCAGGCCAGGATGTGGGCAGCGCCGAATCGTTCGAGTACCAGGGAGTTCCGCTCGGCAAATGGGCGACCAACTCGCTGCGCTGGGTGCTGCGCAAGCATCATCTCTCGAATGACGACCCCACCCGCAAGTTTTACCGGCATTTCATCCATTCAGCCTGGAACGTCTATACACAGTTCAAAGCGCTGGTTGAGGAGAAGAAACCGCAGGTGGTGGTGCTCTTCAACGGCATGTTCTATCCCGAGGCGGCTGCGCGGTACGTGTGCACGCAAATGGGCATCCGCGTGATCACGCACGAAGTGGGGCTGCGCCCCTACACCGCCTTCTTTACTACCGGCGAAGCCACAGCCTACCCGATCCATATTTCTCCTGATTTCAAGCTTGACGAAGCCATGAACGCCAGGCTGGACGAGTACCTGGCGCAGCGCATGCAGGGCAACTTCAGCATGGCGGGCATCCGCTTCTGGCCTGAGATCAAGGGCCTGAACAGCGATTTCCTGGCCCTGGCCGCGCAGTTCGATCATATCGTGCCGGTGTTCACCAATGTCGTCTTCGACACCAGCCAGGTGCACGCCAATATCCTCTTCCCCGAGATGTTCTCGTGGCTGCAGAATGTGCAGAAAGCGATCCAGACTCACCCGCGGACGCTCTTCGTCATTCGCGCCCATCCAGACGAGGGACGCGCTGGCAAGGAGAGCCGCGAGAGCGTGGCGCAGTGGGTAAGGCGAACCAGTATCGACCGTCTGCCAAACGTCGTATTCGTGGATTCCGGGGAATATATCAGTTCGTACGACCTGATCCAGCGCTCGCATTTTGTGATGGTCTACAACTCGACCATCGGGCTGGAAGCGTCGATCATGGGCAAGGCAGTGCTTGCAGGCGGCAAGGCGCGTTTCACCCAACTGCCCACATCCTTCTTTCCCGGGGGATTGTACGAATATGAACACAAGCTCGAGCAGTTTCTTTCGGAGAAAAAGATCGAAGTACCGCCCGAGTTCAAAGAAAACGCACGCCGTTTCCTGTATTACCAACTCTACATCACCTCTCTGCCATTCGAAGAGTGGATCGAAGAGGACGGCGTTTGGAAGGGTTACGTCCGCCTGAAGGAATTCCCGGTGCAGGCGCTGCGGGCAGATCGTTCTGCAACCATGAAAGCCGTTGTCGACGGAATTCTGCACGAGGGCAATTTCGAGCTGGAGCAATGAAACCTGTTTGTTCGATCGTCATCCGCGCATATAACGAAGAGCAGCACATTGGACGCCTGCTGACAGGCATCGGCCACCAGACGATCCGCGATGTGCAGGTGATTCTGGTGGATTCAGGCTCGCAGGACGCCACAGTCCAGATTGCCAAAGATTATGGGGTGAAGATCGTCAATATTCCGCCGCAGGAGTTCACCTTTGGGCGCTCGCTCAACCTTGGCATTGCCCAGGCGGAGGCCGATTTCGTCGTGATCGCCAGCGCTCACGTCTACCCGGTCTACCCCGATTGGCTGGACCAACTGCTCAAACCGTTTGCCAACCCCAAAGTGGCGCTGACCTACGGCAAGCAGCGCGGGGCTGAAACGACCGCATTTTCCGAGCAGCAGATCTTCAAAACCTGGTTTCCTGATCAGCCAGCGCCGCACCAGGCGACTCCCTTCTGCAATAATGCCAATGCGGCCATCCGGCGCGAACAGTGGCAACAGCATGCCTATGACGAGACCCTGCCCGGCCTCGAAGACCTTGCCTGGGGGCAGTGGGCCTTCGGTCAGAATTACCGGTTGGCTTATGTCCCCGAGGCGGAAGTAATTCACGTGCACAACGAATCGACCGGCGGCATTTTCAACCGCTACAAGCGCGAGGGAATGGCCTTCAAACGCATCTATCCGCATGAAGATTTCAGGCGTAGAGATCTCTACCGGCTTTTCTTCCGGAACGTGCTCAGCGACTGGCGCGAGGCGGCAAGCCAGGGCGTGTGGGCAAAGCAGTGGATAAAGATCGTGCAATTTCGCTGGAACCAGTTCTCGGGAACCTATCGGGGCTATAAGCAGTCGGGGCCGCTGACCTGGCAGCTCAAGCAAGCTTTCTACTACCCGAATCCTGAGAACGGAAAAGCTAAGCAGAGCAAGATACGCAACGTGACACCGATCGAATATCAGGAAAAGTAGGCGCAGATAGCTGGAGGGAATATGAAACCGGACAAAATCGCAGCTTTGGTTCCCATGCGGCACCATTCTCAACGGGTGCCCGGCAAGAACTACCGAATGCTCGGCGGAAAACCCCTCTACCAGCACATCCTCGATACCCTCATGCAAGTGCCCGAGGTCGACCAGATCGCGGTCGACACCGACAGCCCCGAGATCATCAGCGGCATCCGGGCCAAATATCCGCGGATCACCGTCATCGACAGGCCGCAAGAACTGCGCGGCGACGAAATCTCGATGAATGAGATCCTGATGTACGACACCGGTCAGGTGAAGGCCGGCCTTTACCTGCAAACCCATTCGACCAATCCGCTGCTCAAGGCAGCTACGATCTCGCGCGCCATCCAGACCCTGAGCGACGCGTATCCCGGTTATGACTCGCTGTTTTCGGTCACGCGGCTGCAAACGCGCCTGTATGACCAGCTTGGCCGGGCGATCAACCACAACCCTGCGGTGCTCATCCAGACCCAGGATTTGCCCCCGGTGTACCAGGAAAATTCGTGCATTTATCTGTTCACCCGTGAAGCCCTGATGGAGCGCCGCCACCGCATTGGAGAACGGCCGTACCTGTTCGAGATCGATGCCGACGAAGCCTGGGACATCGACGAAGAGGTGGATTTCAAGCTGGTGGAACTGCTAATGAAGGCAGGGTAAGTCTTGCGTGAAAGGCTGCATGTTTGTAGATGAGATTGGTCACGCTGTGATTCACTCGTTATAATAGGGGATAACCACTTGTTTCGAGGAAATGAAATATGCCCGTCGTTCTGATCTCTGCACCTTATTTGCTGCCGTTTGTGGATCGCTTCAAGCCGGTTTTCGAGCATTACGGCTTGCAGATCATTGTGCCCAAAGTGAACGAGCGTTTCGAAGAGGAAGATATTCTGCGCTACGCCGGTCAATTCGACGGCACTATGTGCGGCGATGACCGATACACTGAAAGGGCGCTCAAAGCCTGCTCGCCGCGTCTGAAGGTGATCGCGAAGTGGGGCACCGGCATCGATTCGATCGACCGCAAGGCTTGCGATGCCTTGGGAATTCAGGTCAGGAACACGCCAAACGCTTTTACGCTGCCCGTCTCAGATTCGGTCATCGGGTATATGCTGGCCTTTGCCCGCCGCCTGCCCTGGATGGATAAAGCGCTTAAGTCGGGAGTATGGCAGAAGATCCCTGGGCGCTCGCTTTCGGAATGCACCCTTGGCGTGATCGGACTTGGAAACGTGGGCAAGGCCGTGATCCGCCGAGCCCGCGGGTTCGGTATGACGCTGCTTGGCAACGATATCATCCCCATCGCGCCCGATTTCATCGTCGAGAACGACGTAAAAATGGTCGATCTGGCAGAATTGCTTGCGAATTCCGATTTCATTAGCCTCAACTGTGATCTGAACCCGAGTAGCCGGCATATGATCAATACCAAAACGCTCGAGCTTGTCAAACCCTGCGCTGTGCTGATCAATACCGCGCGCGGACCGATTGTGGATGAAGCGGCGCTGGTAGAAGCGCTCGACCAGAAGAAACTTGCCGGCGCGGCGCTGGATGTATTCGAGGTCGAGCCGCTGCCCGCGGATTCCCCCCTGCGTAAAATGGATAACGTGATGCTCGCGCCACACAACTCGAATTCGAGCCCGGCAGCCTGGGAACGCGTGCATTGGAATACGCTTCGCAACCTGTTGATCGGACTCAACATCCCGATCGACAACTTCGATGAATGGAAAGCAAAGGTTTGACGAGGGAGCCATGACATCAGAGAAACGGGTCGTGCTGGTAACCGGCAGCGCAGGCGGAATTGGGCGCGCTGTCGTTCATCTTTTCGCCGAAAAAGGTTGGACGGTGATCGGGGTCGATCAGAATCCGTTTGATGAAGGCTTTCCGGCTGACGGATTATTCATCCAGAACGATATTTCACAGCCTGATGAGGTGATCGAGATTTACCGCAAGGCGGCTGAGTTCACCCCGGTGCTGCACGCAGTGGTCAATAACGCAGGGATGCAGATCTCGAAACCCATCCTCGAGACGACCGTTGAAGAATGGGACAAGACCATTGCCACCAACCTGCGCCCCACTTTTATCGGCGCAAAGTACGCCCACCCGCTGCTTGTGAAGGCGCACGGAGCGGCGATCGTGAATGTCTCCTCCGTGCATGCCATTCAAACCTCCACCAGCATTGCGGCTTACGCAGCCAGCAAGGGCGGCATCCTGGCGCTGACCCGGGCCATGGCCATCGAGTTTGCCAAAGACGGCATCCGCGTCAACGCCGTGCTCCCCGGCGCAGTGGATACTCCCATGCTGCGCGGCGGCATGGACCGCGGTCACGTCAGCGGGCCAAGCCTGAGCGAGCGCCTCGATAACCTTGCCCGCAAGACGGTCAACGGGCGCATCGGCACCCCAATCGAGATTGCCCAGGCGATCTATTTCCTGGCGGACGGGACGCAGTCTTCGTTTATGACCGGCCAGGCGCTCGTGGTCGACGGCGGCGCGACTGCCAGATTGAGCACGGAGTAACCCATGCGCGAGACAGCCCGCAAAATTCTGCCTGAACCGCTCGTCAACACGCTGCGCGATGCGCGCGACGGCGCAAAAATGCTTGCCGCATGGCCCGAGGCCACTTATCACCCGTGGCGGCGCGATTCAATCCGCAAACTGAACGCCCTGCGGGATACCCACAAGGGCGAGCGCTGCTTTATCATCGGCAATGGACCGAGCCTCAAGAACACCGACCTGAAGAAATTGAGCGGCGAGTTCACCATCGGCATGAACCGCTTTTATCTCGCCTTTCCCGACATGGGATTCCCCACATCGATATTGCTGACCGTGAACGACCTTGTCATCGAGCAGTGCGCGGAAGATCTGCGCAGCCTGCCCATCCCCGTGTTCGTTTCATGGCGTGGGCGGAAATGGATCCAGCCCGCTGAGAACTTGAGCTATCTTTACACCACTTACGATCTTCCGCGCTTCAGCGGCAATGCCGCAGGACGCCTGTGGGAAGGCGCAACGGTCACTTTTGTGGCCATGCAGATGGCATTCCACCTCGGTTTCACCCAGGTGATCCTGATCGGCGTCGACCACAGTTTTGCATCCCAGGGCAAGCCCAACACGACGATCATTTCCGAAGGCGACGACCCCAACCATTTCAACCCGGCTTATTTCGGCAAGGGCTTTCGCTGGCAGCTTCCCGACCTGCAGACTTCCGAAATCGCGTATACCATGGCGCGTGAAGCCTACAAAAAGGCCGGGCGCGAGATCATCGACGCCACCGTGGAAGGCAAGCTCACGGTTTTTCCCAAAGTCCATTACGAATCGCTCTTCAAATGACCTCCCCCGATCTGCCCCTCGTCAGTATTATTACCCCAAGTTACCAGCAGGCTGCGTTCATCGAACAGACGATGCAGTCTGTGCTGGCGCAGGATTATCCCAACCTCGAATACATCGTGGTCGACGGAGGCTCGACAGACGGCAGTGTTGAGATCATTCACAAGCATGCCGGGCGGCTTGCCTGGTGGGTGAGCGAAAAGGATAACGGCCAGGCGGAGGCGATCAACAAGGGTGTGGCGAGGGCGAGGGGCGAGATCATCGCCTGGCTAAATTCAGACGATATGCTCACGCCGGGAGCGCTGCGCGCTGCGGTTGAGGCGCTGCAAAAGAACCCGCAGGCCGGGTTTGTTTTTGGCAATGTACGCGTGCTGGATGCCGCAGGGAGAGTGCTGAATGAGCTGCGCTATGGGGATTGGGGGCTGCGTGAGCTGATGTCATTTCATATCATCGGTCAGCCGGCAGTCTTCATGCGCCGGGCGGCGCTGCCGCCGGATGGATTTCTCGACACAGGCTATCATTTTCTGCTCGATCACCAGCTTTGGCTGCGCATAGCCGCGCACTCTGCGCCTGTGTATATTCCACAGTTTTGGGCCGAAGCGCATTATCACGAAGGCGCGAAAAACATGGCCCAGGCGGCTAAATTCGGTGCTGAAGCCATGCGCATCGTAGAGTGGATGCGCAACTCGCCCGACTTTGACGCAGCGTACCGCAAGCATGCGAACGAGATCATCGCCGGAGCGGAGCGACTCGACGGCTTCTATCTGCTGGACGCTGAAGAGTATAAAAAAGCGTTTGCCGCTTACATGCGGGCGTTCTTTCACCACCCGCAGACAGTTTTACCTGATTGGTACCGCGTGGCCTATTGCCTTGCTGCTCCTTTGGGGCTGAAAGGCTTGAAAAAACGGCGTCTTGAACGCCGGGCAAGGCAGCTAAATCCTGACGTATCAGAAAATATTGATTCACAGAGATAACCATGACCAAATCCACAAGTGTTCAACCGGTAGGACGGACGAATATTTCCAAATATTTAGTGGTAGTGCTCGTCGTCGGAATGATTGTCGGAGCACTCTGGGTGCGCACAATCGACCTGGGGGCAGATCCTCTCGACGTGGCGCACCCGCAGCAGCTTTTCTTTCTGCTCACCGCGCGGTCTTTTCAGCCGGCTCCCGGCCTGAAAACTGCCGGATTACCCACGAGCGGAGACTATATTTCGGCTTCCCGCGACTTTCCGCTGCTGCAGATCGCAGCCGCAGGAGTGAGCGGCGCGCTGAATGTCGGGCTCACCGAAGCCGCCAGGATCCTCTCAGTGCTGGGGTGGGTGATGGCGAGCCTGTTGGTCTTCTTCCTCCTGCGGAAGATCACCCACACGCTGATTGCTGTTGCCGCTCTCGCTTTGATGCTCTTTATGCCCTATGCCATTGAATTCAGCCGCGTCGTTCTGCCCGGGTCGTGGGCGCTGTTCTTCACGATCCTGGGATTATGGATGCTCTGGCGTTGGCTGGAAACACCGAGTTGGAAATCGGCGGTTCTGTGCGGGGTATACGGCCTGGTCGCCGTGATGTTGGAGCCTGAGGTGCTGTTCATCCTTGGGGGTGCACTCGTCCCTGCGGCCATCCTCCATCTGAAGAAGTCGAGCGATCAGCAATGGATGCAGATCCTGGTGATCGGCGCATTCCTGATCGTTCCGAGATATGCTTATGAACTGGCGATGCACTCAAACGCAGGGCTCATCGGCAACTGGCTCGGCATAGACGGGATCCCGCTCAAACTGTCTGCGCTCAAGCAGATTTCACGGCTCGAATTGCGAACGGAGAGTATCATCGGCGCCCTCGGCATCGGTTTTGCAGTCTTGGGCATCTTGTTGACTGCGAAGGGCGTCAAGCGCAGCCTGCTGACCGGAATGTGGGTGGGCTTCGGTCTCTTCTGCCTGCTTTCTCTGAATTCGATCGCAAATTCGATCTATTTGCTTTATCCATTGATCTTCCTCACCGCCTTATCCCTGGTGAGCATCATGGAAGCGCTGCTCGAACGGATCAGCGAGCTAAAAATGCAGGCGGTCAGCGCGGCGGTCCTGGTCGCGGTACTGATTGTCGGCGCCGGGCTGGGAATGCTGGACGGCAGACGGTTGGTCAAGGCCAATCCTGACCAAATCCCCGTGGATTTCTGGCGGTCATTGGGCAAGGAGATGGGCCCGAGCTCGGTATTTCTCACGAATACCGATTCGGTCAATCTTCCATTGGCCTATTACGGCAAAGTGCGCCCGGTCTGCCTGCAAACGAGCGGATGCCTGGCGTCGGTAGGCCAGGCGGCGCAAGAATTGAAAGATTACCAGGTATACTTTGTCACATTCCAGAATTCTCTTGAGCAGGACCCCGCGATCAGCTTCTACTTTGATCCGCAGATGCTCCACTGTGATGCCGGAAGTGGCATAACCGTGTTCCCGATCACCTATAAGGATTCATTCTGCAAAGTCCCTGTGGGAAAAGGAACCAGTACTCCATGAGCGAACAAGCCGAACCAAACGACCGCATCTTTCTCATCAAGGCATCCCGAAAATTGGAGCTAGGGTTGTTTCTGCTGCTGATGCTGCTTGGCATTGGCGTCCGCCTGCTCGATCTCACCGATCTACCCTTTGACTTCGCGGCAACGCGCCAGTTGCACTCATTCATCCTCGCCCGCGGCTACTACTACGAAATGAATACGCCTGCGACGAATGCGCTGCCTGCCGACATTCGCGATTTCGCGATCAATGCCAGTCATGGCGAGCCGGTGATCGAGCCTCCGCTGATGGAGTTGCTCACCGCCAATACCTACCGCCTGCTGGGCGGCGAGAACCTCGTGGTTCCGCGCCTTTTCTCGATCCTGTTTTGGGTGCTGGGCGGGGCTGGGCTTTACCTGGCTGCAAGGATGGTCACCTCCAGGAGCGGCGCGTTTGTCGCCCTTGCCGTCTTCCTGTTCATGCCGTTCGGAGTAATCGCCAGCCGGTCCTTCCAACCGGATCCGCTGATGGTCGGCTCCATCTGTTGGGCGCTGTACTTTCAACTGAGGTGGAATCGCGAGGACAACTGGAAGAACGCCATCCTGGCGGGCTTGTTCACCGGCCTGACCCTTTTTGTCAAAGTGATCGCCGTGTTTTTCGTCGGCATCCCATTACTGGGGCTCGTTCTGAACAAAGGCTGGAAGGACTGGATTAAAAATCCGCGCATCTATGTCATGGCAGCCCTTTCACTGCTGCCGGCGCTGGTCTACAACCTGCTCAGCGCAACCGTCGGAGGGAACAGCTCGTCCATCCTCGGGACGCGCTTCTTTCCCAACCTGTTCACGCAGATCCAGTTTTATGCGGGGTGGTCGACGCTCATCCGCGGCGCGGTTGGATTTGGCGCGTTCATTCTCTCGCTGATCGCTGTCTTGCTGATCGCCAACCGCTCGCACAGGGTGTTCTTCATCAGCATGTGGATCGGGTATATGCTCTACGGCTTTACCGTTGCCTACCATATTTCAACCCACAATTACTACGAATTGCCTCTTTTTCCCATCATCTCGATTGGCGTGGGGATCGTCGCGGGCGTGATCGTCGACCGGCTCGCAAAAGTCGATCTCTCGCGGGTGGCAAAAGTCTTGGTCTGGGGGATGTTCCTGCTGCTGGTGGCTGTGAACATCAATGAGGCGAGAGGAACGTTGTATTCAGAAAACTACCGCGGCGAGCAGGCTTTCTGGCAGAATATCGGAAACCTGGTCGGGCATAATTCGCGCGTTGTGGCATTGACCGAAGACTACGGCGGCCGGCTGAGTTTCTTTGGAACCGTCAACGCCCAGATTTACTCGTCCACAGGCGACCAGCGTCTCACGCAGTTGACCAGCGGCTCCGCGCCTGAGTTCGCCTCACTCTTTGCCGAGAAGACGGCGGGCATGGATTACTTCCTGGTCACCGATTTGAGCGACTTCGACGCGCAGCCGGCTTTGAAGGAATTCCTGTTCAAAACCTATACCTACCAATCGGGCGACGGCTATTATATATTCGACCTTCACAGCCCTGTGGTTCAAGCGACTCCATAGGATGGGTATGCAGGACGATCTTCCTCCGGTATGTGACGTAATGCGAACGGCGGGAATGCACTGCAGACATGTACGCACCTGCATATAGGATTTGAAAATGACAGAAGCCAATACCGACAAGGTGCTTTTCTTCAAGGACAAGCGTTTCTTGCGCGTGTTCCTCGTCTCGATCATACTTTTGCTTGGCGTTGCCATTCGACTTGTCGACCTTTCCGACCCGCCGCTGGACTTTGCCGCTACGCGCCAGCTCCGCTCGATGATCATCGCCCGCGGCTACTACTATGCCATGGACGTGCCTTCAACGCAGGCGCTGCCCGCGGATCAGCGTAACTTCGGTATCCAGGCGGGAAGCGCCGAGGCGCTCATCGAGCCCACGATCATGGAACACCTGGCAGCTTACACTTATGCCGCTCTCGGGTTCGAGAATTTCGAAATCCCGCGTGCCTACGCCATCCTTTTCTGGGTGATCGGAGGACTCCCGCTCTTCTTGCTTGGACGCAAGTTGATCGGTACCACGGGAGCCCTGGCTGCCCTCGCCTTCTACGAGTTCGTTCCGTTCGGCATCATCGCAGGGCGGGCCATCCAACCCGACCCTCTGATGGTCTGCCTGATCCTCTGGGCGCTTTACCTGCAATTTCGCTGGACGGAAAAGGGCAATTGGGCGAGCGCCATTCTGGCCGGAGTGTTCACAGGCCTTGCGATCCTGGTCAAGACCACCGCTGTCTTCTTTGTTGCCATCCCCTTTGCCGTGCTGGTGATTCAAAGCGGCTTTCGCAAAGTTTTACGCGATCCGCGCGTGTACGCGATGATCGGGCTGTCCATCTTGCCTGCGCTGGTGTTCACCGTGTGGAATGCGACCGCGGGAGGAAATGCAGGCGCCCTGTTCGGCAACCGCTTCTTCCCCTCGCTGTATATCCAGCCGCACTGGTATCAGAGCTGGTTCATGACTGCCAAATCGATCGTTGGATACTTCCCGCTGTTCCTGGCAGTACTCGCGATCTTCCTCATTCCTGCCAAAAAGACGCGCATCTGGTACATCAGCCTCTGGGCGGCCTACGTCCTGTTCGGGATCGTGTTTGCCTATCACATCACCACGCACGACTACTATTCCCTCCCGCTGGTCCCCATCACGGCCATTGGCTTTGGCATTGGGGTCGACCTGGTCATTGGCAAAATCTCGGAAATGAAGCCCAACCTGGTCGCAAAGATCGTGATCGTCGGGCTCTTCGGCTTTGCTGCCGCGCTCTCTCTGCTCAAGGCTCGCACCGACATGCTGGCTTCTGATTATCGCTATGAGGAAGTCTACTGGAAGAACCTGGGCGACAAGCTCGGGCACAACACCAGGGTGGTTGCGCTGACTCACGATTACGGCTACCGCTTGAGCTACTGGGGATTCGTCCAACCCACGCTCTGGGAGACCTGGGGAGATATCAACGTCGCCGAAATTGCAGGCGCCGCGCAGGCACCTTTCATGCAGCAATTCCAGGAAAAAGCCCAGGGGTATAATTACTTCCTGGTCACCCTGATCAATGATTTCAATTCGCAAACCGAACTGCACGATTATCTGTATGCCAATTATCCCCACGAAGATGGCGAGGGTTATGTCCTCTTCGATCTGCAGCACCCGCTGGCCCAGCCGGCAGGCTGAAATTCATGGATAACCCCATCCGCGTTTCCGTCATCACCCCGTCATTCAACCAGGCCAAATTCCTGGAACGGACGATACTGTCCGTTCTCGGGCAGGGGTATCCCAACCTGGAGTACATCATCATCGACGGCGGCTCCACGGATGGAAGCCCCGAGATCATTCACAAGTATGCCGACCGCCTGGCTTATTGGTGCTCCGAGCCTGACCGGGGTCAGACAGACGCGATCAACAAGGGATTCTCCCATGCCGGCGGCGAGATCCTTGCCTGGCTTAATTCGGACGATACCTATAACCCGGGAGCCGTCCAGAAAGCCGTCGATTTCATGCAGCAGCATCCCGAGGTCGGGCTGGTCTACGGCGACATGGCCTTCATCGACGAAAACGACCGCGCTATCGGCATGTTCAACGCCGCCCTGACCGACCTCAAACGCCTGCGCAGGGGTTACGTCCATGTTCCGCAGCCGGCAGCCTTCTTCAGGGCTTCGTTGTGGCGGCAGGTGGGACCGCTGGACCCCTCGTTCTTCTTTGCCATGGATTACGACTTGTGGGTGCGCCTGGCCCGGAAAACGCAGTTTGCCTACCGCAAGGGCGAGATCTGGGCAAACTTCCGCTTGCATTCGGGCGGCAAAACCGTCACAGCCGACGAGCGCTGCTGGCCAGAGATGCTGCGCGTGCATTACCGCGACGGCGGATCGCCTTTCTCAATCATCGTTGCCAAGTATTGGGCGCGCAAACTGGCCGCCCCGTTCATCAACCGGCGCAGGCGAAAGATGTTCGGGCAGGAATAACCGGTTTGACTGAGCTCGACTATGACCTCAGGCTGCCGGAATTAGGACATATGACATGATTGACGTCTTCAGGCGTATCGCGCTAAGATACGCTTGAATCATTAGAGGTACGTTCATCGGAGGCAATAATGGTGGAAAAGACATGGGTAGTCGTCAAGATCCGGCATTGCGACCGGGTCAATCGAGATGTGGCGCTGGAAGTCCAAAAGACATATCCTCCCGAGATGCTCGGGTTTCAACCCGCGCACCTGGGAAGCCACCGCTGTTCTAACGGCAAGATGTGCATGGCACAGGGAATGACTGCCTGTGTCTGGTCGGGCGGAAATCCGCTTGTGGATCCGTTCAGAACCTGAAAAGAGTCCAGATTAAAGCATTGGTGCAGGAAAAAACTCCCGAAATCTCTACGATTTCGGGAGTATCTGATTCCTGCAGCCTTATTTGATCACGCCCAGCGCCTTGCCCACCTTCTCGAAGGCGGCGAGGCCCTTGTCGAGATCGTCCTGCGTGTGAGCGGCTGAGATCATCACGCGGATGCGCGCCTTGCCCTTTGGTACCGTGGGGAATCCAAGCGGCATGGCGAAGACGCCTTCGTCAAAGAGTTGCTTCGAGAAGAGCTGAGCCATTTCGGCTTCACCCAGCATGATGGGGGTGATCGGCGTCACGCTGACACCCGTGTCGAAGCCCAGGCCGCCCATCTCACGCTTGAAGAAGCGCGTGTTTTCCCACAATTGGTTCACCAGATCGTTATTTTCCTCGAGCACGTCGATGGCGGCGATGCACGCTGCAACATCGGGCGGGGTGGCGGCAGACGAGAACAGGAACGGCCTGCCGCGCTGGCGCAGCCATTCGACAATCTTGGCGTTTCCGGCAACGACACCGCCCATCACGCCGAATGCCTTCGACATGGTGCCGATCTCGACGTCCACCCTGCCGTGCAGGTGATAGTGGTCCACGATACCGCGGCCGCCGCGCCCCATCACGCCTTCACCGTGCGCGTCGTCCACCATCAGCATCAGGTCGTGTTTTTCCGCGACATCGGCGTATTTGTCGAGCGGAGCGATATCGCCGTCCATGCTGAAAACACCGTCGGTGATAATGAGTCCGCGGCGGTATTTGCCCTCGTTGTCACGGATCGTCTGCTCGAGGGCGCCGGGGTCGGCATGCACGAATTTGACGTTGGTCGCGCCCGAGAGCCGGCAGCCGTCGATGATGCTGGCGTGGTTCAGCTCGTCAGAGAAGATGATGTCTTCCTTGCCCACCAGGGCAGGGATGGTGGCGAGATTGGCGCAGAAACCGCTCTGGAAGGTGATGGCGGATTCGACGCCCTTGAATTTGGCAAAGCGTTTTTCCAGTTCGAGATGGATGTCCATCGTTCCGGCGATACTGCGCACTGCGCCGGGCCCGATTCCGTATTTGAGCAGGGCTTCACGGGCGGCAGCGACAAGGCCGGGGTGGTTTGCGAGCCCAAGGTAGTTATTGGAGCAGAAGTTCAATACCTGCTTGCCGTCCACGGTCAGCCAGTCACCCTGTGGAGAGCTAAGCGTGCGAATGTTGTTGTAAAGTCCATTTTCTTTTAAGGCAGCTATTTCCTGATCGACCCATTCCAGTTTCTTGGCCATAATCACCTCTTCGAAAAGAATTCCGCAGTCGAATTCAACCGCGGATGACAACCTTCAAATAAGATTATACATCGAGATGGGTGTCTGTCAGAAAGCCGCTTTCCGCCAAAATTTTGACAAGCGCCGCTTCGCTGCCCGGATTGACTTTAACGATCAGCGGGGTGAGTTCATCGCCCAGGCAGCGCGCGGATCGGCTGTCTTTGCGCAGATTGTCGAGGACTTCGGGACGATTTACCCGCAGGAGAACGGTATTTTCCATCTGCACCGCCGTGCCGAACTTTTCCCAATATTCGACGAGGCGGATGAAGGCAGGCGAAAGGGAGGTCACGTTCGAGCGTTTGAGGAGAGCGATGAGCTGGTTGGGCTTCAGCCCCTGTTCGACCGCATGAGCAAGCAGATCGG
>JAJXZS010000045.1 GCA_021779955.1 Chloroflexota bacterium | reverse complement strand
GGGATTGGGGAAGATCCGCGGCGTGACCTCGGCCGCGAGACTCCTTCGCGCGACCGGATCGCCGAGATGGATGCAAAACACCAGTACATCGTCACCGTGAGGGGACATGGGCTGAGGTTGGAAAACGAGTTAAGAAAATGAGCTACCAGAAGGCAGCTCATTTTTGATCTTTTCAATTTTCTTACGCTTGCGCTTTGAGATTCTTAACCATGCTGAAGCGGAGGGCTGATTTGTAGGCGCTGCGCAAAGCTTCCAGCAGTTCAGGCGATTGGTTCCGCGATTCACCTTCTGCAATGATGGAGTTGAAGGCTTTTAAGAAATCATCGTTCACCAGCGACTCGTTCTCGGCAAGAAGCTTTTCACGGGCGGTCTCGTCTGAGGTGTCGATCAGTTTCTGGATCAGGTCGATCTCAGGCGGGGGAGCGCTGGCTTTCTCGAGAACGGATATGACCTTCTGAATTTTCTCGATTCGCGCAAGGTCACCGGCATTTCGCGCTTTTTCGAATTCGTTCTGGATTGCCTGGCTGAAGTAGTCATCCAGTTCAGGCATCCGCTGCTGCACGGCCTCTTCGACATTGTCGGACTTGAGGATTTCTTCGAGCAGATCAACGCCTGCTTGAAGCCGTTTCTGTACTTCAGCATCGATTTCGCGGGTCATGTTCAAGAGCTTGTCGCGCAGTTCGATCAGCGGCTGTTTCTGGTCAGCAGCAGCCTTTTCGATGCGCTCGCTGAGCACCTGGAAGAACTGGTAGTCCAATCCACTGCGGGCAAGGGTCACCAATGCTGCCAGGGTATTTTCCGATTTGGCATCCAGGATGATGTCGAGGAGTTTTTCGCGCGTCAGGCCGCCCTTGCTGGCTTCCTGAAGAGCCTTCACTGCAGCCTGGGTCTCTTTGTTCTGGGCGAGCAATTCCTGCCCAACCTTTGTGTTTTCGAGGAGCTCCTTTTGCAGGCCGGACAATACCTGCGAGCCTTTCTCGTCACCCTGCATGATGGTTGATTCGATGAGGGTCGAGAGAATGGCGAAGAAATTGCCGTCGATGATGGCTTCTTCCTGCTTGATGATGGCGATGCGCTCTTCAGACTTGGGAGTCGAGAGCAGCCGCTGGATCAGCCCAACGCGTTTCTGCTGCGCATCCATCATTTCCTTGGTGATCCCGTCAGCTTCAAGAATGCGGTCGAGCAGAGTCTGGTAAGTGAGCATCGTCTGGGGCTGGAAGAGGTAGCCCTTGCGTTTCTCGTTTGGCAGCGCATCGACTACCTGGCGGACGAGCGGTCCGATCTGCTTTTCCTGTTCATTCAGGGGTAGGCCCATCTCGGGCGGGAAAAAGGTTAGAAGCAATTCTTTCGCGGGATCGTGATACACGATCGGCGTAGCAATCATCCCTTCGTAACCGCAATTCTGGCAATGCGCCACATTGACCGTACGGCCGAGCAATTTCTGCTTTGCCGTTGGATCGATGTTCATATCAAAAAGCTGCTGGATCTCAACAAGGATGGGTTGGTGGCAGCGCGGACATGTAGTTTGAATTTTAGCCATGATCTTCTCACTCATTTCAAATTCAATATCAACCGATTATACCATCAGGGGTATTGGCTTCTGTAAGCGTTGTATCAGAAATTCAATACGTGAATAATCAATTTCAAGCGATTTTGCGAACCAAACTGATAGCGAAGCGGATTCCACATCCTTTCTTCATGGAATGTATGCAGGGTTCATTGTGCGGTCAGTTTTATATTTTTTGAAGCGGCCCCATATATACGATTTCGAATAGAATGCGGTCGGGTGTTTCAAACATCACCTGGTAATAGGTGTATTTTTCGTTCATGGCAAACTCTGGACGGTGGTGGGGGGGTATCGAATAAAGGCGCAATAGTTCGTTCATGCAGGTAGGCGACCATTTCATCGATCTCGCTCTGGGTTTGCACTAACAGGCCAACATGGTTCACTCCAACGCCATCATAGTCGTTGCGCGCGTCATTCGCGCCGGCGAAGAACCAGAAGCTGTTAAAGATATCCGGGCCAACGCCGAACAGCGAAGGGGAATCTTCGAGAGTCTTTCAACCCATAAAGGCGAATAAGTCTTTGTAGAACCCCCTGTTTTGTGGATGGATATTGATCTGGATATGTCCGAACCGGGATTGAATCATGGTAGTCCCTTTGTAGGAGGAATATCAATCATCTGTGAGCAATTGAATTACTTTATCTGATTAAACTGAACTCCAGGTGAAATCTACACAGTAGAGGCCTGTGGCAGTTTAGACGCAGGATTGGCCGCCCTTGACCAGGGGCAGGCAGAAGCAGATGCGAGCCCCCTTGCCCGTCTCAGGGTTCACCCAAATTCTACCCCCGTGCCCGCGGATGATCTGGCGCGAAAGGTAGAGGCCGAGTCCTGTGCCCTTGGTATTGCGGATGGCTTCGGACGAACGGTAGAACCTGTCGAAAAGATGGGGAACATCGGCGGGATTGATGCCCGGACCCTCATCACTCACGCAGACGACAAGAAAATCGCTCTTGACCTCAGCGGCGATGCGAATTTCACCGCCCGGGGCATATTTGATCGAATTGCTGATCAGATTTGAGAGCACCTGATCGATTCGTACTTCGTCCGCCTGGATCACCGGTAAAGAGTCCGGCAGATCGACAACGATCTTGTGCTTCTTCGTTTGGGTCTGGAAGCGATCGGCAGTGTGCCTGATGATGTCTGCAAGTTGGACGTCGGTGAAATTCAGGCTGAAGCCCTGCGCCTGCAGACGCGACGCATCGAGCAGGTTTTCGATATACGAGTTCAGCCGGTCTGCTTCTTCTTCGATCACCTGCAAGCTTTCATCGACGATCTTGCGGTCCCAACGGGCATCTTCACGCCTCAGCGTACTCACATAGCCTTTGATCAAAGCGACAGGGGTTTTCAGTTCATGGCTGACCACCGAGATAAAAGTCGATTTGAGCTCGTCGGCCTGGCGGAAGCGGGTGATGTCGCGCACGGTGGTGATCACATTGATCAGAGTACCGTCTTCAGCCAGCAGAGGTGCATAGGTGATCCCGACCGGAAGGGGAACGGGATTGTCTTTGCGCTTCATGTCGCCTTCGACGTAAAGCGTGGCGTGCTGAGTCAGCGGCCAGCCGTTGAGCGTTGCCGTCTCGAGGGTCATACCCTCAGGTGGTTTTTGCCATTGAATGACCTCCTCATGGGGAAGGCCCTTGTAGTCATCAGGTTTTCCATTCATCAAAAAGGCGAAGGCGGCGTTGGCGCGCTCGATGGTCAGGTCTGAATTGAGGATGAGAATACCGTCAGCTGCAGCGTCGATCAGGGCATTGACGCGCTGGCGGTCGTTGTTCGCCTGGGTGTAGAGCTGGGCGTTCTGAACCGCGATTGCGGCCTGGTTGGCAAAGTTGCTCAAAACGACGCGGTCGTTTGAGGTGAAGGCGGCATATCCGCGGAAGATGATAATCACGCCGACGACGCGCCGCCCGGTGATCAGCGGAAGCGCAAACGATGAAAGCTGGCCCATCGTCGCAGCCTGGGTGAGCTCGACGAACATGCGGTTCACCAGGTTCAGTTCGGTATCCTGCGGGTCTTCATATTCGGGGATTTGGGCAAGCTTTGGTTCGATATAGCGCAAAAACGCAGATGGCAGACCCTTGCTTACATTGATCCGCCATCCGCGCGATTGACTTCGTAATGCGATCAGTCCTGCCTGTCCTGCCAGCATTTCGAGCGAAATGGTGAGAATGCGTTCGAGCAGCTTGTCCAGGTCAAGTTCCTGGGTGAGAGCTCGAGAGATTTCCAATAAGTAGTCGCGCTGGCGAACTCTAAAATCAGGCAGCATGATGTTTATTTTTGTGCAATCCTAACCTCTTCACGTTGAGGGTATATGTCGACTTCTTCTTCGGCTACTGAGATCGCGTCTTCCAGGATCTCAAGCCCTTCCTCGGCTTCAGCCTGGGTGAGGCAGAGCGGGGGAGAGATGCGCAGCGTGCTGCGGCCGCAGCCCAGCGTTAGCAACCCACGCTCGAAGGCGAGCTCTTCCACCAGGTTACGCACTTCTACAGCAGGTTCCTTGGTGAGTGGATCCTTGACGAATTCGACGCCGATCATCAGGCCCATGCCGCGCACGATGCCGATGGATGGGTGATCCGCCTGGATCTCTGCCAATCTTTCAAGGACGTAACTGCCGACCCTGGCGGCATTTTGCATGTAACCAGTTTCGATCAGGCGGAGGGTTGCGAGCGACGCGGAGCACGAGATGGGATTGCCGCCGTAGGTATTTCCGTGGGAGCCTTTGGGCCAGGTCACTACAGACTTACGCCCGATCATGGCGCCAAGCGGCATGCCCGAGGCAAGCCCCTTTGCAGTGGTAAGGATATCGGGTTCGACGCCAAATTGCTCTATCGACCACCATTTGCCCGTGCGTCCAACGCCGGCCTGCACTTCGTCGGCGATGAGCAAGATGCCGTGGCGATCGCAAAGTGCGCGCAGTTTGGGGAAGAAAGAGGCCGGAGGAACGATGTATCCTCCTTCGCCTTGAATGGGTTCAACAATAATAGCGGCTACTTCATCTGCCGGAATGTCCTTGGCGAAGACTTCTTCTTCGATGTAGCGGATGACAGCGCTTCCAGCATCTTCATCCGTCCGGTTAAGGATCACCGGCCGGTAGGGATCAGGATAAGGGACATGCGTAACCCCGCCCATGAGCGGGAAAAAACCGCGATGATATTGGGGTTTGCTCGCCGTCAATGTCACCGCCCCCATGGTTCTTCCGTGAAATGCACCGTGGAAGGCGATGAGCTGAGTTCTGCCTGTGTGATAGCGAGCCAGTTTGATGGCAGCTTCGACACTCTCAGTGCCGGAGTTGGTCATAAAAGAAACAGCATCCTCTTTGAAAGGGGCTATTCGATCAAGGTATTCAGCTAGTTCAATCCACTTGGGATGATAAAAATCGGACGAAATATGAATGAATTTTTCAGCCTGTTGCTGAATGGCTTTGACGACTTCGGGGTGGCTGTGCCCCGTGGATGCGACGGCGATTCCTGCTGCAAAATCGAGAAAACGATTCCCGTCTACGTCCCAAACCTCAACTCCGCGACCGTGATCCATCACAAAGGGATACCCACGCGGATATGAGGGAGAAATAACTGCTCGATCGCGTTCGATCAAGCTTTTGGCAACCGGCCCTGGTAAGTTCAGCGTTTTCACTGCACACCTCCTTGATTGATTAACGCAAACACTCCCGAACGGACTAGCGCTTTCTGATTGTTAATAATGCCAAGGTGATTATATCATGCGGGCAACTTCCCCTCAAGGCGAGGAGGCCGTTTTCGAATACAAAAAGACAGCAGGAAGGCCGTCTCCAGGTGTTGGACGAATTGAATTTATGATTTCTCGAGTTTGCTCAGCATTAAGGCGTAGGCGCCCATCAGGCCTGAATCGTCACCCAAAACCGTTCGCGTGATCGTGAGGTCCTTAAGATATTCTTTGGAAATCACATGATCTTCCAACGATCGTTTCATTGGGGCAAGGATGGTGTCACCGCTCAACGAGACACCTCCTCCGAAGATGATCAGTTCAGGATTGAGGATGTGAAGGAAATCGGCTACTGCCCTGCCAAGATAGAAGCCTGCCCGATCAAAGGCTTCAATGGACAATGCATCGCCCTGTTGCGCAGCCAAAGCTGTCTCTTTCGCGTTTGGCCTGGAACCTTTGGGGAACACCGTCGGTGCACCGCTTTCGATTTTATCGGCCATATAGTGCGCGATGGCTGTGCCCGAGGCAACTGCTTCGAGATGACCTCGTTTGCCGCAGCCACAGAGGGGACCGCCCGGCTCAGCCATGACGTGTCCAAGCTCGCCGGCCATACCGTGCGCGCCCTCGACGAGATGTCCGCCGGCAATCAACCCACCGCCGATGCCCGTGCTGACCGTGATGTAGATGATGTCCGAATAGCCGCGACCTGCGCCGAAGTGCCATTCGCCCAAGGCAGCCAGGTTCGCATCATTGCCAAGGTAAACAGGCACGTTGAAGCGTTTGCGAATGATCTCCGCGATCGGCAAATTGACCCAGCCGGCGATATTTGGCGCAGTGACAACAACCCCGGTTTTTGGGTCCAAAAAACCAGGAGCGGCGATGCCAATCGAATCGACTTGTGTCTCTTTGGGCCAAAGTTTTTCGATCAGCCCGATCATGCGCTCTACGGCTGTTTGTCCTTCTGCCACTGTTCGAATTCGCTGCTGTACGATTGGGATGGCGCTTTGTTCTGGAAATACTGCTACCCGTATCTGTGTCCCACCTATATCAACGGCAATGAATGCTCTCATAGGCTAAATTATAGCATGTCTTTTGATTTATATTGTTGACGATGAGGTTAAACACTGCTATTATATTCACAATATGCGACCTAAACGAAACCGCTACCCACAGCGGTTCTTCCAATCCATGGTGTTGAAATTGCGATGGCTTATTCCGGGAATTGGAATAAAGCGTTGGGTATTGCTTATCCTCGGCGGTATCACCCTCCTGGGGGTTGGGCTCGCCGTTTTGTTGCTGGACGTCTATAGAACAACTCCCGATACCTGGTGGCTACCGATCCTATCTTATGCTTCGCTGCGGTTTCTGGATCGCACTTTACGGGCGATTGTCTTCGGCGGATTGGGCGTGGCGCTCATTGCCGTCGGGATCATGGGTCTCAACCGGACGCTATTGAAGCCTTTTGTGCGCCCTGGCGCCGACGTCATCGAGACGGTGTCGGAGTACCGCCGGCGCGAAAGAGGTCCCCGGATCGTTGTCATTGGCGGGGGCACAGGCCTTTCTGCACTGCTTCGCGGATTGAAGGAGTATTCCCGCAATATCACTGCCGTGGTGACTGTCGCGGATAACGGCGGATCATCGGGAGAACTGCGCAAGAATATCGGCATTCTGCCGCCTGGAGATATTCGCAATTGCCTGGCTGCGCTCTCCAAAGATGAAGAATTGCTGACTCAACTCTTTCAATACCGATTTGGCGCAAGCGCGGGGTTGAACGGGCATTCGCTCGGAAATTTGTTGATCACTGCGCTGACGGAATTGACCGGAAGCTTCGAAGAAGGCGTTGCCGAGATGGGCCGTGTGCTGGCGGTGCAGGGAGATGTTTTTCCATCCACGCTGCATAACGTGAACCTGTGCGCTGACGTCAAACTCGAGGATCGCGAAGTGGAAGTGCAGATCGAAGGCGAGAGTCAGATTCCCAAAATTGGGGGCAAGATCCAGCGCGTATGGCTCGAGCCGGCCAGCCCGGCGGCATTTCCGCCAACGGTGCAGTCGATCCTCAATGCCGACCTGGTCATCATTGGCCCTGGGAGCCTTTTCACGAGCTTGCTTGCCAACCTGCTGGTTCCCGATCTTCGAGATGCCATTCGGGCGAGCCGGGCAGCCAAGTTTTACGTATGTAATGTGGCGACCCAACCCGGCGAGACCGATCATTTTACCTGCAATGATCACCTAAAGACGATAGAACGTCATATTGGACGGGGACTGATCGATGTCGCCATCTGCAATTCGAATTATGGAGGAAGCCTCCCCGAAGGTATCGACTGGGTGAAGCTGGACCCTGCGGAGGAGATGGGCGCGCCCGTATACAAGTCTGATCTGCTCGACGTCGAGAACCCGTGGCGGCACGATTCAGAGAAGCTGGCCAAAACCGTGATGGATCTCTATCTCGAACGGACAGGGCCGTTGAATCCGAGAGACAGCGCAAGTCAATTATGATTACAATCCATGTCTAGACATGGTAAAATTAAGGTAAGGCAAAAGGAGGTAACACCATGACAGTAAAAGTAGGAATCAATGGTTTCGGACGGATTGGCCGTCAGGTTTTGAAGGCGATCAAGGAAAGACACGGCAGTGAGCTTGAAGTTGTAGCCATCAATGATCTTTTCGACACAAAAACAAATGCTCATCTGTTCAAATACGATTCAAATTACGGAATTTACCACGGAGACGTAGAAGCCCGGGAGGGCAGCCTGCTCGTCGATGGTAAACCGATCAGAGTTTTTGCAGAAAAAGATCCGGGCGCGCTTCCCTGGAAGGACCTGGGCGTCGATATCGTCATCGAGTCGACGGGTCTCTTCACCGACGCAGCGGGCGATCCGGCGAAAGGCAAGCCAGGAGCCCGTGTTCACATCGAAAAGGGTGGAGCGAAGAAGGTAATCATCAGCGCCCCTGCCAAGAAT
Source organism: Chloroflexota bacterium (assembly GCA_021779955.1). GTDB lineage: Bacteria > Chloroflexota > Anaerolineae > Anaerolineales > Anaerolineaceae > UBA6107. The sequence continues at coordinate 33,292 of JAJXZS010000045.1, read as the reverse complement.
GAAGATATCACAGTCGTCCTCGGCGTCAATGAAGACATGTACGACAGCGCCAAACACAACGTTGTGTCGAATGCCTCCTGCACGACCAACTGCCTTGCACCTGCTGTCAAGATCGTTCACGACAAGTTCCACATCACCTACGCGGTTATGACCACGATCCACTCATACACGAACGATCAGGTCATCCTGGATCAGGGCCACAAGAAAGAATTGCGCCGCTCTCGCGCCGCCGGCTTGAATATCATCCCGACGACAACCGGCGCTGCCAAAGCGGTTGCCCTGGTCATCCCCGATCTGAAGGGCAAGTTCGACGGACTTTCACTGCGCGTCCCGACTCCCACAGTCTCCGTGGTCGATTTCGTAGCCAACATCGAAAAACCCACGACCAAGGATGAGCTCAACGCGACATTCATCGAAGCTTCGAAGGGCAAGCTCAAGGGCATCCTGGGCTTTACCACCGGCGAGTACAACGAACCTCTGGTATCGATGGACTTCAAGGGTGACTCCCGATCTTCCATCGTCGATCTTCCCAACAACATGGTGATGGGCGGAAGCCTGGTGAAGGTGATCGCCTGGTACGATAATGAATGGGGTTATTCCTGCCGCACAGCGGATTTGGCGGCATTGATGGCAAGCAAACTCTAGTCCGATCCTGGAGAGGATTTAACTGGATGCGTAATCGCGGTCAACAACAGACTGATTACGCATCCTGTTTATATTGAGAGGAGTGTACGATGTTCAATAAAAAAACTGTGCGTGATATCGATGTCAAAGGCAAACGGGTCCTGGTCAGAGTTGACTTCAACGTACCGCTGAAAGATGGCGGGGTGGGGGATGATACCCGCATCAAGGCAGCGCTGCCAACAATCAAGTATCTCCTGGAGCATGGAGCGGCCGTGATCCTCGCTTCTCACCTGGGAAGGCCCAAAGGCGGACCTGACCCCAAGTATTCACTGAAGCCCGTTGCCGGCCATCTCGCCAAGTTGCTCGGAAAGCCGGTTGCCTTTGCCCCAGATTGCATCGGTCCCGAAGCCGAAAAAGCAGCCAAAGCGCTCAAACCGGGAGAAGTACTGCTTCTTGAGAACACCCGTTTCCATCCCGAGGAAGAGAAGAACGACCCGGCGATGGCGAAGCAACTGGCATCGCTTGCGGATATCTTCGTCAATGACGCGTTCGGGACGGCGCACCGCGCTCATGCATCCACGGAAGGGGTCACCCACTATCTGCCCTCCGTTGCCGGTTTCTTGCTTGAAAAAGAGATCAAATATCTCGGGCAGGCGATTGCCGATCCGAAGCATCCCTTCGTTGCGATCATGGGTGGGGCAAAGATCAGCGACAAGATCGGCGTGATCAAGAATCTGCTGACCAAGGCCGACTCGGTACTGATCGGGGGCGGCATGGCGAATACCTTTTTCAAGGCGCAGGGGTATCCGGTTGCGGATTCATTGGTTGAAGAAGAAGCCATCGCGACAGCACAGGAGCTACTCAAGGAAGGCGGCACCAAGCTGCGCCTGCCTGTCGACGTGGTGCTTGGCGACAAGTTCGATGCCGAAGCAGCCATGAAGACGATGGCTGTCGGCCCAATTCCCGACGGCTGGCGCATCCTGGATATCGGCCCGGAAACCGTCAAAGCTTACAGCAAGGTCATCAGCGGCGCGGGGATGGTCGTGTGGAACGGACCGATGGGCGTCTTCGAATTCCCGCGCTTTGCCGAAGGAACCTTCGCGATTGCCAAAGCCGTTGCCGAAAGCAAGGCCGTCAGCATCATCGGCGGCGGCGATTCGGTGGCAGCGGTTCAGGAATCCGGGCTGGCCGACAAGATCACGCACATTTCCACTGGCGGAGGGGCTTCTCTCGAAATGCTCGAAGGACTGGAGTTGCCTGGTGTAGCAGCGCTTCAAGACAAGTAGCTTTTTACGATTTCGTCTCGTTAATTCGATATGGAGAAAGGTGAGCTGGGATGAACAAAAAGCGGACCACCTGGTTATACGTCATCGCTGTTTTGTTGATTCTGTTTGGGCTGATCCAATTGATCCCCTACGGACGTAATCACGCCAACCCACCGGTTGTCAGTTCACCAGTGTGGAATTCGACGCAGACAGCAGATGTGATCAAGGCAACCTGTATGGATTGCCATTCGAACGAGACGGTGTGGCCCTGGTACAGCAATGTGGCTCCGGTTTCGTGGCTCATCCAAAGGGATGTCGATGAAGGGCGGGTACGCTTCAATATGAGCGAATGGCCGGCGAATCCAAATGCCCAGAGCGGACTGGTGGGCGAGATGGTGCGAGTGATCCAGGAGGGCAGAATGCCCCCCATACAGTACACTCTCATCCACGCCAATGCCCGCCTATCTGCCACTCAACAACAGACACTGATCCAGGGGCTGCAAGCTTCTTATCCATAGAAGCAAAGGCCTCAGCAAGCGCCGCCTATGCAAATCAACGAGGGTGATGTATAATCTTTGGGCCACCTGGAACAGTGCACCACCCTCGACCCTCGCACTGACCAAGTAATTGTTCGGAGGAAATTAAGTTGGCTAATATTAAGTCTGCAATCAAACGCAACAAGCAAAACGAGAAACGCCGTGTCCGCAATCGTGTATATCGAGGCACCGCCCGCACTTTTGTTGCCCGCGCCCGCGTCGCCATTGCCGGTTCTGATGCGGATGCTGCAAAGAAGGCTACGCTTGTGGCTATCAGCGCGCTTGACAAAGCTGCGCAGAAGGGCGTCATTCACAAGAACAACGCCGCACGCCGCAAGAGCCGCTTGATGAAGCATCTTGCCGAAGTCAAGTAGTTGGAATTCTGCAGCAAGCAGTGAGCGGGAGGTAACTCCCGCTTTTGTTTAAAATGGTCATTTACTCGCTCTTTGGCAAGATCTACTAAACGATAGTAATTTTTCTTCCAGTAAAATCGAAACGCGCTTTTTTGAAGCGAATTCTCAAGGCAATCAGCAATAACTCAGGGGAACGATCATGATTGGCTTCTCAATTTCCATGTTTTTATTAGTAGCGGCAATTTACGCTATGTTCAATCTGTTGGAGCGATTTAGTGCGGCAGAGAAAGTCCTTATTTTGTTTCTCTGGATCACTGGTTACCTGATTGTTTTGTTCGAAATTGCCGGAATCGTCGAGTTTATCAACCGTGCGAGTCTCGTTCTTGTAGTGCAAGCAATTCTCTGCGGTGCTGCATTTCTAGCCAATCGGCTGATGCACATTGGTTACCGCAGGGTAGATCTTCGAGCAGTTACGAGTGATATTATCAATAAAATTAAGCGCAACCGTATTCCCACGATCTTCATCATTCTGATCGGCGTTACATATTTGATCCTAATCTACGTCAATTTCCGCTTCCCCCAGAGCACAAGTGATAGTTTATACAATCACCTTTCCAGGATCGCCCACTGGCTTCAACAGGGATCACTTCTCCCATACCAGGGATTCAATGCCATTGGAATTAATTATCCGTATAACAACAGCTTGCTGATGTTATGGTCGATGCTATTTTTGCATTCTGACAAGTTGGCTGGTTTTGTACAATATTTTTCTGCGATCTTGCTTTCTTTGTCCATCTACAAGGTTGCCAGAGAATTTAACTTTTCGAGGGTTGGGAGTCTATTTGTTGGTTTGGCATTTTTGACTCTTCCCATCGTTGTTTTGGAATCTATCACGGCTCAAAATGACCTCCTTGTAAGTTGCTTTTTAATGATCTCATTCTATCTTCTGTTGAGGTCTTTGCACACGAAGGAAAATCAATACTTGGTGTTTTCGCTTCTAGCATTTGCTTTGGCAGTTGGTACAAAGCAAAATGCCCTTTTTGCTTTGCCTGGATATGCTTCTCTGTTCATTTTTTATCTTCTAAAGAATAAACCAGTCATTAAAACCACACTCTTCCTAACTGTAAAGAGCACATTGATTTTTGGATTGTTGGTTGGCTCATATGCATATATCCAGAACTGGATCGTTTACGGTTCACCTGTAGGGGCAGATTCGACTTATTCAAACATTGAACAGAAGACAACTCTTTCCGAGCTTCCAGAAAAAGCGTTAGTGATCTCGACGCGATTAAGCTATCAGTTCTTCACTTGTGAGGCGATTTCGCCACAATGGGAAAACGACTGTATTTCTGTAAAAGAATCATTGGCCCGTCCCCTCATTGCAAACGCCGCTTTCAATATTGAGAGGACAGTCTTTTTAAATGAAACCATTACTCCATTCTCGTTAAATGAAGGGTATGCATTGAATGAGGAATCTGCCTGGTTTGGATTGCTTGGCTGGCTCATTCTATTGCCAACATTTATTGTCCTCTTGATAGCGATAATCAAGAGAAAGCAGTGGGAATGGCTAATACTCTTGCTGACTGCATTATCTTTTTTTGTGATGACGGCATTGTTCAAGCGCGGATGGGATCCGTATCAAGGAAGGTATTTGATCTTCTCTACCGCGCTGTTAATGCCTTTTGGGGCGATGTTGTTCAACCAAAGAGTTATCTCAAAGATACAATTCTTAATACTCTTCTGCATCGGATTTTATTCGGCGAATTATGCGATCTTGAACAACGACTATCGTCCAATAGTCAACACGAAAAGCATGATCAGGCTGTATGTATGGGGAAAGGATCATTCAAAACTCGTTCAAAAAATCACCTATAAGCTCATTCCCCTGGCACGAAACGAATTTGACACTTTCAAAATAGATGAATTGACACTCAAAACACTTGGCTTTGAGGATTATTATCCACCTGCGTATTTGGTGACTAATTTTGTTCCGCAGGGTGCAAAACTTGGAGTTCTGGATGTCGCTGGTTTTGTGCCCGATTATCTATATTATGGCGATTCTTTATCCCGGAGCCTGACCGAATCCACAAAATACGAAGATTACCCATCCCTTCGAAAGCAGGTGGATTATCTACTGACAAGTCCGCAATTTCAGGACGATGAATTTCCAGGAATGTCGATAATTCAACAGTGGGAGGGGTGGAAGCTCCTTAAAAAATGAAGTGGCCGTATTCATAAGAACCAGAGAATCCTGCAGAATCAATTTCATATATTTGCGCGTGTTATAATCTCCGTGAGTGTTAACCGATAGTAGAGGGCATCAATGTTTGAGGTCGAGCAGAGACGAATCGAAGAGCAAATTCAAGCCTATTGCACTGCGCATGATCTGCCTGCCCCAACCCTGCGTTGGAAATGGATCCCGTTCAGCGGCCAGTGGGGAATTTCCACTTCCTTTTTTCAATTAGCTGCAGCTTCTTTTGGCGATCAAAAGGGCAATACACAGGCGAAAGCCCAGGAGATTGCGTTGGGGATCGCGGAGGACCTGGGTACACCAGCCGGTTTCTCGAAAGTGGAGGCCGTCAAAGGATATCTGAATCTGACCTTCGACCCAGCCCAGTACACGCGCCGGGTTGTGGATGCTGTCCTGGATGAGGGCGAGGGGTATGGGCAAGGGATGCGGCGCCATGAACAGGTGATGGTCGAGTTTTCGCAGCCCAATACCCACAAAGCCTTCCACGTGGGGCATTTGCGCAGCGCCATCCTTGGGGACGTGTTGTGCAACCTGCTCGATGCTGCCGGCTATGATGTGGTGCGGACGAATTATCCCGGCGATATGGGCCTGCATGTTATTCGCTGGCTGTGGAACTATAAGAAATATCACATGGGTGAAAAACCCGATCGCGATATCACCAAGTGGATGGGGAACCTCTATGCCGAAGCGATCAAACGGCTGGAACAGAACCCCGAACTGGACGCAGAGGTTCGCGAAGTTTACAAGCAGTGGGATAATCGCGATCCTGAGATCGTGGCGTTGTGGAAAGAGACGCGCCAGTGGTCGCTGGATGGATTCGACGATATGTACGCCAAACTGGGCATCCGCTTCGACCGGTATTACTTCAACAGCATGTTCGAAGATTCCGGGCGTGAAATCGTGGATGAGCTGATCCGCAAGGGGATCGCGGATGACGAGCGGGCAACGGGCGGGCCGGTTGTGGTCAAGCTCGATGAGAAGCTCGGTCTGACCGGTGAAAAGTACCATGTATTTGTCGCCCTGCGTTCAGACGGGACGGCGTTATACGCTACTGAAGACCTCGGCCTGGCACGCCAGAAGTTCCTGGATTATCCGGGCCTTGCCAAATCGTTTTACGTGGTCGATGTGCGGCAGTCGCTGCACTTTCAACAGGTGTTCAAGACGCTCGAACTCGACGGATACGCTTGGGCAGTCAAATGCCAGCATGTGCCCTACGAGATTGTCAGCCTGCCTGGTAACGTGGTGATGTCTTCGCGCGAAGGAGCGATCGTTCTGCTCGAGGATCTCCTCCGCGAGGCGAATGAGCGAGCCCTGCAGGTGGTGCGCGAAAAGAACCCTGAGCTCACCGAAGAGCGGAAGCAGGAAATCGCCAGAGCTGTGGGCATTGGCGCGATCAAGTATCCGATGCTTTCGAGAGACAACACCAAGGTGGTCACGTTCGACTGGCAATCGGCGCTAGATTTCAACGGTCAGGCTGCGCCGTATATCCAATACGCCTACGTTCGGGCGAACAGCATCTTGCGGAAGGCGAACATGCCCATCCCCGCATCGCTGCTTCCCGAGTATGAACTCAGCCAACCTGAGGTCGCCTTAATCGATCTCATCGGCCGTCTGCCGGATGAAGTCCAATCTGCAGCCCGCGACTTGCGCCCCCTCGTGATCACCAACCTGGCGTATGAACTGGCGAGCGCGTTCAACGACTTCTACGGTCAATGTCCTGTGCTGCAGGCGGAAGAAAAGATCAGAAACTCCAGATTGCGCCTGGTTGCTGCTGCAAGACAGGCGATGGCAAATAGTTTGGCTTTACTGGGCATCACAGCCCCACAAGCGATGTGAGTCATGTCTCGTAAACCAAATGATTCAAAGGAGAAGGTTCAGTTATGACAGCTTTACGAACGCTTATCATGGGAGCCGCAGGTCGCGATTTCCACAATTTCAATGTGTTCTTCCGCGACAATCCGGATTATGAAGTGGTAGCTTTCACTGCCACCCAAATTCCCAACATCGAAGGCCGTAAATATCCGGCTGAACTTGCCGGCAAGCTCTATCCGAATGGGATCGCCATCTACCCTGAGAGCGACCTGGTCAAGCTGATCAAGGATCTCAAGGTCGACCAGGTTATCTTCGCCTACAGCGATGTGCCCCACGAATATGTGATGCACAAGGCATCGACCGTGCTTGCCGCGGGCGCCGATTTCAAATTGATGGGGCTCAATTCCACTCAGATCAAGTCGGTCAAGCCCGTTGTCTCGGTTTGCGCAGTCCGCACAGGCTCGGGCAAGAGCCAGACCACACGGCGAGTAGCGTCCATTCTGACCAAGATGGGTTACAAGGTCGCAGCGATCCGTCACCCCATGCCCTATGGCGATCTGGTGAAGCAAAAGGTGCAGCGGTTTGCCACCTATGCCGATCTAGACAAGCACGAGACCACAATCGAGGAGCGCGAGGAATACGAACCGCACATCGATAACGGGGTCATCGTGTATGCCGGAGTGGACTATGAAGCCATTCTGCGCCAGGCCGAACAGGAAGTCGATATCATTCTGTGGGACGGCGGAAATAACGATTTCTCCTTCTACAAGTCCGACTTGAGCATCGTGGTTGCCGACCCGCATCGCCCAGGTCACGAACGAACCTACCATCCTGGTGAGACCAATGTCCGCCAGGCGGATGTGTTCGTCATCAACAAAGTCGATACAGCCGATTACGCGAATGTCATTGCCGTGCGCGACAGCCTGCACGAGATGAATCCCAAAGCCATCATCATCGAAGGGGCTTCACCCCTGTTCGTCGACGATCCGGAGGCCATTCGCGGCAAGCGCGTTCTCGTGATAGAGGACGGCCCGACCCTGACTCACGGCGGCATGAAATATGGCGCCGGATGGGTGGCTGCTCAGCGCTTTGGCGCCGGCGAGATCGTCGATCCGCGCCCGTTCGCGGTTGGCTCCATCCATGACACGTATGTCAAGTATCCCAACACAGGCACGATTCTCCCGGCCATGGGCTACGGAGATCAGATGGTGAAGGATCTCGAGAAGACGATCAACAAGGCCGATGTCGACCTGGTCATTTCTGCCACGCCGATCGATCTGACCCGCATCATCAAGGTCAACAAGCCGATGCAGCGTGTGCGCTACGAACTCGAAGAGATCGGCAAGCCGGATCTTGAAGATATCTTGAAGGCCAAGTTCGCCAAAAAGTAATCCATATTGATGAGTAGATCAGGAATCAGTGATGACGCTACGAAAGCCCTGATGTCAAACCTGGTTCCTGATCTTGTTGAAAGAAGTTTGAATGTTTATCGATGAAGCTCTGATCTATGTTCGCTCAGGACGCGGAGGGAATGGCATGGTTCATTTCCACCGTGAAAAGTATGTGCCCCGAGGCGGGCCGGACGGCGGGGACGGCGGGCGCGGTGGAGATGTCATTTTCGAAGTCGTGGCCACCCTGAACACGCTTCAGAGTTTCAGATATAAGCACAAGTACGTTGCCGAAAGCGGCGCAAACGGCGGCAGCACCAATAAGACCGGCAGGTCTGCGCCGGACCTGGTCATTCCGGTACCGCCTGGCACGATCATCTATGATGCAGATTCCGGCGAGCTCCTCGGCGACCTGACGGGTAAAGGTCAGCGGCTGACCGTTTGCAAGGGGGGCAGGGGAGGCAAGGGGAATCAACATTACGCAACGGCGAGCAATCAAGCTCCACGCATGGCTGAAAAAGGCGTTCCCCCTGAAGAGAAGAATCTGCGGCTGGAATTGAAGCTGCTGGCTGATGTCGGCATCGTTGGCGTACCCAACGCCGGCAAATCCACATTCCTGGCGGCGGTGACCAATGCCAAACCGAAGATCGCGGATTATCCCTTTACGACTCTTGAACCAAACCTGGGCGTTGCCAACCTCGATATGGAGCATTCGCTTGTCCTGGCAGACATTCCCGGACTGATCGAGGGAGCGCATGAAGGTGTGGGTCTCGGGTTCGATTTTCTGCGCCATATCCAGCGCACAAGAGTGCTGATCCATATTTTGAACGGCATGGCCGAAGATCCGATCGACGAATTTTCGCAGATCAATGCTGAATTGTCCTTATTTGACGAGAATCTTGCCCAGAAACCCCAGGTGGTGGCGTTCAACAAAATGGACCTGCCCGATGTACAGGTAAAATGGCCCGAGGTCAAAGGCAAGATCGAAGCGTTGGGCTATGAGATTTTCCCCATTTCGGCAGCAACTCACGAGAATGTGCAGCAGGTACTCTGGAGGGCTTCAGCCATTTTGGAAAGCCTGCCTGTGCACGAAGTGGAGGAGCAGATACCGGTATACAAACCGGCCGAAGATCCGCGTGATTTTACACTCAGCCGCGAGAAGGATGGCTGGCGTGTGAACGGCGCCGCCATCGAACGCGCGGCAGCGATGACTTATTGGGAGCACGAAAGCTCGGTGAGGCACTTCCAGCGAATGATGGTAAGGCTGGGGGTGGACGATGCCTTGCGAAAGGCAGGCATCACCGAAGGCGAGACGGTGTATATTGGAGAGTATGAACTCGAGTGGCAGGATTAGGGAGCGGAACCATCGATGGCAGAGCTAAAACGAATCGGCATCTTTGGCGGAACTTTCGATCCTCCGCATGTAGGGCATCTGATCCTGGCCGAGGAATGCCGCACACAACTCGATCTCGATAAGCTGCTGTGGGTTGTCACGGATAACCCGCCGCACAAGCAAACCGTAGCGATCAGCCCGATCGAAGAGCGGGTGAAGCTGGTCGAACTGACAATTCAGGGTAACCCGGCTTTCGAGTTGTCACGGGTGGATATCGACCGTCCGGCGCCTCATTTTGCGATCGATACGGTGCGTATTCTCAAGCAAATGATGCCAGGCGCACAGATGTTCTACCTCATGGGAGGCGATTCGCTTCACGATCTACCCACCTGGAAACGGCCGCAAGATTTCATACGAGAATGTGATGGACTGGGCGTGATGCGCCGCCACGAAGACCAGGTTGACCTCGAATCGCTCGAAAAGGTCCTCCCGGGCGTCATTCGCAAGGTACAAATCGTAGAAGCGCCCATCCTGGAAATATCTTCGCGACAAATCCGCCAGCGCATCGAGGAAGGTGAAGCCTACCGGTATTATTTGCGTGAAGCGGTGTATCGGGCAATTCAAGAATTGGGAATGTATCGATAGAGGAGAAGAATGACGTTTCCGCTTGCAGCCATCGCTGCCGGCTTTTTTTATTTCCAGACGACAAGCATCAACCAGGTGGTCGAAATCACCAGCGAAATGCCCGTGATGATCAGCCCGGCGCGGGTGTATTCCCAAAAAGTGATCATCACGCGGCGTCTTTTGGCGATTTCGACGACGATCAAATTGGCCACGGAGCCAAGAAGGGTCAAGTTGCCCGCCAGGGTTGACGTTGCAGCCAGGGTCAGCCAGGCAGGCGTGGGCGAGGGAAGCGCTTCGACGACAGGCTTGAGGAGAAGCACGGCAGGAACGTTGGAAACCAGGTTGCTGAGAACCACCGAAATGGCAGTGAGTTTAGGCACATCCAGGTTTGCAGTAAGGTTCAACGCGTTCAAGATCTGCTGAGAAACGCCATTGACCTCCAGAGATGCCGTGACAATGAAAAGAGCAGCGAAAAAGACAAGAATATCCCAGTCGATCTCGGCAAAGACTTTTTCGGGGCGCATTTGGCGGCTGAAGAGCATCAGACAGGCTGCGATGAAAGCGGCCAGGGCGACCGGCGCACCTGCCAGAAGCGCAGCCAAGAGCCCTGACATGATTAGAAGGCTCTTGAGCAGCAGCGGTTTGTAGATTCTCGGTTCGCGAGTTGCAGTAAGGTCGAATGCCTTGCCTTTTTTGAATTCTTGGGGATAAAGGACGACGATGACGAGCCAAACGAAGCCCAGACTGATGACGGCGATTGGAGTCAGCGCAGCCGCAAATTGCGTATAGGTGATATGCGAAGCGATGCCGATGATCATGTTCTGCGGATTGCCGGTGATGGTGGCCACCGAGCCGATATTGGCGGCAGCCGCAAGGGCGATGAGGTAAGGCACAGGTTGGCGATCCATGGCGATGAGCAGATCGAGCAGGAAGGGAGTGAACATCAAACAGATGGTGTCGTTGAGGAAGAACGCACTCAGCAGGCCAACCAGCAGGACTTCGACAAGGAGAAACGCCCTGGGGTGGTGAGCCACTCTCAGGAAAAGGGCTCCGGCATATTTGAAGAATCCAGCGAGCCTCAGGTTGGCGTTGATGATCATCATGCTGAATAGTAGGATGAGGGTATCCAGGTCGAGGTATGAACCGATCTGTTCGAATTTTACTTGCGACAGGAGGATGAGCAGCCCGGCGCCCATCAAGGCAATGGTGGTGCGGTTCGATCTCAGCTTTGGCCAGCGGCCTGCGGCAATGCCAAGATACGTGACGCCCACGATGATCGAGGTAATCAGTCCGTTCGACATGAAGAGCTGTATCCTCCCAGCGATTCAGTATCCAGCAATCAGGTGGAGCTACAGATCCATGTCGTAATTATGATAGGAATTCGTGCAGGGTGACCCCCAAGCCAGAACCATCTTGCGGGCAGTCAGGTCCATGACCAGGCTCACAATCGTTTTTTCGCGATCCACGGGGATTTCGTCGAAGATCGAGTGGTTGCAGATGGAATCAGGGTAGTTAACATGGTCTTGCAGGATGGCTTCGAGAGTTTTGAAGGTGTGCTTGTGATTTTCCTTGAGCAGGTGCATCGCACGGAAGTAGCGAACCCGGGTATGTACGAGTTCATCGGGTTCCGCTTCGATGCTCTCCATCCTTTGAGAAAGATAGTTGTTTGTATGCGCCAGGCAACCCTCTTCTCCATAAAGAAGATCGAAATGCCGGGCTGAGACTTCGACGTTATACATTTCACCGCTTTCGTGCGCAATCAGATGGTTGTAGCCTGCAGCGCGCAGTGGCACCAGGGTGTGGCGAATGGCCTGGCCGATCGTGCGGGCGCCCAGTACGGCACGCGAGACAATTACGCGGGGAATGCCAATGCGCGAGTCGCTTGGATAGACCGAGTCACAGCATTGGGCGAGACCTTCTGAGTTGAATCCCACATTGGGGAGCAATCCACCATAAGTCATGGCGATGAATTCAGGTTCGTCGTCAGGCTTCGCGTGGACGACATAGATATCCGGCTCGTCATCAGGCAGCCAATCCTCGTTGTGGGCGGCAAGCACATGCCCGTCAGCGGTGTATAGCTGGTTGACGGCGAGGCTGGTGCATTTGGTGAGGTGGAGCGAGTCGGAGGTCACACCTTCGAGACCATTGACCACTGTGAGCTCAGAGTAGTTGACGTTTGCGCCTTCCGCCATGCCAACGAGCTCATCGACGTATTGAGGATAGCGTTCCTGGGCAAAGGGCATGTACTTGCGAGCCTGGATTTGGGCGCCTTCCCAATCCAATTGCAGATTCTCGTAGTCGGAGGCGACAATTGCCTTGGCATTGTCGATGCTGTGTTGGATGAGATTACGGAATTGTTCGCCAATCTGGCGTCCCATTTCACGATGAGAGCCTTTGACGTGCACAATAGGAGCAGGGTTCGGATACTTGGTAACGGGTTTAACTAGATTCATGGGTTCAATTATAAGCTCAAGCGGCCTTCGAACATAGACTAAAAAGAAAGTGTTCAATCCGGTTGCGGATTGAACACTCTGGTCTCGACGATGTAGCTCTTGGCAGACTTTTTGAGATTTCTGCCAATTCAATCAATCATTCCGGATCTACTTTTGTGACAGGACAAGGCTGCCGAGGGCCATATCAACTGAGATATTGATTGTCGGTGAGCCGGAGCCGGTTTCATAGGTCGACCCGGTGATGATCCAGGATCCCGAAGCGGATACGTTGCTCAACCCGCTGGTCATGGTGATGACCGAATGAACGCCTTGAGGCAGGACAAGTTTCATTTCACTCATGCCTGTCTTGATGGTCACATTGATATCCTGTTGCAGTTTACCGGTGAAATCGAGGGTATAGGAACCTGCGCCGCCTTCGAAGGTGACGTTGGACACGTTGGCGTTGCCGATGCCGGTGATTTCAACCGTGGACGCACCGGTTTTGTACGATAGGTTGTCCATCTTGACCGGATTTTCCGAGCCGAAAGTGATCGTCGACTTGCTTGCGCCATCGCTCACGTCCAGCGAGGTGAGGGGAATCCCACCAAGATCGAGGGTGCCTTCGTAGGCTCCTGCTGCAATCTTAAGGCTAAACGGATTCTTGCCAAGCTTCAGAGCCCAGTCATTGGTGACATTATTGTTCGGAATGTTCACCTGGCCGGTTTGCTTTTGGGTAACCGTCACTCCGGAAGAGGTCTCACTGACTGTGGGTTTCCACTCTGAAACATTGGTCTTCACAGTGCCGCTGACCAGGGCGTTGGAACCGCTGCTGAGGTTCAAAGTTCCTGCACCCATTTCGATACTCAGTTGAGGCGTTTGCACATTTGCCGGATAAGCTTGATCGATGGTGTATGTTTGGGTGGTGCCCGTTTGTACGTTGGGCAGGTTGACCGTGAAAGAGCAGCCCATCAGGATCACCGCAATAACGATCAGGGGGATTAATCTTGTGATTTTCATCTCTACTCCTATACTTTTTCAATAGCAGCTTACGCAGATGGCTGAGTGCTGCTCGTGTCTATTGTATGGCCTGGCATTCTGGGTACAGGGCGATATTTCGGCGAGCCGAAACGAGCCATCACAACGCTGCCTATGCCAAGCAAGATGACCAGGAGGATGGCAAGGCTCATGATCAGCCAGCCTGCCCAGGGGATCAAACCGACAGCTGAGATTACGAGGGTCAGGATCAGGGTGCCGATACCGGATGCCACAGCGGGCGCCCATTCGGCATGGAATAGCTCGCCGATCTTGTAACCCAGTTCATAGCCTACAGAGAACCAGCCAAAGAACAGGGTAAGGAAGAACGCCAGAACGGCCAGGAAAGCAACGGGGATGAGGATGATGCTGATGACCATCAATATCATCAAAACGATGGAACCGATGATCACGAGGAGCCCGACGCCCATGGCGATTGCAGGTTGTTCCGCCAGAGCGGTTCCAATTCGCTTGATCGGATTGGGAATAAGCAGAGCAACGATCGCAGCGATGGCAGCCACCAGGAACGACTGGAGCGCAAGGCTTGCAATCTTTCCGACAGATGAAACAGGTTGAGGTGCGGGAACTGCCGGATTGATATCCACAATCGTGGGAGCCTGCTGCGTGATCTTTCCCTTGACCACTGCCATCGGAGAGCGCGTTAGGCTTGCGCCAATGATGGTAATGTCGCCATCGACCATGGCTGTATCGCCAAGGTTGATTGCGCCGCCGATGGCAATGATGTCGCCTGCGACCGCGCCGTTAATCGTAATCGTGCTTCCGACAACGAATACGCTCTTGATCACCGTCGCGCCCCGGTCTATGATGGCCGTGCTGCCAACTAGCCCCAGCGAGCCGTTCAGGATATCACCGCTGGAAAAATGAATCGTATTGGCGATAACGAATTTGTCTCCCTGGGTGATCGTACCGGGTTGCGGCGTCGGAGATTGTGCATTGGCAATTGTCAAATTGCCAAGCAGCCCGGCCATGCATATCAATGCAACAATAATGAAATTAATCTTCTTCATATTGCTTTACACCTTTACGGGACATGCGCCATACGGTTATGCCCCACACGAAAGTGAAAACACTGATCACGGTGGAAAGGCCGATTCCCGCCAGGATCCTGGCCGTAGGCGAAAGTGAATTCGCCACACTTTCAACCAGTGCGACAATACTCTCCACAGAGGTGGTGACTGTGATGAGGGTGGTGACAAAGGAGATCACCATGCTGATGAAAGATAACTCGGGCAAGGCGATCACCCCAAAAGTGATGATCGAAACCGCAACAAGACTGCCTATCCAAATGAACAGCGTGCGGGATTGGCTACGTGCTTCAGCTTCGCGTCTTTCTTTCAAGCTGGCTTGCCAGCGCATGGAAAACCCGGGAGACGGTTGTTTTACAGGAGCACTCTTGATTTTGTGTTTGGCAGTTTCCCAGGAAAGTTGCAGGGTTTTGCATGACTGGCAATCGCGCAGATGTTCTTCCAATTCCGTTTGCTGCTGTTTATCTAATGGCAAGTCATCGATGATCCAGGTTTCAAAGGGCTGGTGATTCATGACGTCTCCTTTTGCTGGCAGTTTGAGGTTGCATAGATGTGACCAGTTCAGCAAGCTGGCGTCTTGACCGGTGAAGCCGGCTTTTTACTGCACTTACTGTTAGTGAAAGCATTTGACTTATTTCTTCCTCCGAACAATCGTACCAATACTTAAGAATGACCGCTGCACGATCCTGCGGGTTCAGCTGATTGATCAGCCTGTGCAGCGCTGAATTCTCCTCATCCTGATTGAATTCTTTTTCGGGATTTGGAGTCTCGATATCGGCAACGTCAAAATCGGGAAATTCGTCCATTTCGAAGAGGGGGAGGCGCTTCTTGCGTTGTTGGTCGATGCAATAATGGGCTGCGATGGAAAGAAGCCAGGTGATAAAGGAACGGTCGGTATCGTAGCGCTTGATATTGCGGTAAGCCCGCCAGAAGGTCTCTTGCGCCGCATCTTCGGCCGAATTTGGTTCTCCCAGCATTCGATAGCATAAATTATACACAGGGGTCTGATACGCTTCGACCAGATGTGTGAAAGCTTCCTCTTCTCCATTGATGGCCTTTCCCAGCCATTCATTTTCCGGAATGCTCACGAATGCTCCACGTTCTTTTTCGTTGTCTACTGTGATATACGGCATCCATTCCAAATAGTTGCAACCCAGAGGG
Organism: Chloroflexota bacterium; assembly: GCA_021779955.1. Classification (GTDB taxonomy): domain Bacteria; phylum Chloroflexota; class Anaerolineae; order Anaerolineales; family Anaerolineaceae; genus UBA6107. The sequence goes on along the minus strand of JAJXZS010000045.1, from coordinate 17,435 downwards.
AATTTTCCGGGTTTTGGCACATTTGACTAAGGCTTGTCTAAAATTTGATTTCTTCTTTGCCGGCTAATTTGTCGTTGATGCGGTCCACAACCTGGTCAAGGTGCCGCGTCTCATGCACAAAGTCCAGGTCATCGGTGCTGAGCGTCAGAACAGGACAGAGATCAAAATTGCGGATCCAGTCCTCGTAAAGGCTTTCGAGCAGTGAAAGATATTCTGAGCTGATCGACGACTCGATCTCACGGCCGCGCACGTGAATCCGCTGCATCAGCACTTTCACGGGAGCTTTAAGGTAGATCAGCAGAGAAGGTGGCGGCAGGTTCCTAACCACCATATCGAACACCTGTCGATAAGTTTGATAGTCTCTTTCGTTGATATTTCCCATCATATGGAGAGCCCGGGCGAAGATGTAGGCATCTTCATAGATCGAGCGATCGATGATTGCCGAGCGCGGATCGTCGAGCATATCGAGGTGCTGTTGAGCGCGGTGCCCCAGGAAGAAGACTTGCAGATGGAAAGACCAGGATTTCATGTCCGCGTAGAAATCGGGCAGGTACGGGTTGTCGACGACCGATTCGTAGGCTGTCTGCCATCCCAATCGTTCGCCGATGCGTTCGGTCAACGATGTCTTTCCCGAGCCGATGTTTCCCGCAACCAGGATCAGTCGTTTTGGCATGCCGCTCTCCTTGATCGAGTTTAAAGTCAATTTGATTATATCGCCCCAGGCATAAATATCAACGTGAATCAACATGATTAACGATTTAAAGGAATGGGAGTATACTGCAGCGATATTGTTTTTTTCGGGGACAAGACCGGCAGCGCTCGACTCACCCGATGGAAATCATCATTATTTTACATGCACGGCCGGTAACTTTTCGGCTCAAATACGGTTCTATTGATAGAAGGATCATAATGGTTTACCAGAGCGACTCTCAACTTTCGATATTCCCAATTTCAACTTCTCTGGATGGCGGGGGAAGCCTGACGATCGCAGGTCATTCGCTCAGGCAGCTTGCCGGCGTGTATGGCACACCTTTATACGCCTATGATGGGGAGACCGTCCGCCACCAGGTTCAGGTATTGAAGACCGCATTCTCCCATTCGTACCGCGGCGAGGCTCTGATCGCCTATGCAAGCAAAGCGTATTTATCGTTGGGCATCGCCAGGAAGCTATCGGCGCTGGGCATTGGCGTGGATGTGGTCTCGCTGGGCGAAATCAAGTTTGCCCAGAAGGGCGGCTTCGATGGAGGCAGCGTCCATCTGCACGGGAACAATAAATCGGAAGCAGAACTACAAGCGGCGCTTGACTGGGATATCCAGGCAATCGTTGTCGATAACCTGGATGAATTGTCGCTGCTCGAAGAACTGGCGGCGCGCAGCGGGAAAAAGGCCAGGATTTGGCTGCGGATTACCCCCGATCTTGAGGTAAATACGCATCCGCACATCGAGACATCGCATTCAGGCAGCAAGTTTGGTCTGCACATTTCCAACGGTCAGGCGGCTGAAGCCATCCGGCGCGCCAGATCGAGCAGATGGCTGAGGTTGACCGGTCTGCATATGCACCTCGGATCACAGTTGTTCGATCCAGAACCCTATCGGCTGGCAATTCAGAAGTTGTATGCCTTGGCTGCCGAGCAACAATTCATTCCCGAGGAACTCTCACCGGGCGGAGGGTGGGGAGTGCGCTACACCACCGATGACCCCTGCGACGACTCTCAGCCCTGGGTTGATGCAATCTCGCGGACCGTACATGACGAATGTGACAGCCGCGGATGGCCCGTCCCCCGGCTGGTGATCGAACCGGGCAGGCATCTGGTGGCGCGAGCAGGGGTGGCAATCTACAGGGTGGGTACGCAAAAAGATACGCCTGACGGCACGCACATCGTAGCGTTGGACGGCGGCATGGCAGACAATCCACGCGTGGCACTCTACAACTCACAATACACTGCCCTCGTAGTGGACCGTCCGCTTGCTTCGGACAAGCTCAAGTCGAGGGTTGTGGGTAAATTCTGCGAATCTGGGGATGTGCTGATCCCTGAGATCGATTTACCTCATGTCTCAAGATCGGATTTTCTTGCCATTCCGGTGGCTGGCGCTTATCAATTGAGCATGTCTTCGAATTACAATTTTGCCACCCGACCATGCGTGCTATGGCTTGAACCCGGCAGGGTCGAAGTGCTGCAAGAACGCGAGCATCCAGACCAATGCCAGTGGTGGGGCGGATGCGCCTGATAGGACATTGAACAAGAACAAACACAGGGCACAGTAAAAGCTGTGCCCTGTGTTTTTATTTGGCGCCCGGATTAAGGAAGCTTTGTGATCCGGTCGAGCGCTGGAGGCGATATTGGGCTTGCGGCTTGCAGGTAATTGACGAAAGCATCCAGGTCGATCATTCCGGTCAACAGATCTGTACCGGCCAGGAAAGTGGTGAATCCATCTCCTCCGCCAGCAAGGAAGTTGTTGATTGTGATGCGATAGCTGGCAGCCGGGTCTACGTCGACGCTGTCGATTTGCATGGAAACGATCTTGCTCCCGAGGGGTGCAGAAGCGCTCCAGGAGTAGTGCAAGCTGTCCGAAATCTGCAGCATGCGGCTGACCTGGAATTGCTGCTCGAGGACGGCTTTCAGTTGCGCGCCTGTGAGCGTCATGGTCACAAGGCTGTTGCTGAAAGGCTGTACGGCAAAGGCTTCGCCATAGGTAACGTTTCCATCTCCTTCACCCACACTCTGAGTATAGAACAAGTCGGTGCGAATTCCGCCAGGGTTGGTCATGGCAACCACTGCGCTACCTGCGTCTACATCGCTTGTCGCGAGGAGTTGCGCGTCACCGATCACGTCGCCCAAAGCCGATTCACCCGCAGTGTCCTGGGTGCGTGTGAGATCAGCTGTGATCTCTCCAACCACCTGGTTGGCGATCGGAACGGATATCGCGCGGTACTGATCCAATAGAGCTTTCATGTCGGTATCGAGGGTTACGTTGGCATCCACGATCGAGATATTTTGGCCCGTAACGGCGGCAACCTGACCGTTGGTGTTATAAATGTCCATGTTGATGTCGGTGAGGAATTTGCCGCTGCTTCCCGCGCTGGTCACCAGCATTGGATGATAGTTCTTCTTGACCTCGATGGAGCACTTGTAGGCATTGTGAGAATGCCCGGTGATCACTACATCTACTTCTGGATTAATGTTCTTAATAATATTGGTGAAGAATGGGTCGGTTGGATTGCAGCCGTTTGGATCCGGCGCAGGGCCCGCTCCATCATGCAGCAATATCACAAAGGCTTTGATACCTTCGTTATCCTTCAAGTACTGGACCGTATGGTTGATTGTCCTAACCTCAGGCAGAAATTCAAGGCCTGCGACACCGGATGGCACAACGATCGTGGGAGTGCTTTCCAGCGAAATACCGATGAAGGCAACCTTGATATTTCCATATTCCCGGATCATGTAAGGCGGGAAGAGAGTTTCTTCGTCATCCAGTCGGATGACATTGGCTGTGAGGTAATCGAAAGTGGCGCCTGTGAAAGCCGGAACACCTTCATAGCAGCCATCGATCGGGCTGCAGCCACCATATTGCATTCGCAGCAACTCTGTCCACCCTTCATCGAATTCATGATTCCCCGCTGCCGAGAAATCGAATCCCATCAAGTTGAATGCCTGAATCGTTGGCTCATCATGGAAGAGCGCCGATAGAAGCGGGCTGGCGCCGATCATATCACCGGCAGATACTTTTACGGTGTTCTCATTCAGCGCTTCCAAATTCTTGACGTAAGTCGCCAGATACTCGGCACCGCCTATGCCTTTGCTGGGATCCAACGCACCATGAAAATCGTTGAGGGCAAGGATTTGAACTTTGATGATCTTGTTTGGAAATGCAAGCGCACTCCCGGTAACCCCAACGACCAGCGCAATTGCCAGCAATACCGAAAACAATACATACAATCTTCTTTTTTTCATATTCTCCCTCCAGAGATACAGTAGATTGCCGGTATAGTATTGAGTTGTGATGAGAGTGGGATGTGAAACGCCTTGGAATCGTCGATAACAATCGAACCGATAATTAATATAGCATAGTTGATACAGCGATTTCAAGTGACTATGAAAATGTCCGGCTCAAAGCTTTATTAATCGGCAATTTATGCATTGCATTCAAGCCCGCATGTCTGTATACTACAAATAGACTGTTTTCAGGGTTTCGCCATAATTGATCGTGAGAAGTCTCCCCAAAGCATCGAAGGTTGAGGGAAAATTCATCATCTGGGGAGTCCATCTTTGTCTTTAATCCATCTGAAACCCGGCGTTTCAATACTTTGCCAAGCAATTTCATCGCGGCCTATAATGCGGCATTCGATCGATGCGAGAGGTACATCCAACTACCATGACGGAGAGAGCACTTTAGTCGAAAGAAGGGAAGCCCGACATGTACCCTGGAGCGAGATACCATCGCTCTCAACCCGGTAATATTCAGGATTGATCCGGATCATCGGGAGGGGACTGTATTGCCCCACCTCATTTCCTGGAGGGCTTATGGCCGAAGACCGTAAAACTGTGTTTGTGAATGATCAACCCATCGTGATCTTTCCATGGGCCGAGGTACAGCATTGCGTCAATGCTTACGACACAGTGCTGTATTTGAAATTGTGCAACGGAGAAGCCGAGATTGTCGATGCCGGGGGAGATCGAATCGGTTGGGGCGGTTTTGCGGGAGACGGCCAGCATATTTATGTTCGGACTGTGGGGATAGCATCTCATTCTGAGAGATGATGTGTCTGATTTGCACCTGGTCGATCGTGCTGGATAGTGTGTTATAATCACGTTCTGAAATTGCAGTTATCGAGACAGGTAATTTTCACCCTGCCGGTTCCGGCAGGGTGTTTGTGTGTTTAGTAGAGGAGTCATTTTCGTAATGCAAAGTCCCTTTGAAATGTTGGGAATGCAGCCCCAATTTGTACGAGCTGTGGAAGCCATGGGTTTTACCCAACCCACACCTATTCAAAATGCAGCCATCCCTGCCATGCTGGCGGGGAAGGATGTGATTGGTCAAGCACAAACAGGTACAGGCAAGACTGCGGCTTTTATGCTGCCCATTTTGCAGAATCTTCAACCCGGCCACGAAGCAGTGCAGGCGCTCGTTCTTGCGCCAACCCGCGAACTGGCCAGACAGGTTGCTGATGCTTCGATTCAACTCGCCGGTGAAGCTCCTGTGCGAATTCTGGCCGTATATGGGGGGCAGTCGTACACCATCCAAAAGCGAGCGCTCGAGCGCGGCGTGGATATTGTTGTGGGCACCCCCGGGCGCTTGTTGGATTTAATCTCGCAAAAAGTGCTCGACCTCGGACAGGTGAAGCATCTTGTGCTGGATGAAGCAGATGAAATGCTTGAGATGGGTTTCATCGATGATGTCGAAGCGATCCTGCGCGAACTGGCAGACGAACGTCAGATAGCCCTATTTTCGGCGACAATGCCTGATGCCATCCGAAAGCTGGCAAAGAAATACCTTGTCGAACCCACAAAGATGAATCTCAGCCCTGAAAAGCTGACCGTCAGCGAGACAGATCAGCGCTTTTGCCGGGTGCGTGAAGAGAACAAGTTCGTAGCTCTCACCCGCCTAATCGAGGTGGAACCGGTCACAAGCGCCCTCATCTTTGTGCGTACCAAGGCGCGCGCGCAGGACATCGCCGATGATCTTGCCCGGGCCGGGTTTGCTGCGGATAGCCTGCATGGTGACTTGAATCAAGCCCGCCGTGAGCAGGTTCTGAATCGTTTCAGAGAGCACGCCGTGACTTTATTGGTTGCGACGGATGTTGCCGCACGTGGACTGGATATTGCGGGCGTTTCACATGTGTTCAACTACGATGTCCCTCAAGATGCTGAAGATTATGTGCATCGCATTGGTCGAACCGGGCGTGCAGGTGAAAAAGGTGTTGCGATCACACTCCTGACGCCGCGGGAACGCAGCCGTCAAGCTCAAATCCAGGCATATACACGCCAGCCGGTTAGCGAAATCGCTTTGCCCAGCATCGAAGAGATTCGCGCCAGGCGGGATGAGCGTTTTATTGAAAAGATTTCTGGTCAATTGATTGCGGGCATCAGTCAACAAGAGCGGGTGATGATTGAGCAGATGAATCACCTTGGCATGAAGCCTGAGGAAATTATGATCGCTGCCATCCGCCTGGCCCGAGCCGCGGAAGGACAGTTGAAAGCTGAAACCGTTTCTAATGAAATTCATGAACCCAAACATGTTCGCCTGGAAGAACGCAGGCAGGTGACAAATAAGAGATCCAGGAAAGAAGACCGGTTCCCTTCGGCCGACCGTGCAATGGATCACTCGAATCGACCGTCAGAACGTGGAAGGCATGAACCTGCTCATGAAGCGGGGATGGTACGCCTCTGGATGAACGTGGGTCAGACAGCCGGATTGCGTCCGAGTGATGTCGTGGGTGCCATAGCCACCGAGGTGGGCATACCGGGACGTGCGATTGGTGAAATCGATATTCGAGACGATTACACTCTGGTCGACGTTGCAGAACAACACGCCAACCGCGTGCTCAGGGAGACTACCGGAAAATACAAAATGCGCGGCAGACCTGTGCATATGCGCCTTGCGGATTAGTCGATGAAATCCCCCGGAAGGGGGATTTTTTATTTCATGCAATGCTCATATGCGTATCTAATCCTTGGGCTATACAATAAAATAGTTAACATGAAAGGAGAACAAGGATAATTATGGAAATTCCTTCTCAATACTTGGACCTATTCAAGAAGCGGGCTTTTGCACATCTTGCCACACTCATGCCTGATGGATCTCCTCAAGTCACACCGGTTTGGGTGGATTACGACGGCAAGTTTATTCTTGTCAACAGCTCAAAGGGCAGGCAAAAAGATCGCAACATGCGCCGGGACGCGCATGTGGCCTTGGAAATCCAGGATCCCGATAATCCCTACAGATATATTGCGATCAGAGGGATCATTCTGGAAATCACCGAAGAAGGGGCGGAAAAGCATATCAATGAACTGTCCATGAGATATAAAGGCAAACCCTACGACCGGGTCGACCCCAAAAACCCGAGAGTGATTTACAAGATCGAGCCGTTGAAAGTGAGCGGACACTAGGGGAACAACAGATTCATCTCAAATACCAAAAGTGCTGTTGGCAAAAGCGCATGACAAATTGACAGCACCTCCAGGCATTATTTTGGATTTACTTTGTCAGTTGGCGTAAATATCGATAGAATTTTTAATCTATTTCATAGGAAGGGTCTGTACACTGAGAATCAAGTGGAGCATACTTTCAATACGGGAGGTTATTATGAGAGACTTGATGAATAAACTTGTAGCGGAAACCGGCATTTCAAAAGAAACGGCGCATAAAGTCATAAAAATCGTGGTGGATTATATCGAAGCAGATCTTCCCTTGTCGCGAAAAACAGAAATCGACCTCCAGCTTAAGGAGATCGGAGAGAAAGAACTTGGAGCTGACCGGCAGCCATTCAATATTCCGTAGGCCCGTGAATGAATTCAACATCGAAAAGTGCCGGGAAACCTTAGATCCTGGCACTTTCGGTTAATCAGCCGGTGTAAGAAAAACATCTTTCGCGCAATTTGAATTCTTGTTACCCCAGTCCATTCCTGGCTTGCTGAGCGCCAACTTTTTTGGCAGTAACTCGCAGGCTTCATTTCCTTGAGCGGGACGGCCTCGTTTTTCCCAGCCTGGTTCGAATCTTCGGATCGACCCGTAGAGGGCTAAAGCCCTTCAAAGATAGCCTCCACGCACGAATCACAGCTAATTTAATTCGATTTGATTATCTGATACCTGTATCGATATTGATGTCGAGGGTCGTTACTTCGCCTGCTGTGATTGTTACTGAAGTCGGCAGTCCATCTGCCATGTACATCTCTCCAGTAATCTGCCTGACGATGTAATTGCCTGCAGGTAAAGTCACGCTATACGTGCCATCAGCATTGAAATTGACGGTCTTAAAGACTTTATCATCATTGCCTTTGAGGATTTCGATTCCGCGGCTAGTGTAGGCTTCAGGAGGTAAAAGGGCAGGCGTCGCTCCAGCTTTCTCGACAGGGGTCACAGGGCCGATGGTCACTTTGCCTTCCAATGAGCCTGTTGTGCCTGGCAGAGTTGAGCACGCCCCGAGAATCAGGCCGGCAACGATCAAGGTCAACAAGGCGAGTTTATTCTTCATGGTTGCTCCGTAAATCGGTATGGATGATGCAAGAATTTTACTCTGTCTGGACGAAAATAGGGAGCATACAATTATTTGTGAGAATGTTAATCGATTGCTAATCGATTTCTTATGATTGAGCGCTAAATTGATAGTTGATTCAGTAAAGGATCTGGATCAGGAGGTAACTATGAACGAACTAATTGATGAAATTGATCGTGAAACTAACCTGACGCCTGTTCAGACCGAAAAAGTCATCCACAGGATTTTGGATTTTATCGAGCAGGATATGCCGCTCTCTGAGAAGACGGAGATCGATCTTAAGATAGGGGATATTCGTGAAGAAGAATTGGAAAAAGATCGACAACACTACCCGATTCCTTAGAGCGCTTATAGGTAATAGAAACGAGAAGCGCGGGCGGGGATTGAAGCGCCCGCGATTTTTTTGGTCCGCATGATTTTGGAAATCCACACTTTTAGCACTCGCTGTAGCCGCAGTTGTAGCACTTTCGGCAGCCTTCTTCATTGACGAGGGTCGCCTGACCGCATTCAGGGCATAGATCGCCTATTTTGGGTAATTCGATGTGTGGCTCTTCCGGCTTGGATTCTTCTTCAGCTGCTGCGGTGTCCGCTTTGCCTTCGAGCTCTTCCAGATTGGGCTGCATCTCTTCCAATCCGGCTTCGCCTTCTCCAATCCGTTGAGCCCGCTCATCCAGGTATTCTTCCAATACCTGTGCCAGGCCGTCTGGTAGTGAGCGGACACGATTGGGGCCAAATCCGAGGCTGCGTCCGCCTCCGATACCGGCGAGCTGACGGGTCACATCCGTCAGGCGCTGGCGGGGTTCGATGGGCGATGCGAGGCGCAGGACGTAGGAGATCAGGCGCCCAATGGCTTCGCTCACAGCAGCCGTGTCAGAGCCAGCTTTGGCAGTGTTGATGAACACCTCGAAGGGTTGGCTGCCCCCATTCTCATTGATCGTGACGAATGCCTTGCCCAGAGGAGTCTCGACAGAATAGGTGCGCCCGACGAGGGCTCGCGGCCGCGGCTTCTTGGTTTCGGTCCAGATTTTGATCTGATCCGTTGGCGAATATGCGGCGCCCTCTTCTACGATCTTCTTGCGGCCGGCTGTTGCGCGCGTCTCCAGCACCACCTTCTCGCGCGATCCGGTAACGTAAACCGTGATTCCCTTGCATCCGAGTTCCCAGGCGCGTATGTACGCGGTTGCCACGTCCTGGATCGTGGCCGTCTCGGGGAAATTCACCGTCTTCGAAAGCGAATTATCGACGAAGGTTTGCAGTACTGCCTGCATGCGCACGTGTTCTTCAGCGGTGATATCCTGGCTGACCACAAAGACGTTGCGAATCTCTTCCGGAATGGTCGAGATATTCTGGCAGGTTCCATCGCGCATCGCCTGCTCAAAGATATCTTTGCGCGTGTCTTCGTCCAATCCGGCTTCTGTCAACGCTTCTTCAAAGCTGGGACTCGCGTAAGTGAGCTGAAGGTCTTTCCCGTTGTCATTGACGTGCCGAATGTAGGCAAGCGCAAACACGGGCTCACAGCCGTACCCTTCACAGCCGGCGACCGTGGCAATCGTTCCGGTAGGCGCCACGGTGGTTTGGGCGGCATTTCGAATTCCGTACTGCTTGATGCCGTCCACGATCTTTTCCCAATCGACGGCCGGGCGCTTCCAATCGCCCTGACCGGTCGCCGCGGTATGCGGCGGCTGCCACAATAAATTCGATTGGTCATAGATGCTGCCCTCGATGACAGGGAATGGGCCCCGCTCGCGCGAGAGTTCGATGCCGGTCTCCATGGCAATATACCGCACGAATTCCATCACCTGGCCCGCGAAACCTTCTCCTTCGGGCGACCCGTATCGCACACCGACGTGGTACATCAGGTCGGCAAGGCCCATGATGCCCATTCCGATTCTTCGGGCTCTCAGCGCCGCTATTTTCAACTGCGGAACCGCAGGGACGTAAGCGTTTGCATCCACGACATCATCCAGGAAGCGCGTGGCAGTCTGAACAGATTCTTGCAGCCTGCCCCAATCGACTTCGTGGTTGGGCGCCAGGTGCTGAGCCAGGTTGATCGAGCCAAGGCAGCAGTTCTCGTAAGGTCCAAGCCACTGTTCACCGCATGGATTGGTGGCTTCCAGTTGGTAAAGATGGGGTACAGGATTCGAGCGATTGGCCGCATCGAGGAAAAGGACACCCGGTTCGCCGTTGTGATGGGCCTGGCGCACGATCTTCTCGAAGAGATCGACTGCGCGGACGGTCTTATATACTTTGAAGGGTATGCCGGCAGCTTCAGCTTCTTCGAAAGTGCCTTTGAAACCGCGCATGCGCGAATCTGTGATATCGGGGAAACGCAAATCCCACGGGCCATCTTCAGCCACTGCAGTCATGAACGCATCTGTAATGCCAACCGATATATTGAAATTGGTGATTTGATTCTCATCCGTTTTGCATGTAATAAATTCCTCGATATCGGGATGATCGACCCTTAGCACCGCCATATTGGCACCCCGGCGGGTGCCGCCCTGGGCGACTTCTCCGAATGCGTTGTCGTAAACGCGGAGAAAACCTACAGGACCGGTTGCCCTTCCTGACGAGGATTTGACCAGGCTGCCCGCCGGCCGTAAGCGCGAGAAAGAAAAACCGTTGCCTCCGCCGGTTTGCTGGATGAGCGCGGCATCTCTCAATGTCTGAAAAATGCCTGCCTGATCGCGCCCCATATCGTCATTGATGGGCAGCACGAAACAAGCCGCGAGCTGGCCCAGGGGAGTACCCGCGCCGGTAAATGTGGGTGAGTTGGGGAAGAATCGCTTCAGAGTGAGCAGGGCATAATACTTTTTCGCCAGGGCATTGATATCAACATTGTATTTTTCTTCAACTTTGGCCACATTTACGGCAACCCGCCAGAACATCTCTTCGACGCTCTCGGCAGGAGAACCGTCTGCGGCTTTGCGGACATAACGCTTAATCAATACCTGGCGGGCATTATCGGTCAATTCAACGGGCGGCAGATCGAGCGGCGCGCCCGACAAGTCGAACATAGGTTGCTGATTTGAATTTGAATTCATGCGGATCAGCCTCCTTAGCTTTCCAATAACCGGTCGATTTCTTTGCGAATAGAGAGTAAATCGTCCAAATGAAGATAAACAATGGCAAAACGGATATAGGCAATTTGATCCAGGCGCTTGAGTCCGGCAATGACCATATCGCCAACCACTCGCGAGGAGACTTCTTCGCGTCCCATTTTTTGCAGCGATAACTCGATCTCGCTGACCAGGTGATCGATTTCGGCAGCCGAAACCGGCCGCTTGGTGCAGGCAAGGCGGATCCCTTCCGTAAGTTTGTCGCGGTTGAAATCCTCACGGGTTCCGCCGCGCTTGATGATGAGCGGGGTGGTGAGGATGGGTCGCTCATATGTCGAGAATCGCTGGCTGCAGTTGTCGCATTCTCTCCGACGGCGAACACCGCCCCGGCTGTCATGGGTCGTATCTAGAACTCGAGAGTGTTCATCCTGGCAATACGGACAACGCATGCTGCCCTCCTTGAGGGGTAAGAATCTTTGGAATATCTCTTGGGGCCGATAATGTAATGGCGATGTTTGAAACGCTATCCCCCATATATAGGGGGATAGAGCAATGCTTACCCGTACATCTATGCCATTAATCATAGCACATCCCCAGCGCAGGTTCAAGACAATCAGGATGTTTTAACCTTAAAGATTGGATTGGATCTCTTTGGATCTGTAAGACAATTTCCCGCGCGAGTCTGTTGAAACGTGAACGGAGCAATTGCCAGATATGGGGTGGGGAACGATACCAACACGATTTACACGGGTAATCGGCGGCGGTAAATTCTGCTTGAAATGCCGTTTCGATAAAACTTAAAAAACCGAATGGTTGACCGGAAAGGATCGACATTCCGCCTGCTTCTTCTCCCACGCATGAGATTGTCGATTGTTGCAGTGCCAGGTTTTCTACATTCGATTACGAGTTGATATTTCGACCAGCGCTCAGTTGGTTCGGGAGTGCCAGCGAAGAGCCGGTCGATTCCCGGTAAGGCTGATGAACTGTTGACATATTGCCATTTCGATTCTTTGTTGGGTGGATCGCCGGGTTCCTGGTGTGAAGAAAATATTAAGCCGGGGAATAAAACATGCCGGCGGGGACCAACCGCCGGCATGGAAGCAACGCTTCAGGTTCAGGATCTCACGTTGTAAAAGATCCTGACGCCAAAATAAAATTCAGGAGATCAAACGTTTTCAAATGTCCTTCTGCGCTTAGTGCTGGTTGCGATTGCGCAGGAAGGCTGGAATATCCAGTTCGTTTGTGTTGTACACACGCGGCTGGAATTCTGCCGGGGCTTCGATGGGGGCATCCGAATTCGCCGATTCACTGGGGCGGGCATGCTGGGTAGACCGGGGATCTTCCAGCCGGCTTGAAACTCTTTCCAGCGATGGCCGCACGCCGGCGCGGTCAAAACCCGTGGCGATCACCGTGATGCGGATGTCATCGCCCATATTCGGGTCGATCACAGCGCCAAAGATGAGATTGACATCGGGGTGCGCAGTCTCTTTGATGATCGCAGCAGCCTGGTTGACCTCGAACAAGGTGAGCGAAGGTCCGCCGGTGACATTGAAGAGGATACCGCGGGCGCCGTCGATCGTAATATCCAGCAACTGGCTGGAAATCGCCAGTTCGGCCGCCTTGGCAGCGCGGTCTTCACCGCTGGCCGTTCCAACAGCCATCAATGCTGCTCCGCCTTCAGACATGATCGCGCGAACATCGGCAAAGTCGAGGTTGATCAGGCCGGGGATGGTGATGAGTTCGGAAATACCCTGGATACCCTGGCGCAGCACATCGTCAGCCGCGCGGAAGGATTCCTGCAGCGTGGCTTTCTTGTCGACAATTTGCAGCAGGCGATCATTGGGGATCACAATGAGTGTATCGGCGTGTTCCTTCAAGCGGGCAATGCCCTGTTCTGCGTTTTGGGACCGCTTTGCGCCTTCGAAGGTGAATGGGCGGGTGACCACACCAATGGTTAGAGCGCCAACTTCCTTGGCAATTTGAGCCACGATCGGCGCAGCACCGGTGCCGGTTCCGCCGCCGAGACCGCTTGTAACGAAGACCATATCGCTGCCCTTGAGCGCTTCGTACAATTCTTCCGAGGATTCTTCGGCAGATTTCTTGCCAACCTCAGGATTGCCGCCTGCGCCAAGCCCACGGCTGGTTTTGTCGCCAATGCGTACCTTGGTATGCGCTTTCGACATGACGAGCGCCTGAGCATCGGTGTTCACTGTAATGAACTCGATGCCCTGCATGCCTTCGTCAATCATGCGATTGACCGCGTTGCAGCCGCCGCCGCCGACTCCGATGACCTTGATCCTTGCAAATGCTTCGCTTTGTACCTTGCTGTTGGTCTCCATTTTGATCTCCTCAGTTTATTCTATACGAATACTTTTCAGGCGCAATCAAAAGCGCCTGTTGACTTACGGCAATAACCGCTTGAACAGGTCTTTGATGTCGTCCCAGTTTGTCACCGGCATCTTGTGACGGTTGCGGGGGCTGGCGCTGCCGCCAACCTCGTTCATGATGCTTGCCCATTTGAGCAGGCCAATGCTGGTAGAAAAAGACGGCGAATGAAGCTGGTCCACCAGGCCAACCAGTCCTTCAGGTCGGGCGATCCTTACGGGCATCCCCATTACCTGGCTTGCCAGCGGCTTGATTCCGGGGAGCATGCTCGTTCCGCCTGTGAGCACCATTCCGGCAGGAAGCAGACCATCGTAGCCCGAACGTTTGACTTCCTGCAACAGCAGCTGGAAGATCTCATCGACACGCGCTTCGATGATATGCGCCAGGTCGCGCCTGCTTACCTGAACCGGTGATTCCTCGCCGAAGGCGCGGGCAGTGAACACTTCGTCTTCGCGGACTTCGCTCTTGATCGCATAGCCGTACTGCTTTTTCGCCTGTTCCGCCTGTTCCAGGCTCATCCGCAAGCCGTGGGCAATATCAGATGTGATGTGATTGCCGCCAACAGAAAGCACCATGGTATGCCAAACGTCACCATCGATGTAGATGGCCATATCCGTGGTGCCTCCACCGATGTCGCAAACGATCACGCCCATCTGGCGTTCATTCGGGCTGAGGACGACCTCGCCCGAGGCAAGGGGGTTGAGCACGAACTGGCTCACATTGACGCCCGAAGCCTGCACGCACTGGCGCAAGTTTTCGACAGTTGCCGCGGCAGCAGTGATGATGTGTGCTTCCACTTCCATGCGATATCCATGCATCCCGACGGGCATGTGGATGCCTTCCTGGCCGTCCACAGTGAAGCCGCGCTGGATGACATGGATGATTTCACGATTATGCGGGATGGCAATCGCCTGGGCTGCCTCGAGGGCACGGTAGACATCATTCTCTTCGATGGTTCCGCCTGAAATGCCCACAACGCCGCGAGAATTTACTGAAGAAACGTGTGATCCTGCCAGGCTGACCAGGGCAGATGTGATTTCCAGTCCCGAAGTCCGCTGTGCTTTTTCAACCGAACGGGCAATGGATTGAGATGCTTCTGCAAGGTCGACCACGGTGCCTTTCTTGATGCCTTGCGATGGCTCGATTCCCACACCGAGCACGCGCATGCCTGTCGCCTCTTCGAGGCGGGCAACGAGCGTGCAGACTTTTGTGGTTCCGATATCGATTCCGACTACGATTGGCTCATCCATAAGACCTACTCCGTTCGATAATACGGTGCGTGTGGAAATTCCACACTGATCGTGACAGGGGTAATGCCCTGCGCTGTCAATTGATCGACGATGGCCTGATACTCGGCTTCCTTCGTAGCCAGGTCGGTCAAATCGATGCCAAAATAAACTTTCCACCCGCGAGGATCGACCCAACCCATCCCTTCGACCGAGTCATAGACCAGGCTTGCGCCTTCTGGCAATTTTGCAGTCAGCTCGATGGCTGCTTTGAGCACATTGGGATCCATTTGCGGGATCACCATTTCGCCGGTTGTCGCTGCAGACTGATTTGCGAGCACCAGGCGGGCGTAATCCAATACACCCTGGGTGGTGTCAATGGGGTTGGTGAGGGGGGGCGCGACGCTGCTTTGGACTGTCACCAGGCTGCCGGCGTCGCCTCTCACAGGCATCACTACGCCCTCTTTGTCGATCCAGAGTGTCTGCTCGCCGGATGTCCATGCCAGGATGGGTTGCCGTTCGACAGCAGTGACCACGACACTCGAAGGGAATGACACGCGGAGATGAATGTCGGTAAGCTCGGGGAATGAAGCCGCAATCGCTTTGATTGCCTCGTCACGATTCAGCGTGAAGATCGAGGAAGCCGTGGCGCGCAGCACGGTGACGATATCGCCTGCGGGTACGCGGGTGATGCCCTGAACTTCCACATTGGTGATATCAAAGGCCGAAAGCGAGGTCATGAGCAGGACGCTGAAAAGCAGGATGATCGCCAGTGCGCCAGAAATCATCTTCCAATCGAAATGGATGATCGGAATGGCCGGCAAGCGTACTTCGCTTCCATTGGCGCCTGGAGCGTAGACCACCTTACGCCGGGGGGTCATGCTGCCCGGCGCATGGCGCGTTTGAGGGTTATAAGGGAAGCTGCGGCTGGTGACAGGCGTGCTCTGCGAAGCAGTCGATTGCGAGACTTTCTGCTTCACGTTCGTGTAGCGCATCTGGCTCTCTTGCTGCCGCTTTCTTCGAAGCTCTTCCGCGCGAGAGGTGGCCTCTTCTCTACGAGCGCTCATGCTTCCCTCCGATATTTCGTATGGTCGCGGTCGCTCTTTCTTTCCAGGGCCAGGTCGATCAATTGTTTGACCAGGCCGGCGTATGGCAGGCCGGATGCATCCCATAATTTCGCATACATGCTGATCTCGGTGAAGCCAGGGATGGTGTTGATCTCACTGACGTAGAAGGTATCCGTCCCACGTTCGAGCAGAAAATCCACGCGAGCCATACCTGCGCAGTCGATCAAACTGAAGGCTTTTTCGGCGGTCTTTTGGATTCTGCGGGCGAGCTCGGGTTCAACCCTGGCAGGGATGACCAATTCAGATTTATTGTCGATGTATTTGGCATTGTAGGTGTAGAACTCGTCGCTCGGAAGGACTTCGCCAAGCACCGAAGCTTTCGGATGCTCATTTCCAAGCAGGCTGACTTCGATTTCGCGTGCGTTTTTGACAGCCGCCTCGACCATGATCCGCCGGTCGTACTGGGCGGCATCCATGAGGCCTTCGACAAGGTCGCTGTGACCGGCGCATTTGCTGATGCCCACCGATGACCCTGAATTGACGGGTTTGACGAAAACCGGGTAGGGCAGAGAGGCTTCGATTTGCGCGACCACGTCAAGCATGGAGGTTTCAATCTGGCGGCGGGTAAAGACCAATGAGGCGACGACAGGCAGGTTGTTGGCGCGTATGACTTCTTTGAAGACCACCTTATCCATACCCACGGAAGAGGCAAGCACGCCCCCGCCGACATATGCGACATCGGCGAGTTCCAGCAGGCCCTGTACGGTGCCATCTTCGCCAAAGGTTCCGTGCAAAACAGGAAAGACCACATCAAGATGGGTCAAAGGCTCGAGGATATCGCCTGCCGGCGACTTTCGAATTCGATAAAGCATGGCGTTCTGCGGTTCGGGCAGAAGGATGGCTGGTGATAGCGAGTCGTATTGTTTTTTCTCGAAGGCTTCCAACGCCGATGGACCGGTCAGCCAGATGCCTTCATTGGTGATGCCAATCTGGGTGATCTCGTAGGCGGCCGGGTCGAGAACCGATAATACTGAGCGAGCGGACAGAAGCGAGACTTCATGCTCACCCGAACGACCTCCAAATATCACGCCGATCCTGATCTTATCTGCCATTATTGTTCCTGCCACTTTCCCAAGTATTCAACCTCTAATTCAAGGTCTACGTTGAATTTCTCATGCACTGTTTTCTGCACAAGATGAATGAGTCTGTAAATGTCTACTGCGTTCGCGGTCCCATCGTTCACGAAAAAATTTGCGTGGACAGGGCTGATCTGCGCTCCACCGATTTTTGCTCCCTTCAGACCCGCGGCTTCGATCAGACGTCCTGCATAGTCACCGGCAGGGTTCTTGAACATCGAACCCATACTGGCGCCGGGGGGTTGAGAGTGGCGGCGTTTCTCAGAGAGTTCTGCCATTCTGGCTTGAATCTGCTCCTGATCTCCTCTTGTGGCCGCGAGTGTTGCTGAAAGGACAACCGCATCGCC
>JAJXZS010000016.1 GCA_021779955.1 Chloroflexota bacterium | reverse complement strand
AAAGGTTAAGGACGAGGATGGGGAGTTGGTGTTCCATGCACATGGTGATGGCGGTGCTGTCCATCACTTCGAGGCGACGGCTGATGGTATCCATGTAAGTGAGCGATTCGAATTTGACAGCCTCCGTATTTTTGTGCGGGTCAGAGTCGTAGACGCCGTCCACTTTGGTGGCTTTGATGAGTACATCGGCTTCGATTTCCATGGCGCGAAGGGCAGCAGCGGTATCGGTGGAGAAGTAGGGGTTGCCTGTACCTCCGCCAAAGATAACCACGCGGCCTTTTTCCAGATGCCGGATGGCGCGGCGGCGAATGTACGGTTCGGCGACCGTCTTCATTTCGATCGAGGTCATCACGCGGGTCATCACATCCTGGTGTTCGAGGGCATCCATCAGGGCGAGGGCGTTCATCACGGTTCCGAGCATGCCCATGTAGTCTGCCGTTGCCGAATCCATGCCCATCTCCTGGCCGGTACGCCCGCGCCAGAGGTTGCCCGCGCCGATGACGATGGCCACATCCACGCCCAGTTCGCGGACTTCTTTGACTCTGCGGGCGATATCTGCAGCTTGAGCCGCATCAATGCCGATGCCTGACTTGCCGGCGAGAGCTTCTCCGCCCAGTTTTAGCATGATCCGGTGATATTTTAGCTCCTGCATGGTTCCTCCTGTTGAGTTAAGAAAAGACCAACCAGATGGTTGGTCTTTTTGTTGTTTATTCTTCTCCAAGCTCAGAGGTCGTTTCACCGAGTCCCCAGCGGGCGAAGCGGCGGACGACAATGTTCTCTCCCAGCGCCGCGATCTTTTCGTTGATGAGGGACTGAACGGTCAGGCTCTCGTCACGAATGTAGACCTGGTTCACGAGGACGGTCTCATCTTTGAATTTCTTGAGCGCGCCTTCCACGATCTTGGGAATGATGGCTTCTTTCTTGCCTTCTTCCATGGCTTTGGCAGAGGCGATCTTGCCTTCGTGCTCAAGCACTTCGGCGGGAATATCGGTTTCGGTGATGTAGAGTGGTGAAGCAGCCGCAATCTGCAGCGCAATTTCGTGCGCCAGGGTGCGGAAGGCTTCGGAACGGCCTACGAAATCGGTTTCGCAGTTGACTTCAACCATGACGCCGACGCGGCCGTTGCCGTGGTTGTAGAGTTCGATGATACCTTCAGAGGCATTGCGGCCGGCACGCTTGGCGGCAGTGGCAAGGCCTTTTTCGCGCAGAAAGTCCAACGCGGCTTTCATATCACCATTGGCCTGTTCGAGCGCCTTACGGCAATCCAGAATGCCCGCACCTGTCGCTTCGCGCAGTTGTTTGATCATTTCGGTAGTAATCGTAATCGCCATTTCAATCCCTTATTTCATCAGTCTTAGATTTCGGCTGATCCCAATCCACGATGGAAGGATGCCGGTAGCTGCTTGATTATTGTTCGTCCTCGATCTCGTCGGCAATTTCGTCGACTTTGGAACCGAGTTTTGCCAGGGTGGAAGCGCCGAGGAGGTCTTTATCCTCAAGGTCGCTTTCCTCTTCCATACGCGGGCGGGCGGGGGCTGCAGGACGGCTTTCAGCTGCACCTTCAGCAGCTTCGGAAGGTTGTTCTCCCTCTTCCTTGCTGGCCATGGCTTTTCCTTCGATCACTGCATCGGCGACCTTGCCGACGAGCAGTTTGATGGCGCGAATGGCATCATCGTTCGATGGGATCACATAGTCAACGCCGCGGGGGTCGCAATTGGTATCGACGAGGGCGAGGACAGGGATGCCCTTCACGTTGGCTTCGTGAACCGCCGTGTGCTCGCGCACAACGTCAACGATGAAGACCAGGTCAGGCGTGGATTTCATGTTGCGGACACCCGAAAGGCGGCTTTGCAGACGAACGATCTCGCGCTCAATGAGCAGGCCTTCCTTTTTGGTAAGGCGGTGAATTTCACCGGTGTCACGCAGTTTCTCAAGGCGTTCGAGTTCTTGAATACGATTGTACATGGTGGACCAGTTTGTGATCATGCCACCCAGCCACCGCTCGGTGACATAGGGCATACCGCAGCGCATGGCCTCTTCAGAGATGGTTTCCTGCGCCTGGCGCTTGGTGCCAATAAAGAGCACCGTACCGCCGGCTGCGGCCGAGTCACGAACCAGGTTGTATGCAACTGTGAGAAGTTTTACAGTTTGCTGTAAATCGATGATATGGATCCCATTGCGCTCGGTGAAGATATAAGGCCGCATGAGGGGATTCCATTTGTTGGTGCGGTGACCGAAGTGTACACCGCTTTCCAACAGGGCTTTCATTGAGATAATTGAAGCCATGTTTCACTTACTCCTTTGCGTTATTTCTGGCGCCCCCGTCTGCTCTTTCTCTCACCGCTATGCGGCACGCCGGAAAGATCAGGGGACGTGAAGATTAGGTACTTACCGTTCGACCGGTAGCCATCGAAGTATATCATAAGATCGGGCATTCTGCATTTCGATTTTGGACCTGCGAAGACAAATGCCACCAATCGTGGGGGTTTGGCCATAACGGTATAATTATCTCACAACGGTGAAAGAGGCGAACGCGATGCACTTTTTGGTGACGAACGACGATGGTGTTTTTGCTGCAGGGCTCCTGGCTTTGGCGCAGGAATTTCGCAAGTTGGGAGAGGTGAGCGTGCTTGCTCCTGACCACAACTGGTCTGCTTCGGGGCACGTGAAGACGCTGAGCCGGCCGCTGCGGGTCAAGGCATTTACCCTCGCAGACGGGACGACGGCACTGGGTTCTGACGGCGCGCCTTCGGATTGCGTGGCGCTGGCCATGCTTGGCGTCATCGAGAAGCCGATCGACATGGTCGTGTCAGGCATCAACCCGAACGCCAATATTGGGCACGATCTGACCTACTCCGGCACGGTCACAGCCGCAATGGAGGCAGCCATTTCGGGAATCCCTGCCATCGCCGTCTCGCTGGATGCCCCCGAGTATTTCAGCGGCCCTCTCGATTATGCCACGGCGGCGACAGTGACGAGGAAAATTGCCGAAAAGCTGCTGAGCGACCCACTGCCAGACCATGCTTTGTTGAATGTGAATGTTCCCTATTTGAAAGAGTCAGAATTGAAGGGGTACCGCATTTCGCGGCAGGGACAGCGTATCTACCGCGACGAACTGGTGAGACGCGAAGATCCGCGAGGGCGGCCGTATTACTGGATCGGCGGGGAAGCCCCGACAGGGGTGGCGGAGAGCGGCACCGATTTTGGCGATCTGGCGGAGGGGTACGTGTCGATCACGCCTGTCCAATTGGACCTGACTGCTCACAAGCTGATCAGTCAGCTAAAGAAGTGGACTTTCGACGGATGATGAAGCGCTGAGTATCATCTGACAAACGGCGATTGACTTATGAATTTGAATGGTATACAGTGAATTCAGGCAGAACTCTACGCTATTTCAACCATTACTCAGCACCTGTGAAAGGAGTGAGGAATGCAGCTGACGACCGTCAAAGATTGGATGAAGGATTTGGTCGTGTTTGTCAACCCAGAGGCAACGGTCAACGAGGGACTGGCGTTGATGCGGCACCGCTATATGAATGCCCTGATCGTGGAGAAGACGTCGGACAACCCGGAATACGGGATCGTTACATCGATCGATATTTGCGACAAAATTGTGGCCCAGGAGAAGAATCCTGCCGAGCTCAAGATTCGGGACATCATGGTAACACCTGTGAGGACCGTTCATATTGATATGAGCCTGCCGGAATGCGCCGGGTTGATGAAATCAATGCGCATCCATCATCTTCCGGTTGTAGATGACGATGGCAAGATCATCGGTATGATCTCTTCTACAGATTTCCTGACCGTTGCGGAAGCCATGGGGATGAATTTCGTCGAACGCAGTTTGCGCTAAATCCTTGACAATTCCAAAGTTCACGGCGTATCGTGTATAATTTGGACGATGCGCCGTTTTAATTTAACTCGTATATTTGCTTTGTTTGCACTGGTGCTTGCACTGGTGCTCCCTGCATCGAAGGCGACAGCCGAGAGCTCGGTCACTGCAAGCGACCTGATCAGCCTGGTCAATTCGATGCGGACGGCGAACGGCTTGCCTGCGCTGGCGGTCAATTCCATATTGATGGGCACCGCCCAATCGACTGCCGCAACCATGGCGAGTTATGGAAGCTGCACACATCTGGGTAATGTGCGCGGGCGGGTGGCTGACGCAGGTTATGGAGGCGGTTCGACCGTTTGGGCTACCGAAAATATCGCCTGCGGGTATACCGCAACACTGGGAGATATCCAGGGTTGGTGGTCGGATTCAGCGCATATGCTGCCGATGGTGGAGCCGGCGTACACCGATATTGGGGCGGGTGTCTATCAGAGCGGCGGGATGACTTATTTCGTGGTGCACGCGGCGTATTCCACAGGCGGAAGCACCGCCGGCAGGGACAGCAGTTCAAGCTCGAGCAGCGGATCCAGTTCGACGATCGTGGCAGGCACCCCGGACATGAGCCAATATATCTACGGCGTAGTCACCTCGACGCCGGACGCGGACGGCTCGGTCTATCACAAGATCCTGTACGGCCAATCGCTCGCCAGTATCGCAGAGGCATACGGCGTGACGGTGCAGGAACTGCAGGCCCTGAACGGCCTGACGGGCATCGATATTTACGCCGGCAACACACTGATCATCCGCAAGGCGCCGACCGCAACGGTGAGCCCCACGCGCACTTCGACTGTGCCGCGCCCCACACGCACCCCCACACGCACTCCACGACCCGTCACTGCCACCCCGACGCGTACGATCACGCCAACTCCCGAGCCGGGCGTGTTCGATGCGCTATCCACGATCGACCGTCCAACACTTGGATTTGGGCTTGTCGTGGTGAGCGCGATCGGGCTGATCGTGATGATCAGCGTCTCGATGTTCAAGAAGAAGCCAAAAGCTTGAGGATCAGCACAACGACTGCCCGGGATTTCCCGGGCAGTTTTATTTCAGCCAGGCAGGGGATGCCTGCTGAAGAATTGCCACATCAATTCGGTGGCATCGATCTCCTGGGTGGTTCTACCTGCAATCCAGCGAGGGAGCGGCACTCCCCCAGGCCACGCGTGGCCGCCGCCGACGATTGTGTAGAAGACCACCTCTTCATCCGGGCCGGAGCCATCGTATTGTTGGCCGGTCACGTGGGGAGAGTTGAAGATCGCCTTTGGCGTTGGATCGCAGCCATTGAGATCTGCCCAGTTTCGTACCCAGTTGGTGACAGGCGGGAAGCTGAACCTGAAGTGGTTTGTCGACCCGCCGTAGAAGGGCACGATGTGGTCTGCCGTTCCGTGAAAGGCGATGAAGGGGACCGGGCGGGCGAGCGCCTGCCCCTGCGTGGGATAGATGAGCGCGCCGGAGACACTTCCAAAGGCTGCAATACGGTCAGCCATCTGGAAAGCAAGCATGTGCGAGATTCCACCGCCATTTGAGAAGCCGTTCAGGTAGATTCGCCTGCTGTCGATGTTGTATCTCGCCTGCAGATCAGCGATGAGATCGGTGACGAAGCGGATGTCGGGCGTCGCGTCGTCATACGAGGTACCCGAAACTCCTGTGCGCCAGCGCTTGGGCATACCCGAACCTGAGGGATAGACGACGATGAAGCCGTATTTGTCCGCCAGGTCGTTCCAACGGCTGGTGCGCATGACGTGCATGGGCCATTCAGCAAAGCCGTGGAAGGTGACCACAAGAGGAACCGGCGTTGATGGATCGAGATTCTCGGGTGCATGAAGTATGTAGTAACGAGTTTGCCCCATAACTTCGAGCTGACCGTTGTACCTGTCCAGGTTGAACAATTTTACGCCCGACGATGCGGCCATGGTAATGAATCGAAACATCGCGGGTCCAAACCTGGAGCGGTTATCTCGGCTGGAAGAATGTTGCGAATGACTATCTGTCATATTTTGCGTACCCAGTTTTCCTATGAATGGTCCTTATCACCCGGTCAATTTTGCTTATGCCCTTATTATTGCAGATTTAGCCCGTCGGGGAGCATATGGTTTTTGATGAGAATTCAGATGGAGAAATCTTCTCCGTGCCAGACACCGTGGTCTGGCGAGTGGATGATGGCAGGTTCGTGATGATCGTCATCTTTGTTTGTGACTGGCAACCCGGCCGGGTGTACATGCAGGATCTTCTCGACGGTTTCGATGCGGTTTAACAGCGAGATCACCGAGTCGCCGAGGGTATCCGGAAGGCGGCCGTGCTCGAGGTCCACGTTGACGCTGCGCGGGCGGCTGCGCACCACCACCTGACCGGGCACACCCGTCACAACCGAGTTGGGCGGAACAGAGTGTACGACGACGGCATTTGCGCCGATGCGGCTGTTTTCTCCGATGACGATCGGGCCTAGCACCTTTGCGCCTGCACCGATGACCACCCCATTCCCGATGGTGGGATGGCGCTTGCCCTTCTCGAGGCTGACGCCGCCCAGGGTGACGCCGTGGTACATGGTGACGTTATCACCGATTTCGGCTGTCTCGCCGATGACCACGCCCATACCGTGATCGATGAACAGACCCCTTCCGATGCGGGCGCCCGGATGGATCTCGATGCCGGTGAGGAAGCGCACAAGCTGTGAATTCAGCCTGCCAAGAAGCTTGAGTTTGTGCGACCAAAGCCAGTGCGAAATGCGGTAACCGATAAGGGCATGCACGCCCGGATACGCCAGGATGATTTCCAGGGCTGACCTGGCAGCGGGGTCGCGCTGGTATACCAGGTCGATCTCTCGTTTTGCATTTTCGATAATTGTCATGATTCACACTCCAGTCAGGCCGCAATTAATCAGCCAGGTTGGCGAAGAGCGCAGTGCTCAGGTAGCGTTCGCCAAAATCGGGAACGATCACAACGACCAATTTTCCTTCATTTTCAGGGCGCCGGGCGACCTGCAGCGCAGCCCATGTGGCAGCTCCTGCCGAAATACCCACAAGCAAGCCTTCCTGCCGGGCCATCTGGCGGGCGCTTTCGATGGCGTCTTCGTTGGTCACGCGCACGATTTCGTCATAGACATGGGGATTCAGCACTTCGGGGATGAAACCGGCGCCCAGCCCCTGCAAGGCATGCGGACCCTTTTGCCCGCCCGAAAGCACAGGCGACGCATCG
Organism: Chloroflexota bacterium; assembly: GCA_021779955.1. Classification (GTDB taxonomy): domain Bacteria; phylum Chloroflexota; class Anaerolineae; order Anaerolineales; family Anaerolineaceae; genus UBA6107. Next base: position 35,062 of record JAJXZS010000016.1, on the reverse strand, counting down.
GGCTCGACTGCCACGATCCGGATGGAGGGCTTGCGCGATTTCAACGCCTCGCCGATGCCGGTGATCGTTCCACCTGTGCCGACGCCGGCAACGACGAGATCCACTTTGCCATCCGTATCGCGCCAGATTTCCTCGGCCGTGGTTTGGCGGTGGATTTCAGGATTGGCGGGATTCTTGAATTGCTGGGGCATGAAGTAGCGCGCGTCTGAAGCTGCAAGTTCCTCGGCTTTTTGGATCGCGCCGGCCATGCCTGCGCTGCCCGGGGTAAGAATGAGCTCGGCGCCGTAGGCGCGCATCAGCATTCTGCGTTCTTTGCTCATGGTGTCGGGCATGACGATGATGCACCTGTAATTCCGCGCGGCACTGACGAGCGCCAGGGCGATACCGGTATTGCCGCTCGTCGGCTCCAGGATGATGGAATCCTTGTTCAGCCTGCCTGCCTTTTCGGCAGCGTCGATCATGGAGATGCCGATACGGTCTTTCACCGAGTGAGATGGATTGTAGTATTCCAATTTGGCGACGACTTCTGCTTTTGCCCCTTCAGCAATTCTGTTCAAACGAACCAGAGGGGTATTTCCCACGAGTTCGGTCACATTATCCGCAATTTTCATATGTCCCTCAAATTCCAAATAAAACACGGTCAACTTAAATCAAAAGTGGCATCAGCTTTTGCCTGCACATTGACGACTCTCCGCTTGGGAGTGAATTGTGCGGGGACGCTTTCCGCCACCTGAATGTTGACCGTGATTTTGAATCCGTCAGGCGGTGGTCAGTCCGATCCCCGCCAGGGACACATGCAATTTCGAATCATTCTTACTCCAACCTATTATGACTTAATTTATCGTATTATAAGCCATCACGCTATTCTGTCAAGAAAGATTTGCGAAATTCATATACTGCAAATTCAACCCTGTTTGAAACAACCTTTTTCCACCGAATTGCGTATATTGATTATCTAACGCAAGATTGGCAGGAGGAAAGCATGAATGAAAGCCACCGTTCCACAATCGTCATCGGAACCTTACTCATCCTGGCGGGGCTGTTCTTTGCCATGGTGCAGATTGTGCCCGGTCTGAATACACTGATCGACCAGCAAAATTCATGGGTCTTGATCATCGAAGGCGCGGCAGTAGTTCTGCTCATCCTGGGGATTGCGCTGCGCGCTCCGGATATGGCCATTCCTGCGACGATTGTCGCGGGTGTAGGCGGTATTCTGTTTTATCAGGCAACAACGAATAATTGGGGAAGCTGGGCCTATCTTTGGACGCTGATTCCCGGCTTTGTTGGGGTCGGAATGATCATTGCCAATCTGCTCGGCGCGCGCGACAGGCATCCGATCCGCTCGGCGCTGGATTCCATTGGAACAAGCGTTGTTCTGTTTGTCATCTTTGCCGCCATTTTTGGCGGCCTCACGAATTTTGGTCCATATTGGCCGCTGCTATTGATTGCAGCGGGGGTGCTGCTTGGCGTTCGCGCCCTGCTGCGTAAATACTAAGGAGATGGTGAAATGAGACGAGGTGGCGTGTTTTTTGGGGTTTTCATCGTTCTACTGGGTGCGGTTCTGCTGGCGATCAACCTTGGATACGTTGACAGCCGCATCTGGAATTTCTTCTGGCCGGTCCTTCTGGTGCTGCTTGGGGTCTGGTTTATTTCCCGCCCCAGAAGATGGATGCATGCAGGGACGTATACAGCCGAGCAGGCTTCCTTTCCGGTGGAATCTGCCACCGAAGGGGAGATCCAGGTACACTACGGCGCCGGACGCCTTCAGATCTCGGCATCCAATAATCCGGCAGAACTTGCAGGCGGCAGCTTTGTAGGCGGAGTGCTCTCTGACCGGACGATGCAGGGAAGCAAGGTTGTGCTTACCTTGCGGACGCCATCGGAGCGAGTTTGGGAAGGCCCATGGGCTGCCGGCGAACAAGGTTTCGAATGGAAATTGGGCATCAATCCGCAGATCCCCCTGGACCTGCACCTGCACACCGGCGCAAATGAAGAAATTCTCAACCTTTCAGACACACATGTGCGCAGTCTCGTGCTCGAGACCGGCGCAAGCAAGACAGACATCACGCTGCCCTCTGCTGCAGGCTATACCCGCGCGACCGTCAAGTCTGGGCTGGCGAGCATGAACCTCATGATTCCCATGGGCGTTGCAGCATCGATCTCGGTGAACGCCGGACTATCCGGGGTGAAAGTAAATGAATCCAGGTTCCCGCATGTCGGTGGACGCTACGAATCGCCGGATTACGCATCGGCGTCAAATAAAGCAGAAATTTTCGTCGAGAGCGGTCTCGGCTCGGTGGATATCAACTAAAAGGAGTGCGATCATGACTGCAAAATCGTCCAGAGTGTTCTTTGGCGCCTTACTCATCTTCCTGGGATTGCTTTTCTTCTTTCAGCAGTTCCTGCATGTGGATGTCGGCGCGCTGGTCTTCGCGGGGCTTTTCGTCCTGGGAGGAGCAATCTTTTTCTATGTGTTCGTGAACAACAACGAGCATTGGTGGGCTTTGATCCCCGGCTTTACTTTGGTGGGCATAGGTGGTCTAATCGCCATGGCTGAGCTCGCGCCAGGGCTGTCCGAGTTTGGCGGAGGGTTCTTCCTTGGCATGATCGGAGCCAGCTTCCTGGTAATTTACCTGCTGCACCGCGAGTTCTGGTGGGCGATCATCCCTGCAGGCGTACTGCTTACCCTGGCGGTGGTTGCGCTGATCGCTCCGTTCAGCGGCGCAATCTCCGGCGCGGTATTCTTCTTTGGGCTGGCAATCACCTTTGGCGTACTCGGGCTCATGCCCGTAGGCAAGACTGAAAAGTGGCCCTGGATCCCTGCCGGTATCTGCGCGGCGATAGGGCTGATCATTCTTGCCACTTCGAACGCACTCACGAACACCATCTTTGCTTATATTTGGCCCGCGGCGCTTTTAGTGATCGGTGTGTACATGGTCGTGCGTTCAGCCAGGCGTAAATAGAATAGAGGTAGCCATGGATAATCGCCTATATCGCAGTAGAACTGATGTCGTTTTGGGGGGTGTTTGCGCAGGGTTGGCCAAATATTTGAGAATCGACCCAACCCTGGTGCGAATTGCTTTCATCCTGATCACGCTGGCCGGAGGGATCGGCGTTCTGGCATATCTTATCATGTGGATCGTGGTTCCCGAAGAGCCAGCCGGGCAACCCTCGCAGCCAGAAATTCTGGATGAGCACGTATTGCGAGAACGGGCAGAAAACATGCGTGATGAATTCGTGGATGCGGTGCGCAAGCCCAATCCGAATGCTTTGAAGATCATTGGCATTGGTTTAGTCATTTATGGCGGCTACCTGATCGTACAGGCGCTGCATATTCCATGGCTGAGCTGGCTTTCGGGCGGGACGATCTGGGCTGTGGTATTGATCGCCGCAGGAGTTGTGCTCATTTTAAGAGTGACGAGGGAGAAGTAAAATATGAGACCCAGAAGCCTGTTTTTTCCACTCCTATTGGTTGCCGCGGGTGTTTTGCTTTTCCTGGTGAATTTTGGTTACGTCCAGGGAACGACCTGGAGCGTGTTGGGCACGTATTGGCCCGCGGTATTGATCATCGGCGGCCTGGATGGCCTATATCGCCGGGACGGTTGGATCGGTCCCCTCGTCCTGCTCGGCTTCGGCGTGGTTCTTCTGCTCGGCAACCTGGGTTACTTTGCCCAAAACGCCTGGGAGCTCCTCCTCCGGCTCTGGCCGATTTTCCTGATCGGCATCGGGCTCGACCTCGCCTTTGGACACGGCCGCTCCACCTGGTCTGTGCTTGCCAAGGTGCTGGTCGGGCTAGCGCTTGTGGCTGCAATCTTCTGGTTTGCTCTGGCATCTCCTTTTGGCACGGCTTATCATCCCGTGAACATCAACCAGGCATTAAACGGAGCAACTTCATCGTCCATGCAATACTCGATTGGAGCTGGAGAGTTCGATCTACAAGGCGGAGCCGGTGCAAACACGCTCGTCTCCGGCACAGTCAGCCTCCCCGAATCAAGCCAATTTGCGCCCCATTACAACGCGCCAAAGAATGGGCAAAGCTCCTATATGCTCGAAGGCCCCGGTGTTACCATTGGGGCTAATGGAAGCGAGCAGATGACCTGGAACCTGGCTGTAACAAACGCGATCCCATTGACGATAAAGGTCGACATGGGCGCCGGCAGCATGGCGATCGACCTGAGCCAAACACAACTCGAAACCCTCGATGCCAACCTGGGTGTTGGCACAACCACCATCGAACTCCCTTCAGGCAGGTCGCTGAATGGGGATATCAATACCGCAATTGGCGAGGTCGTACTGAGAATCCCATCCTGCGCGGCAGTGAACATTTCGGTGGACCGGGGAATCTCCGAGCTCAAGCTTCCGGCAGGCTATGCCAATGTCAATGGCGAAGTGATCTACCAGGCGCCGCAAGGCTGCTCCGGTAACGTAATCGATCTGCATGTCAGCACGGCGATCGGATCGTTGCAGATCGTCAAGCTTCCTTAGAGGACATATCGTTGGAGAAGAACAAAACGCATCCTGAAGACAATCAGGATGTGTTTTTGTTTTGGATGTCCAGGGCAAGTCACCCATAACAGCTATAATTGGACTGGAACAAAGAACGGCTTCCTGGCGTCTAGGTTCTATAAAGGTTACAGAGGAGAGCACAATGAAAAGAAGTCTGGGATTGATCGTGGGAAGCGCATTGCTGATCACCGCTTTGGCTGCATGCACCATTACTCCGGCCAATGCCCCCCAAATCCGCACCATCAGTTCTTTTGGAACGGGCGAAGTTTATATCGTTCCTGACCTTGCTTACGTTTATGTTGGCGTTCATTCTGATGCCGATCAGGTTTCGGACGCGCTGAACAAGAGCAACACCCAAGCAGCGAATATCGCTGCGTCGGTGCAGGCGTTGGGTGTCGAAGCCAAAGACATTCAGACCACCAATTTCAACGTCTACCCCATGACGGATTACGGTCCTGATGGCAGCATCACCCGTAAATATTACGCGGTAGACAACACCATCTATATCACCGTGCGCGATCTGACCAAGTTGGGCACCCTGCTCGACACCGTTGTCCGATCCGGCGCCAATGCGATCAACGGCATCTCATTCGACGTGAGCAACAAGGATGAAGCACTGGCTCAGGCGCGTGATTTGGCGATCGCCCAGGCAAAATCTGAAGCTGAAGGAATTGCCAAGGCAGCTGGCGTCACCCTGGGCGACCTGCAGAATGTCAGTGTCTCAACCAGCGGCGGCACGATCCCGATGTATGAAGGCAAGGGCGGCGGATCTGCAGCTCCCATGGCTTCAGGCTCGGTACCTGTCTCAGCCGGGCAACTGCTGATCACAGCCAACGCAAATCTGACTTACGAGATCAAGTAACAGCCATATGGATAAGACAGCCCCGATACTCGGGGCTGTCTTTTTAATCAGGGGGCTGAGTGATTTCTAGTAAGGGATTGTGCTGATCTCGGCAAGGCGGCTGATGCGGTGGGTGGCGTTGATCCGCCTGGATGTTTGCGTGAGCCCGCGCATTACCAGGCTCTCGGTGTGCGCGTAGTCTGAATAGTAATGCACGCCTTCGAGCAGATCGCCCGTGGTGATGCCTGTCGCTGCAAAGAACACATCATCTGAAGAGATGAGGTCTTCCATCATCAACACCTGTCCCTCTTTATAACCCATGGGGTTGCCTTTTTTGAGGTCTTCGGGGTTGTGTAAAATGAGTTTGGTCTGGATGTTCCCATCGAGGCACTTGAGCCCTGCCGCGGCCAAAACAGCTTCAGGCGAGCCGCCGATGCCGAGAAGAACGTCGATGCCTGTCTCGGGGAGGGCGGTCATCAGAGCACCAGCCACGTCGCCATCCTGGATGAAGCGGATGCGCGCGCCGGCTGCCCGCACCTCGGCGACAAGTTTTTCATGCCTCGGACGGTCGAGAATCACAACGGTCAGGTCGTTCACGTCTTCCCCTTTGGCTTTGGCAATCTTTTGGAGATTGTCGGCAACGGGCGCTTCGACATCGATCACATCTTTGGCTTCGCGGCCGACCGCAATTTTGTACATATAAAGGAAAGGTCCGGGGTTGAACATGGTCCCGCGAGGGGCAAGCGCCACCGTTGAGATGGCATTCGCCGATCCGTTGGCAACCGGGCGGGTTCCGTCGATTGGATCTACGGCGATATCCAGATCGGGAGGTTCGCCGGTGCCGCAAAATTCGCCGTTGAAAAGCATGGGCGCTTCGTCTTTTTCGCCTTCACCGATCACGACTACGCCGTTCATGGGCACTGTGTTGAGAATCAAGCGCATACCATCGACCGCCGCCCTATCCGCGCCAATCTTGTCACCTCTGCCCACAAACCTGCCCGCCGATAACGCGGCGGCTTCGGTGACGCGCACAAGGTCCAACGCCAGATTGCGGGTTGGTTGTCTGGTGTCGCTGTCCATCTTTCCTCCTTTGGAATCATCCGGGAACTATTTGAGAAGAAGAATCAGGGCATATCCGATCGCGGCTGCCCAGAGCGATGAATCGATCCGATCCAGTATGCCTCCATGACCGGGGAGGATATTGCTCGTGTCTTTGACGCCGAACTGGCGCTTAAGCATGCTTTCCCCGAAGTCGCCGAGAGGTGTAAGGATCGAGATTACCAGGCCGATGATCAGGCCGTCGAGGATCACAATCGAAGGGACAATCACATGAAACAGCGCCGCGATGCCGATTGAGCCAATAATGCTCAGTACAATTCCGCCGAAATAGCCTGCCCATGTCTTGTTCGGGCTGACTTTATCGGCGATTTTATGTCTGCCAAACAGCCTGCCGAAAATGTATCCGCCGGCGTCGGCCAAAGAGACGGCAGGGAAGACCAGGAGGACCCAGTAGAGCCCGCCCGGCAGATTGCGCATGCTGATGGCGTAACTCCCCAGCCATCCCAGGTAGAGAGCGACTCCCACCGTAATCATGAAATCCACTGCCGAGGTGCTTGCGTCGCGCTGCTGCTCAGCGAGATGGACTGCCATGGCAACGAGTACGATTGCTGCCAGGATGAGATCATTGTACGCGAGCCCCCAGAGCTGCCTGGCCACCGTGAGCGAAGCAATCGCGATGAGAATGACCGCCAGGGAAGGGCCATACCCCCCAATCTTGAAGATGCGCCAGAGCTCCCAACCGGAAATCAGCAGTACGGCTGTAACGAAGGCAAAAAAATACCATCCTCCCAGGAAGCCGAAGAGAAGCGTGATGGGAATGATGATATCGATGACGACAAGACGCTTACGCAGTGTGATGTCGTTGTTGTTAGCCATTGGCGACGTCCGCATTGCCGCCGGATAACTTGCCAAACCGGCGTTCGCGCATGCCGTAAACGGCGATCGCCTTTTCGAGTTCGTGCTTGTCGAAATCGGGCCAGAGGGTGGGCGTAAAGTACCATTCGGCATAAGCGGATTGCCAGATCATGAAGTTGCTGATGCGGTATTCCCCCGATGTGCGGATCACCAGGTCGGGATCGGGAATGCCGCCGGTGAACAAGTGATCGCTGATCATTTGCTCGGTTACCTGATCGGGCTCGATATGATCGGCGATTATCTTTTGTACGGCGTAGACGACTTCATCCCGCCCGCCGTAATTCCAGGCAATGTTCAGGACGATGCGGTGATTTTCTTTCGTGGCATCGATCGAGTGTTCCACCTTGCGCGCCAGGGCTTTGGGCATCGATTCGAGCCTTCCCAGGTGGCGTATTTGAACTCCTTCAGCGATCAGCTCTTCCAGTTCGTTATCGATGGTAGTCTCAAGGAGCATCATCAAACCTTCCACTTCGTCTTTGGGGCGTCCCCAGTTTTCGGTGGAAAAGGCGTAGACCGTTAGATACTGGACGCCGATGTCAGCGGCAGCGCGGATGACCCTGCGCAGATTTTCGGTGCCTGCCTGGTGGCCCTCATAGCGGCTGAGGCCGCGGGCTTCTGCCCAGCGACCATTGCCGTCCATGATGATAGCTACGTGCCGTGGAATCTTCAACGGAGTATCAGACATGCCTGATTGGAAGCCAAACTACACTTCCATGATCTCCTTTTCCTTTTTCTCCCCAATCTTTTCGACTTCCTCGGTGGCCATGCGTTCGGTCAGCTTTTGCAGTTCATCTTCAGCTGTTTCGAGGTCGTCTTCCGAGATCAGCTTTTCTTTCTCGAAGTCTTTGAGATCTTTGATGATATCGCGGCGGATATTGCGGATGGCAATGCGACATTCTTCGAGACGCGCATGCACCACTTTGACCAGCTCGCGGCGGCGTTCCTCGTTCAACGGAGGCAGGTTGAGACGAATGACTTTACCGTCATTGTTCGGGGTGAGGCCGAGATCAGAGGCGAGGATGGCTTTCTCGATGGCTTTCAGTGAAGAGGGATCGAAAGGCCGGATGAGAAGAGTGCGGGCTTCGGGCACTGAGATCGAAGCGAGCTGCATCAACGAAGTTTGCGTTCCGTAGTATTCGATCTGGAGCTTTTCAATTAACGCAGGCGTTGCCCGGCCGGTGCGAATGCCGGTCAAATCTTCCTCGAGTGAAGTGATGGCTCCTTTCATGCGGACTTCGGCTTCCTTGATCGATTCCTTAATCATGCTACCTCCAGAAGAATGGGAGTTATAAGAAATGAGTGAGTTTGGGTCTCAAAACGAAATTAAGGATACCTTAAATCGGCAAAAAAAGCTACTGCAGCCCGGCCTGGCCCGAAAATTGCATAAAAAGAAGCATAAACTCGCACTTGACAAAAAAAGAACTTATGTTCTATAATCAAACTAGAACATTAAGCCTATGATGAAAACATTCAAGAACGGTCAAGTACGAGGTTCATATGGAGATATTGATGAGCACCGGAATGCTGTGGTTCGATAACGATCCCAAATCTGACCTGGTGGCCAAGATCCAGCGGGCAACCGAGTATTACCAGAAGAAATACGGTCAAAAACCGGATCTGTGCTATGTCAATCCGGCGGCGATGAACGGCAAGCTGCCGAAGAGCGCCGGTGTTGAGGTGTATACGAACCAGATGATATTGCCGAATCACCTGTGGCTGGGGGTCAAGCTGGCACACACAGGATAATTCATCAGGAAATTCGAATTGAGTCAAAAGCCGCCATCAGGCGGCTTTTTTATCGCGACGAATTCATTTGCGACGACTGAAGATGCTTTTGAATGAATTCCAGGCATTGCGAATTTGCGGAAAGCGCCGCTCGGAGAACTGACTGGCGAAATTGGATGCCGCGGCTTCCAGGCTCACAGGGCGCTCGTGTTCTTCACTGAGATAATAGCGGTGTTCGATGATCCATAAATACAGGTCCATTTCGGTGCGGTGAGGGAATTCTTTGAGGATGTCGCGTCTGCGGATGATCTTGATCAGCGGGCGGTAGACATCGCGGTACCAGCCAATGACAGCTTCCTGGTCGCTGATGGGGCGGCCCTTTTGCATGCCCATGTAGTACCGGTGGACGTTGATGTGCTCGAGCACCTTCTCATATTGGCCTGGAACCGAGAATTTGAAACTTTCTTCAGGAAACAGCTCCTCGAGATGGGTGGTCTCGAGGAACTGGTTGTATTCCTGCATTTCGATCAGGCTGTGGATGTTGACGGTCTCGTCGAGCTTGCCCGGGATGTCGATCTCGACCACGTAGGCGTCCATGTAGGCCTGACCGCGTTCGCGGGCCACCGAGACGCGGTGATTTCCATCCTTGACGAAGTACACTTTGCCCACCTTGTATACATCGATGGGAGGCAGGATCACATCTTCGAAGTAGGCGCGGTCGATGCTTTCCCAGCGATTGCGTGTGTTGGTCTGACGCGGCAGGAAGGCGCGGTCGAAGTCGTTGAAGCGGCTTTCCGAGCCGATGACTTTATCGGTTTCGATCTGCTGCAGACCGCGATAATGCTGTCCGCGCATGGGAATGCGTTTGCGAACTTCGTCGAATGGCAACAGTTCATTGTCTGAACGGCGCAGCCAACTGATGATGGAGCGCCAGAAACCTTTCCAATAAGCTCGGGAAAAATCTTCCTTCGAGTGCTGTGTGTAGAAGCTCGAAGAATGATCTGGATTCGAATCGGACATGAGAACCTCTATCTCTCCCGGGAACGCGTTGCCGGGGTATCTATTTCGAGCTCCTTGAAGCCAAAAACATTGACCACCCTGGTTTGTTTCACCTGGGTGACCGTGACGGCGTCGCTGCGATAAAGATGGATGTGTCCGTGCAGCGCATAAGTGGGCTGGAACACATCGATCAGCCAGTTGAACGCCTTGATGCCCTGGTGCGGCCTGTCGGATTCGTCGTGGATATGCCAGGGCGGGGCATGCGAAACGAAAATATCCAGGTAGCGGCCAAAGCGAAGCTTGTTGATGATCAGCTTCGGTACCAATCTAAACACTTTGAACCAATATTGGTTCTGCGAGTATTGATAAGCCCCCAGATTATATTGGAGGCTGCCTTCCAGGCCGGCAAGAAGGATGCCTGTGTCATCTTCGATGACCCTCTGGTGCAGGTCGGTGGCGCCCCATGGACTTGTGCGCTCACCTGCCGTTGTGATCTCGACTACGCTGGCATGGTTGCCACGGACGTAATACATGGGCACGTTGAGCATGCTCACGATGTATTCGAGGTAGTAGTACGGCAGGTCGCCGCAACTGATGATGAGGTCGATATTTTGGAAGCGCTCGGCCACCATTGGGCTATAGATGAACCCAATTTCGATGTCGCTCAAGCCGAGGATGTGAAGTTTGCCTGCCATCCCACTCTTCTATTTGGATGAGACCGCAACTGCCACGGCTGCCGCGATCTTGCGCGTATGGGTGATCGAAACCGACCAATCCGTCAGATGAAGGGCATCGGCAATTTGTGCGGCTGCGCGATTGAGTGTCACAGTGGGCTGACCCCAAGGGTCCTTGGTGATAACGATGTCTTGCCAGCTCACCTTGCCAATGCCGCTGCCCAAAGCCTTGGAAACTGCTTCCTTGGCTGCAAATTTACCCGCGAAGTGTTCGTCGATGCCAGCGCATTCAACCTGCTCGGCGGGCGTGAAGACCCGGTTGATGAATCGGCGCCGGATGGCGGGATCGACCAAAGAGAAACGCTCGATCTCAACGATGTCGATACCGCTTGCCACTCGCGAGGTCATGCGTCTTCCACTTTCGATTCCGTTCCGGCGCTGACGATGGCCAATTTCCCTGGATCGATGTGCATCTGAGCGGTCTTGAGGATCTCTTCGGGTGTGATCTGCATAATCCGTTCGGGGTATTTCTGCAGATAATCGAGGCCGAGGTTGAAGCGTTCGAGATTGAGGATGGAATTCGCAACGCCCGCGTTCGATTCGAGACTCAAAGGCAGCCTGCCGATAAAGTTGTCCTGTCCGTCTTCGAGCTCATTCTGGCTGACGGGTTCGCTTGTGAAGCGATGTAATTCCTGGATAATCAACTGGATTGCCTTCTCGAGGTTGACGGGGTTGACGCCTGCCGAGACTTCCCAACTGCCGCTTTCGATCCAGGAGTTCAGCGAAGTTGAGGCGTAGTAAGCCAGGCCTGCCTTTTCGCGAACGGCATCTCCGATGCGGCCCATCATGCCGAATTGTCCGAGGATGTTATTGCCTAGCGTCGCAGCGAGATATTCGGGGGCGTTACGCTTCGGACCGAGCGTGCCCATAACCAGGTTGGTCTGGCTTTTGCCTGCGATTTCGACGTGCTCGCGAACTGAGTTGGGGAGGTGCGGTATCTGCGGGAGAGAAGGCGCCGATGCGAGAGCAGGGTTCTTCCACCCGCCCAATTCCTTCTCGACAAGCCCGAAGACTTCCTCTGGTGTAACAGCGCCGACAACCACGATGACCAGGTTCTCGGGGCCATAGTGAGACTGGTGGAAGCCGACCAGATCGTCACGGGTGATGCCCTGCACCGTTTCGATGAAGCCGTCTTCGGGGCGCGCATATGGATGATCGCCAAAGAGGATGCGGTCGAAGGTCAAAGCTGCCATTTCGCCCGTGTCCTGGGCGCGGATGGTAAGACCGCTGATGATTTGAGCCCTCAACCGTGTGATGTAGACGTCCGGGAACACGGGATGAAGCAGGCAATCTGCCAGGGTTGAAATCAACAATGGAAGATCTTCAGAAAGCGCCTTCCCGCCGAAATTGGTGTTGTGCACGCTGGCAGCAAAACCGAGGCTTGCCCCGGCCGATTCAAGGCGGTTGTAGAGGGTCTGAAAATCCATGGACCGGGTGCCACGCATCAGCGCCATGCTGGTGAAATAAGCCAGGCCGAGCTTTTCCTTCGAATCGAAGAGGCTGCCTGCCCCAAGCAAGCCGGAAAGCACCACAGACGGGCTCTGGAAGTTCTCCCGGGTGAGAATGACGATGCCGTTCGACAGTACTTTGCGGTGAATATCCTGGGGCCCGGGTAACGAGCTGATTTTGATATCGCTGAACTTGTTCATGACTCGCTCCCTTCGGGAAGGTAGATGCCCACAACTCGAGCCGAACGATTGAGCATGGTTTGCGCCGCATGGCGAACCATCTCGGGCGTCACAGCCTGCAACCTTGTCACGTATTCGCTGAACCAGGTGTACGTGTCGAACATTTCGGTATATCCCAACCAGAAACCTTGATTTGTGATGTTTTCACTTCCATAAGCGAAGAGCGCGCGCGCCTGCTTGACTGCCCTATCGATCTCTTCCTGCGGGACCAGGGTGTTTTGGAGGCGCTCGATTTCTTCATCGATGCGCGAAACCACAAGGTCGGGGTCGACATCCGGCCGTCCTGTGACTGAAATGGCATAGAGGTAGGGGTCAAAAGTGGCTTGCAGTCCGCCGCTGACCGAAATGGCAAGCTCTTTTTCGACCAGGGCCCGGTAGAGACGGCTGGTCTTGTTCGAGATGCCGCCCCCGCCGAACATGTTCAGGCTCGATGGCCCTGTCAGCAGGCTGTCGAGCACCGAAAGGATAAAGAACGCCGGGTCTGACGCTGCAGGAGCGCGGTAGGCCACATCAAGATAGGTGGTCTCGCCCGGTCCGTGGACTTCGATCCGCTTTTCAGCTTTGAGCGGCGCTTCGCGCGGGATGGCCAGTGGCGGAACCGGCGAGCCCGGGATCTTGCTGTAGACTTCGCGTATGCGGTTGAGCATCGTTGGTGTGTCGAAATCGCCGGCGATGGCAAGCACAGCATTCGATGGGTTGTAGTATTTGCGGTAGTGAGCATAGAGGTCGTCGCGCTGAATGGCGTGCAAGTCTTCCAGGCTGCCGATAACTTCATTGCGATAGGGGTGGCTCTCGAAGGCTGCGGATTCCACTGCTTCTTCCAGGCGGAAGAGCGGCTCGTTTTCACTGCCCTCGCGTTCGGAAATGACCACGGTGCGTTCTGAGGTCACCTCTTCAGGATCGTAGCGGCTGTTGACCATGCGATCCGATTCGAGCCGCAGGGCAAGGTCAATTTTGGAAGCCGGCATGGTCTCGAAGAAGGTCGTCCAATCCATGTATGTGAACGCGTTCCAGACGCCGCCGTCGCGTGAAATCGCCCGATCGAGTATTCCGGCGGGGAAGAGGGGCGTGCCTTTGAATTGCATATGCTCCACCCAGTGAGAAATCCCCGTCTTTCCCGGCGTTTCGTAGCGCGAACCGACTCGATACCAGACCCAATGGCTGATGATCGGCGCGGTGTGAATTTCCTTGAGATGCACTTTCATCCCATTTTCGAGCATTACTTCGGTAATCTGATCCATACTCCATCCTCGCGAAACAATCGTTGATAAGTTCCGCATCCCTCCAGTAACTATAGCATAAGCGAACTTGCGAAGCTAGGGGACGAGATATAATATTCTCTAATAAACATTACGATTCAGATGTAGCTTCATTTGAGATAACGCGGAGGAGATAATAACATGGCCGAAGGATCGGATGGCTGGAGCGTTGCAGTAGTAGGCGCTGGACCGGCAGGATTATTTGCAGCCCGCGAGTTGTGCAATCTCGGGGCAGAGGTCTTTCTGTTCAACCGCGATATCAAGCCTGGAGGGCTGGCAGAATACGGCATTTTCCCGGACAAGTTGAAGATGAAAGATGGACTGCGAGCTCAATTCCGTCAGATCATCCAGTGTGGAGATATTCACTACTATGGTAATGTGACGATCGGCCAGGACAAGCCGCTGACGCTCGACGGTCTGCGCAGCATGGGGTTTTCAGCGATCCTGGTGACCAGCGGCGCCCAGGGAACCAAATGGCTTGGCATTCCGGGCGAGCACCTGCCTGGTTCCTACCATGCCAAAACGGTTGTCTATTACTACAATCATCTTCCTCCGTACAGCCAGATACCCCTCAAGATCGGCAAACGCGCAGTGATCATCGGGGTCGGGAACGTCATGGCGGATGTGGCACGCTTCCTGATCCATCACCGCAAGATTGACGAGGTCACAGCGGTAGCCAGGCGCGGACCCGGCGAGGTCAAGTTCGACCACAAGGAGATCGAGTCTTTCGTTCGCAATATCGATCTGGACGATTTCGACGCCGAGATCAAGCGTGTAACACCGGTGATGCAGTCGCTTGGCCAGGATCCAAATGCCGCCCGCCGGATGATCGACGACGCCATGGCTAGAGGTTTGCCAAAGGAATCTGACACCAGGTTCCGCATGCGCTTCATGCTCTCTCCCGTGCGCATCTACGGCAACGAAAAGATGGGGGTGCAGGGGATGGAGTTCGAAAACAACACCCTCGTGATGGACGGTGGGAACGTGAAAGCCAGGGGCCTGGGCAGCTATAGCATGATGGATGTGGACACGGTCGTTTTTGCGATTGGCGACCGCGTGGATGAAACGCTGGGCTTGCCTGTAACCGGTTCAGAGTTCGTCAAGTCGCCGCACCCGAAGTATCCGATCGAGGGCGTATCTTACGAGGTGATGGACCCGAAAACCAATGAAGACCTGCCTGGAGTGTTCGTGGCCGGATGGTCGCGCAATGCCAGCACCGGGGTGGTCGGGATCGCTCGAAGGGACGGGGTACGATGCGCTGCTGCAATTGCCCAATACCTCAAGGATAAAGGCACCCCAGGCAGACTGAACCCTGATTCGGTCAAAACGGAGCTGCTCAAACTGGGTTATCAACCTGTGGAGAAGGGAATGCTAAGCGTCCTGGAACGGGCAGAAAAAGCCCGGGCAGAGCGCCTGGGCGTACCTGAGTTCAAGTTCGATACAAATGAAGCGATGCTGAATGCTTTAAGCGACCAGGTGACCGCGAACGATTAGTGACGTTTAGGGCGCGCTGGCGCCGGCCGGGCGAATGGCATCATCAAGATCAGGCCAATGGCAATCACAGCCAGGCCGATTTCCATGCCGCGCGCCTGCCACACGCCAAAGTAAGGTACGCCGGGCAGGGGATGAGACCCAATGCCAAACACGTCGGCCATGCCTGAAAAGAGGGCAATCACATAACCTGTTGCGACCAGGCGCATGCCGATATCTGCTGCAATGCTCACCGGCTCGCCACGCCAGAATGACCTGACGTTGATGTATCCGCCAAGACAGATCACCGCGATCCCGATGAGCATGACGGCAATCTGTATGAATCCCACGACGGGACTCCGGTCGAGCCCAAAAAGGGCAGGACGCGCCCCCACCAGAAAGATCACAAAGCCGGCTGCAGCGATAAATAACCCCGTTCTCACTTTCTGAAATGTGAGCGGAGGTTTATGGATCTCATTTTTTTCGCCGACCGGTTTGATGTTCTCTTGCTTGGATTCGACTGTCATTTCGGTAACGACTGCTCCAATAGATTCAACCAGTTATGATTGAAGATGTTTGCGATATCGAACTCCGTGTATCCTCGAGCGGCGAGCGCGGGTTCGAGCTTCTGCATGTCGGCGATCGTGTCCATCTCGTAGGGGATTTTGGGGTAACCAAAACCACCGTCAAAATCGGAGCCGATTGCAGCGTGCTTCGAGTCTCCAGCCAACTGGCAGATATGATCGATGTGCAGGATGATGTCGTTAATTGTAACCGCTTCTCGAGGAAGACCGGCAGACCAATCTGCCTGTAGAAACTTATTATACGGCAAAACGCCCATCACGCCCCCTCGTTCAACCAGGCGGCGGATGGTTAGATCGGTCAGTTGGCGTTCTTCTCCCTGCCCCCTGACGACCGAGCGGCAATTGGCGTGACCTGCCAGGACCAACCCATCGTAAGTGTCAAGCGCGGCCAGGGCGGCCTGTTCACGCATGTGGCTGATGTCCATCGGCAACTGCAAGGCGGACATCACTTCGAGCAGGCGGTGGGCTTCTCCGTCGAATGGACGATCTTCGTTTGTGCCGCCCATGTAGCGGATGCCGGACCAGACCGGACCCACCAACCTCAGGCCATCCTCGTAATACTCCTCGAGTTCAGACGGATCTCCGAGCAGCTCAGCGCCTTCAAGCAAAAGCACCAGCCCCACCGGGTGATTCCCTGGACGGTTCGTCTGCCAGGGTTCGAGGACGCTCTGCAAATCTGCCTGATTCGTGATCAACCGGTAGAAGCGGCCGTCTTCCGTGAGCTTGCGGTAGAAATCCACCTGCTTCTTGAGCAGAGGCCTGGCGTCCTTTGGGCTATCGTAGGTCTGCGTCTCGTACGAGCCGCCGCTGTATTTGCGAGGGGGCATGAAAAGGGTGGCGAAAATGACGGCAATTTTGCCGCGCTGGTAGTCTTCCCAACCCAGGGTTGCCTGGCCGTTGTTCCAGACGGGGTATGGGGTGCCTTTTTCGCTCTCGCGGATTTGATGGGCCGAAAGGCGGTAGTCGCGGGAGAGGGTCAGGCTGTTATATGCAATATCCTGGTGGGCATCAATGATGAAGGTCATGTTGGCTTCTTGAAAAGCAAGCGCACCATCTTCGACGGTGCGCTTGGTCTGATTATCATTTCTTTACAGGCTTTGGGAGCACCACTCGGGTAAGCTTCCTATTCCTTCGTCTCTTCAGGCTTGGCTTCTGCTTCTTCGCCCGTTTCCCTGGCTTCCGGCTCCGCGGCTGTTTCCCTGGCTGCAACTTCTTCAGCTTTTGGCTTGGCTCTTGACTTCGCCTTCGGTTTGGCTTCGGCTTTTGGTTCTTCGGCGGGCTTGGTTTCTGCTTCAGGTTCAGGTTCAGGGGTGCTCAGCTCGGCTTCGAGGCTCTGCCAGTCCATGTCGGCGTATGCCATGGAATCCACGCGGCGAATGCTCAGACCGATGCGGTGATTTGCGGGGTCGATCTTGATGATGCGCAGCGTGACGGTGTCGCCTTCCTTGAGGACTTCTTTCGGATGTTCGATGCGTTTTTCGCTGATTTCCGAGATGTGAATGAGTCCTTCGACGTCGTCTGTCAGGCGGGCGAAAGCGCCGAACTTGGTCAGGCGGGTGATGGTGCCTTCGACCAATTGTCCAACCTGGAACTTGGCGGCTTTCTGATCCCACGGATCAGCCTGCAATTGACGGATGGAGAGGCCGATGCGTTTCTTCTCGCGATCGATACTGATGACCTTGACCTGGACTTCCTGCCCCACTTTGAGGACTTCGCTGGGATGCTGGATGCGGTCCCACGAGATCTCGGAAAGGTGGACGAGGCCGTCTGCGCCGTTGATATTGACGAATACACCGAAATCGGCAAGGCTTGTCACCCGGCCGGTCCGAACTTCGCCTTCCTTGAGCTCGTCGATGACGCGCTCTTTCACAGATTCACGGGTTTCAGTGCTCGCCTGGCGTTCGGAAAGGATGAGGCGGCGGCGTTCGCGGTCGACTTCGATGACCACAACGTCGATTTCCTGACCGATCATCTTGCTCCAGCGCTGTTCCGGGGTGTCGCCAGACATGCCGGCGCGGCGTGAAAGGCTGATCTGCGAAGCGGGAACGAACCCGCGCAGTCCGCCAACAGGGACGATCAAGCCACCCTTGTTATAACCGATCACTGTACTGTGATAGGATTCTTTGCTGGATAGCATCGTCTCTACAATTTGCCAGCTTTGTTCTTCGCGGGCGCGCATGTAGGAGAGGATGAGGTTTCCATTTTGATCTTCCGGATTGATCACATAAACCGGAATTTCCTGTCCAATTTTGAGGTTTGCAAGCTCTTCGGGAGGGATCAACTCATATTCTTTACCGGCAATTACGCCCTCCGACTTGGTTCCCACACTTACTAAAATCTGACCCGGGGTCATACTGGCGATCACGCCGGTACGGATCTCGCCTTGCTGGGGAAAGTCGATCCCCAGTCCTTCGCCGGCGAGCAAGTCAGCCATATTGTCTTTATCAACTTGGTTGTTCTCGAGGTTAGCCCCAGACTCGAGTTGGGCATCGTTTTTGTCCATGCGATTTGTGCACTCCGATGGATAAGATATAGCCCATTATAAAGGTGATTTAAACACTTGGCAAGTAAAGCACTTTGCCATGGGCTTCGAAAGTGTATTATACCGCATAAAATGATGTACTTACCAGCGCATAACGCAAGGAAAACGATGGGTTTTGAAAACTCTAATGTCTCTTCCTCTTTTTCTTCTGCTGCTGCACAGGCGCAGGAGCACTTGAAACCTGAACTTCCACGGTCGGAGCTTTTTCGGCTGCCTGTTGGACTTCGGGGCGGCGGGGTTGATAGTGGAAAATGCGGTTGATCACACCGATGCGAATATCTTTAAGGAGATCCTTGAACATTTCCGAGGCTTTGCCCTTGTACTGCACAAGCGGATCGCGTTGGGCGAAAGCTTCCAGGCCGATCGACACGCGAAGCGCTTCGATCTTGGTCAGATGGTCCACCCACAGGTCGGAGATGACGGTCACCAGGGTATGACGATTGATCTCATTTTGCGTGCGTGCGCCCATGATAGACATGAGCACCTGCGCTTCGTCAGCGGAGAGCTCATCGGCGGTCTTGCTCGACATTTCCGTGCCGTCCTCGAGCTCAAGCGTGGTGATGAACTTTTCTTTGATGAAGTCATTGAGCTCGCCTACAGGAATGTTTGCGAGCCTGAAGCGTTCGTATTCGACCTTGCCCCAAACGGTTTGCAGGCGCACCAGAGTCTCGTTGAGGTGGTCCAAGACGTCTTCAGAGAGGGTTGCGGCAGGCTGATCGTGGATCAGGGCAGCGGCGAAGTAGATGTAGTTGACCAGCAGAATGCGGCGATATCCGCGCTGGTGCGTGCGCGCGTCGATGGCGATGCGGGTGCCGTAGCTCATCTCGAGGAGGAGGTCACACAGGCGGTCGTCATCGATGGAATCGAGCGCGTTGCGGTTCAAGTAGGTATCGATGTTCTGTGCGATTGGGCCCTGCGGCGAGGAGAGGTTTTCTTCGCGTTTGGCGAGCACAGCCTGAACAGCCTGGATCAGACCATCGGAGATTTCGTCCCAATTGAGGTCAACAAGCTGCTGTGGACGCAGGTTGAGGCTCTCGTCCAGACGGCGCTCGATGGATCCGACGAGGCGGCCAATGGCGAGCAATGCCAGCGTATTGCTGATCTGCTTGACCAGTGACTCGCGTACATCAACATCGTTGTCGGGCAGGCGTTTGAGCTCATCGGAAGTCAGACGCAGCGGCGTACGGACTTCGCTGCTGATCTGTTCGAGCAATTGCTGAGGCCGTACCGGCTGCTGGGCTTCTTCGCCCGTATCGCCTGCGCTTTCGAGGTAGCGATCCAGGGTATCGATGCGTTCGGTTTGAATCTGGTCCACGGATTCGATCGTCTTCTCGATCATGCTGCGGGTGCCGGAGAGGATGTGGGCATATTCCAACTTGATCGATTCGGCAGCGACGTTGATCAGAGTCTCTTTTAGCTCGTGGCGGTCGAAAGGTTTATCACCATAGCGCTGCCTGACCTCATCCATCACCTGGCGCAGGGTGAACGAAGGCGTGCGTACATTTTCGGGGTCGAAAATGCTGGATGCCTGAACTTCTTCCAGGAAGGCCAGCAGCTTCCAGGTTCCTTCTTCGTCATCCTTCGAAAGCTGGTTGACGCGTTCCTGCAATTCGGTGTGCAGGATCTCGTCGATGTCTTCGCTGAGGTCTTCTTTTTCGAAAGCCCTGTCGCGCTCGCTGTAGACGCGTTTGCGCTGGGCGTTGAGTACATCGTCATATTCCAGTAGGTGCTTGCGGACGTCGAAGTTGTTGCCTTCGACACGTTCCTGCGCCTGCTCGACCATGCGCCCGAGTATATTGCTCTCGATTGGCAGGCTTGGGTCGACCTTGAGGCGACCCATCAGCGACTCCATGGAAGCACCGCCAAACAGGCGCATCAACTCATCTTCAAGAGAAAGGTAGAAACGCGAAGACCCCGGATCGCCCTGGCGGGCGGCGCGGCCGCGCAACTGGTTGTCGATGCGGCGGGCTTCATGCCGTTCTGAACCGACCACGTGCAGTCCGCCGAGCGCGCGAACGCGCTTCATGTCTTCCAGGTAATCGAGGAAAGTTTTGACCGATTCCTCGTAAATGCCATAGTCTTCAACTGTGAGCCTGGCCAGTTCCTTGCGGCGGTCATCGTTGGTCATGTCATACGGATCTTCCACGCCCGCTTTTTCGAGCACGTGGATCACATCGGCAAGGACTTCTTCGGACAAATCGCCGCCGAGCTTGATATCGACGCCGCGGCCTGCCATATTGGTGGCGATGGTCACCGCGCCGAACGCGCCTGCCCTGGCAATGATCTGGCTTTCCTCATCATGCTTGCGGGCGTTCAAGACCTGGTGCGGAATGCCACCCTGGAACACGCTGATCAGGCGATCCTTGTGCTCCGGCTCAAGATCGAGAAGAGCAAGCATTCGCGTAATATTCTCGTCTTCTTCGAGGTTTATGGAGGATAAACCTGCCTGCCGTGCCGTCTGGCGAAGCTCGGAGGTGTTTAGATCGTCCAGAGGTTTATTGAGGAATTGCAGCTCCGCAACTTCCAGCTCCGGAGATTTGTCATTCTTTTCGATCCAGGCATTGCGGATAAGCATAGCCTGGCCGAGCCTGCGCAGAGGTTCTGAAGCCAGGCGCTGCGAAAGACGCTCTGAATGCTCCACTGAGGTAGTGCCCACTAGCTGCGGGCGTCCAATCGTGTAAACGCGGACGATTTCGGAAGTGATGGCGCGCAGCTTGCCTTCCTCGGTGCGGTAAACGAGGTCGGGGAAATCCTGTCTGCGCCAGAATGCCGGCTTCTGATCCGGGTCGGATTTGAGCGCATAATATTGGATGGGATAACTGTCTTTATCTTTCGTCTCCACCACTTTCAGCGTGGAATCGGTGCGTTCGGCCATGTATTCGAGGTTCATCGGGACCGGTTGAACATCCAGCTTATAGATCTTGCTGAATTCCTCCGCTTCGGTGAGCGCCGTACCCGTCATCCCCGCGAGCTTCTCATACATGCGGAAGTAGTTCTGAATGGTAACGGTGGCATAGGTGACGTTCTCGGGCTCGATCTT
Source organism: Chloroflexota bacterium (assembly GCA_021779955.1). Classification (GTDB taxonomy): domain Bacteria; phylum Chloroflexota; class Anaerolineae; order Anaerolineales; family Anaerolineaceae; genus UBA6107. Next base: position 13,700 of record JAJXZS010000016.1, on the reverse strand, counting down.
GACGCCTTCCTTGGCTTCGACGGCCTGGTGTAAGCCTTCAGACCAGCGCCTTCCGGGCATCAGCCGCCCCGTGAACTCGTCGACAATGATCACCTTGCCGCTTTGCACGATGTAATCTTTATTGCGCCTGTAAAGGTGCTGGGCGCGCAGCGCCTGCTCGATGTAGCCCAAAATGCGGGCCTGCTCTGGCGTGATCGCTTCGGGGTCGTCTGGATTACTGAGCGGGGTGTTGAGAATTTCTTCGATGTGAGCTTCGCCGATCTCGGTGAGAGAGACCTGGCGGTCTTTTTCATTGATTTCATAATCTTCGGGGTTGAGCTGGCGCACCACCTGGGCCATCTGCGAATACTCGGCAACATCTTCAGAGGCGGGGCCTGAGATGATCAGCGGCGTGCGGGCTTCATCGATGAGGATGTTGTCCACCTCGTCAACGATAGCGTAATAGTGTTCGCGCTGCACTCGTTCACCGATCGACATGGCGAGGTTATCGCGCAGGTAATCGAAGCCGAATTCGGAGTTGGTGCCATAGATGATATCGGCTGTGTAGGCTTCGCCGCGCGGAACCATGTTGAGTTGGTTTAGATCTTCGCGGGCGTTCTCTTGCCCGAGATCGACGAGGAAAGCCATCCGTCCATTCTCGGTGCGATCGGCGCTCTGCAGCACACCAACGCTCATGCCGAGGGCATCGTAGATCGGCGCCATCCAGCGGGCGTCGCGACGGGCCAGGTAATCGTTGACCGTTACCAGGTGCACGCCCTTCCCCGTGAGCGCATTGAGGTAAAGCGGAAGGGTGGCAACCAGGGTTTTGCCTTCGCCCGTGCGCATTTCAGCGATCTTCGCCTGGTGAAGCACGATGCCGCCGATCATCTGAATGTCATAATGGCGCAGGCCGATGGTGCGCTTGCTTGCCTCGCGAACCGCTGCAAACGCTTCGGGCAGCAGGTCATCCAAAGTTTCGCCTTCAGCCAGGCGCTGTTTGAATTCAGTTGTTTTTAGTTTGAGCTCTTCGTCCGAGAGCGCCTCGAAGGGCTGCTCGTATTCGTTGATCTCATCGGCAATGCGTGAATCGCGCTCGATCTCGCGCCGGTTGATATCGCCGCCAAAGACGCGGGCTATTCGTTGTAGAACCATAAACACCTCTTCCAGATGGTGGAAACCGACAAAACGAAATTATAGCATAGGGGACGATGCGTATTCGATGTTTCCTTTATATCATGGTTCGGTTAACATTTTATTGGAGTTTTTTAATCTGGCGAGGGGTAAGGGCGAAGGTTCGGAATTGTTTGAGCCATGTCACCCCCGCGATGCCACTCCGATGCTTCGCCCCTACCGGGTGAGGCGTTGTCCGGGGCGAAGCTGCGGAATTGTTTGAATCGTATCCCCGCCGTGAAGCTTCTCCGATGCTTCGCCCCTACCGGGTGAGGCGTTGTCCGGGGCGAAGCTGCGGAAATGTTTGAATCGTATCCCCGCCGTGAAGCTTTTCCGATGCTTCACCCCTACCGGGTGAGGCGTTTTCCGGGGCGAAGTTGCGGAAATGTTTGAATCGTATCCCCGCCGTGAAGCTTTTCCGATGCTTCGCCCCTACCGGGTGAGGCGTTGTCCGGGGCGAAGTTGCGGAAATGTTTGAATCGTATCCCCGCCGTGAAGCTTCTCCGATGCTTCGCCCTTATGTCTGCTAAATGTGGATCGCTTTACCCAGGGCGCCTTCCGCGGCTTCCATCACCGCCTCACCAAGCGTGGGGTGGACGTGGATGTTCGCGGCGACTTCCTCGATGGTCAACTCGTTGCGTTGAGCCAGGGTCAGCTCGGTGAGGAGTTCGGAAACCTCGGGGCCGATCATGTGGGCGCCCAGGATCTCGCCATATTTGGAATCTGTGATAATTTTGACAAAGCCGGCATAATCGCCAAGCCCGAGCGCTTTGCCGTTCGGCTGGAAGGGGAATTTGCCTACCGCAATCTCGATGCCTCTTTCGCGGGCCTGCGCTTCGGTATATCCGAACGAAGCCACCTGGGGCGTGCAGAACGTGGCGCGCGGGACCATGACATAGTCGATGGGTTGAATCTCCTTGCCTGCAATGGCTTCGGCGCACAAAATGCCCTGCTTCGATGCCACATGGGCCAGCAGGAATTTACCCGTGACGTCACCGATGGCATAAATGCCGGGAACGTTGGTCGCCATCTTCTCGTCGATCTCGATGAACTTGCGCTCGGTCAGCTTTACGCCGGCATCTTCGAGACCCAGGTTATCTATGTTGGGCTTGAAGCCCGTCGCGACCAGGGTCTGTTCAGCTTCGAGGGTCTGCTCGCCGTCTTTCCCCGAGATGGTCACCTGGGTGCCGGTGGCAGTGGTCTTGACAGACTGCACGCGGGTGTCTGTGAAGGTTTTGATGCCGCGCCGGTTGAACTGCTTGGTCAGCTCCTGGCTCACCTCTTCATCTTCCAAAGGGGCAATGCGGGGCAGCATTTCGACCAGAGTGATGCTGGTGCCATAGCCGTTCCACACGGTGGCGAATTCGAGCCCAAGCGCGCCTGCGCCGATGATGATCACCGACTTCGGCAGCTTTTCCTGGAGGATGGCCTCAAGGTAAGTAACCACTTTTTCGCCATCGATTGTGATGCCAGGAATTGCCGCCGCATGGCTTCCGGTGGCGATGATGACGTTGTCCGCGGTGATCTCCTGGGTCTTGCCATCGCCAGAGGTTACAACAACCGATTTACCGGCGGTCAGGCGGGCAGCGCCCATCATCACCTGGATGTTGTTTTTTTTCATCAGGAACCCGACGCCGCGCGTGAGGCGGTCGGACACCTGGCGGCTGCGCTTGACTGCCGCGCTGTAATCGAGTTGCAGGTTTTCGAACGCGAAACCGAATTCCTTGCCTCGTTCGCGTAATGTTGCAGCCACTTCAGCGTTCTTCAAGAGTGCCTTGGAGGGTATGCAGCCAACGTTGAGGCAAACCCCGCCAAGCCACTGCTTATCCACAATCGCGGTTTTGAGCCCAAGCTGTGAAGCGCGGATGGCTGCCACGTATCCGCCTGGGCCTGCACCGATGACCAATACCTGATAATCGCTCATAAGCTCCTCGCAAAGTCATTAATCTGACAACTACCGTATAAATTATACCCAACGGCAGACCGGAATCCAATCCATCAGGAACCGCCAGAAGCGCACTTTTGCGTGTTCAATTATACGAGTTGTTCTTCAATCGGGAGAAGGCTTTCGAGATCGCGAAAGGAATCCTTACGGGAGCAAAAGACGTTGTATTTGAGGATGTAGAAGAGCGCCATTAACCCATCTCTAAAGCCGATCTTCTTCCCTTCAGCATAAGAGCGGCCGTAGTAAGAGATGCCCACTTCGGCTACGCGGATCTTCAGCTTGGCAATCTTGGCGGTAACCTCAATTTCGAAGCCGAATCGCTCCGAAGTGATGATCATGCCGCGGATGATGTCGCCGCGAAAGGCTTTGTAGCAGGTTTCCACGTCAGAAAAACGGTGGCCGGTGAACAGGTTTGAACAGAATGTGATCAGCCGGTTGGCAAGGTAGCTGCGCAGATAGAAAGCCTGCCTTGGACTTCCGACCTGAAAGCGAGAGCCAAAAACAACGTCAGCTTCATCCTTCTGGATTGGAGCGACGATCTTGTTGATGTCCATGGGGTCGTATTCCAGATCGGCATCCTGGACGATGACGATCTCGCCTGTGGAATGCCCGAACCCGGCCTTCAGCGCCTCTGTTTTGCCCATATTGACCGGCTGCGGGAAATAATGAAAAAGAGGATTCGCCTGTTCATAAGCGCGGCAAATCTCTGCTGTTTTGTCCTTCGATCCATCGTCGATAATAATGACCTCAGCGAGGTTTTCCACGCGAGAAGCGATTGCATCTAAAACGCCGGATATGGTTCTTTCTTCGTTGTACGCGGGAATAATGATGGAGATCGACTTCATTTGCGGGCTCCCTCAAGAAGATTGAATTTCTCTTCTCACAACCGCGTCGGTCATGCGCACGACGCGGGAAATTACCTCGACGTCATGCACGCGGACGATATCGGCGCCACGGTCGATGCATAAGGTGACCATGGCCGCCGTGCCTTCGATGCGTTCCTGCGGCGGCAGATCGAGCGTGTAGCCGATGAAGGATTTTCGCGAAGGGCCGACAAGCAGCGGATATCCTAGCGCCTTGATCTCGCGCAGCCGGTCGACGAGTTCGAGGTTTTGTTCGACCGTTTTACCGAATCCAATTCCCGGGTCGAGAATGATCTGCCTTGCAGAAGCGCCCGCTTGAAGCGCAAGTTCAACGCTGTAAAGCAGTTCGGTTTTGATTTCTTCGATCAGGTTTCCATACTTGACACCAACGTAATGGCCGCCCAGTCTTTCCTGCAGCTCGGCCGTGGCAGGCTTTAGGTGATTGTGCATGATGACGACCGGCGCCCCGGATTCAGCAGCGACTCCGGGCATATCGGGGTCTGCGCGCAGCCCCCAAATGTCATTGATCCAGTTCGCGCCGGCGGACAGGGCTGCCCGCGCGACCGCTGCTTTGTAAGTATCCACCGAAACCAGTACGTTCATGCCGCTGGCAGCGATTGCTTCGATCACGGGAACAACGCGCTCCATTTCCTCATCGATGGTGACGGGCTGGGCGCCAGGCCGGGTGGATTCGCCGCCCACGTCCAGGATCTCGGCGCCGTATTCAACGAAGCGTTCAGCCTGTTCGAGTGCGGCCTGGATGGTATCCGCCTGGGAGAGCAAGCCATCGCCCGAAAAGCTGTCAGGAGTGACGTTGAGTATCCCCATCACATAGGTATGCCTGCCGTATTCGAGGAAAGGATTGAGGATCATTCGGATTTTTCCAGCTTGCGAATTCCAGAGGTATCCAGAGAAGCCAATGCCTGGGCAACCGTCAAGCCTGTGCCCGGAATATACAGCGAAGGGGCGATTTCTGCAAGTGGCACCAGGACGAACGCCCGTTCAACCATGCGGGGGTGGGGGATGACCAAATTTGGAGCGTTCAGGATCAACTCACCAAAAAGCAGTATGTCGAGATCGATCAGACGCGGGCCGTAACGGAAGGTTTCTCTGCGTCCCATGACCCGTTCGATGCTTTTGAGGAAGTATAGCAAATCAAGGGCTGAGAGTTGCGTCTTGCCCTGGACGACCTGGTTGAGGAATTTGGGTTGGTCGGTCACTCCCCAGGGTTCGGTCTCGTAAATGCCTGAAACGTTGATGAGTGTGACCTGCGCAGCCAGCAGCGCCATGGCCCGCGCAAGGTTATGCGCGCGGTTTTCCAGGTTCGTGCCGAGCCCGATGTATGTGATCATCACATGCGCTCAAGAGAAGTGTAGAGAGTTAGTCCGCCGGGTTCGACGTCCACAGCAAGGCCGTGCTTCCTGCCGGATGTGAATAGAGCATCTAGAACTGAGCAGCAGCCGGCAAGCGCGGAATCCGGTTCAGGGTTGTGCACCCATGCGGCGTTTTCGAAGCGTGTGCCTTTTTTGACCGGCCGTTTGAGACTGCTGCCCTCGATCAGGAGAGCGTTCGGAGAGGCTGACTCAGGCGATTGCACGGCGAGAGAAGATGCGAGCTTCTCGAGCAGGGGCAGCTCGCTGTGGTTGAATGCCGAAAAGGCTCCAAAAGTGGCAAGCGGGAAGAGGTTGTGCCTGCCCACGGCAATGTGAGAGGCAAGTAAGACAGCGGCAGATGAGTCGAGGAGCAGAGCCATCTCGGTTTCGCCAAGCAATATCGAACGGACGGCAGTATGGACGACACGATGGCCGCTGAACACGCGTTGGGGCCATGAATAGACAACGCACCCGGCGGGGATGCCCATGGCGGAATAGCCCGCAAGATCGAGAGAACCGATGGCGTGAATGCTGGAGATCCAGGCGGGACGGATTCGCGATTCAACGAGGAAAGCTTTCACATCCGCGGCAGATTGCGCCTGGTATGTGTGGGCGATCCAGAAGGCTCCCGCCGTCTCAGCCATTGCGCACCGCGTTGATTAAATCCGCGAGTAGGCCATACGCAGTAGTTTCGGGTCCGGGGTTGCTTTCGATGATCCCCAGGCCGGGCAGCACGTCGGTCTCAAACTGGACATAGGAGCTTGTGCCATTGATCGCAAAGAGCGGCGAGCTTTGATTTACGCGCTGGGGTGCAACTTTCGCAATCACTCGGGCATCGGCGCGCTTTGCCGTGCAGACCAACTTCCAGCGCTCGCCATCAGCCCTGGCAGAGGCGATCATTTCAGGCGTGATAGCGCGGATGCCGGTACGATCGATCTGATCGGGTTTGAGTGGAACGCCCATGATCACTGTGGAAAGCGCGGCTACCTTGATGGCAGCGTCCCAACCGTCGATATCTGCACTCGGGTCGGTCTCTGTGATGCCAATGGATTTGCCGTATTCTACAGCCTCTTCGAAGGTCTTGCCCTGCTCCATCAGTTCGATGAGGAGATTGGTACACGAATTGAGAATGCCTTCGAATCCGCGCAGCTCGACAGCCGGAAGCGGCCCGCGGAACAGCGAGAATATCGGCGCGCCGTCCATGACTGCAGACTCGAAGAGGAAGCGGCGGTTTTTCTTTGCCGCCAGGGCGCTGAGCTCGGAATATGCATGGACGACTGGACCTTTGTTGGCGGTGATAGCGTGCATGCCCATCTCGAGAGCTGCCTTAAGATAGTTGATCGCCGGCTGCCCTGTCCGATGGTTGACGGGCGAGTTTTCGAAAAGAAAATCAGCAGGAGTCGAGCGGATCATTTCGGTGATCGAATCCAGCCCATGACGGGTGGAAAGAGGGTCGATCGAGCGGCCGTGTTCGACAAGTCGAATGGCCTGCTGCCAGTCGACGCCGCCAGGATCGACGGCGATGCCGTGCCTGCCTGTGGCAATAGCCGAGATGGATGTGCTGAAATCAAATTCGGATCGAAGCGTCTCTTGCTTGCGTTCCAAAAGACGGGCGAAAGCCCGGCCGACGTTGCCGAAACCGACGAGCATTAACTTATATTCGTGCATCTGGGCGCCTTTCTTCAGTTCATTTTATCATTTTTGAAGTGCAAAATGAACCGGCTAGAGCGGCGGATATGGATAAGCCCGCCTATCGGAGGGAGGAAATGGGAATATCGGGTTGGCGAGGATGGATTGGATGCGGCCGGCCAGCGCCTTGATCTCGGCGATGGTCAGGTAAGGATGAAGGAAGTTGAACAATTCTGCATCGCGGCTCAAAACCGCGCAGGCGCGCGTCAGGTCAGCGAGGAGGGCGCGAGGAATCTGCTCGCCCGCGAAATTCCAGATGACCGTGCGCAGCTTGTCTTCGGTGTTGAAGCAGACGCCGTGATCGATCAGCCAAAGGCGGCCGGCAGCGTCGAAAAGCAAATGACTGCCTTTGCGGTCGGCATTGTTGACGACCAGGTCGAACAGGGCAGCCGGGAGGAGGCGGTCGATCTCGGCCGGTTTGAGCGAAAAGTAATGATGGTTGGGGTCGTGCTCGATGTAAACCTGGAGCGAACCGGAGCCAAGCAGGGCGTCTTTGCGGAGGACAGTGGGCGGAACCAGGTTCCAACCCAACCAGTTACTCAACACAAACGCGGCGGTTTCGCGCTTGCCCAGGGTGCGGTTGGGGAAATCCCAGAGCGGGCTTTCACCTTTGAGCGGTTTGTACACTGCCTGGATTTGCCGGACGCCGTTATCAAGAATCGCGAGAAAGGCGTAATTTGACCCGATCATGGATTGGCCGGTGAGCTCCATCCTCCCCGTGGTAAGTAGAGCAAGGATCTGCTCCTGGGTGAGGTCGAGCCCGGCAATCGTCATCCGTGTGAATGCCCGTTTTTCTTTGGGCAGAAGTGCCCTTCGGGATCCATGGGCTGCCCGCAAAGAGGGCAGATCGGGCGCCCGCGGCTGGCGAGTTCCGCGCTCCACAGGCCAAGCCGGCTCATCTGGTCGCGGGTACACCAGAAGCGGATGACGCTCACGTCTTCAGGGAGCTGTTCACGGCTGAGAATCTCGCGAACCATAAGGATGACCCTGTCGGCGTCTTCGTCGTAGGCGATGCCCATATCGCCAACGCGAAAGAGCGGTTCGGGCGGCTCATGGATGTGCATCTGGTCTTCGATGAAGGAGTCAGCCTGGGGAGGTAGACTGGGGAAGTTTTTGGCGAGGTCGGCGAAGAACTCTTCGAGGCCTGAAGCAAGAGACTGGATCTGGATCTTTTCGACGAGGAGCGTGTAGATGTTGTTCCGCGAGGTTGCCTGCAGGTAAAACACCCGCTCGCCCGGTTTGCCTACTGCATCGGTTGTGATGAAATCAACAGGATTGACGTCCAGTTCGATCCGCGGCATGGCCTCTCCTTGAAAAGGTTGCACATGTCAGTATATCAGAAACACAAAAATCGGTTGCGCTGAGGAGAGCTAAGGCTTCGTAATCAGCCTGTCCGGATCTTGCCAAACGGCCTGAGCCACCGGGTGGGTCTCTCCAAGCAACTGGACGAGCAGCTTCGAGAAATCTTCAGGTGAACCTGACGTGTAAAACTGAACCTCTGCAGGCCTGTCGTCGAGGGCAAGCAGGTCGTGAGCGTCAAGAAGGCGGCGGGTTTGGCGGGCGATGGCGGGCGCGGGATCGATCACACGCACGTCCGGGCCGGCAATTTGCTGAATGAGGGGTATGACGAATGGGTAGTGCGTGCAGCCCATGACCACGGTATCGATACCCTTCGCAAGCATCGGGCCGAGAACCCGTTCAAGGATCGCCCGGGTTTCAGGCCCGTTGAGATTGCCCTTCTCGATCTCGCCGACCAGACCGAAGCAGGGATCTTGAAGCAGGGTAACCCCTTTGGCAAAGCGCTCGACGACCGAGGCATACATTTCACCCTGAAAGGTGGCATACGTGGCGAGCACGCCAACGATTCCGGAGCGGGTTTGCTCAGCAGCGGGTTTGACCGCAGGTTCCATGCCGACAAATGGGATGGACGGGAATTCCTCTCGCAGCTTGTGCAGGGCTGCCACAGAAGCGGTATTGCAGGCGACGACGATCAGTTTTGCGCCCCGACCGAGCAGAAAGCGTACAACAGCGCGTGAAAAGCCGCGAACCTCATCAAGAGATCGGGCGCCGTAAGGCACATGTGCCTGGTCGCCGAAATAAATCACAGGCTGGGCGGGAAGCTGATCGCGAATGGCGCGCAACACAGAGAGACCGCCGATACCTGAATCAAATACCCCGATGAGGGGAGCGTTCGAGGAAGACATTGGAGTCATTTTACGCCTGTGCTGCTCGAATAAAAGCAGTAAAGATGGCCCGGTGCTCAGGCATGAGCTGAAGGTTCTCGGGGTGCCACTGGACGCCCAGGGCAAACCGCCTGCCGGGAATCTCGAACCCTTCGATCAGACCGTCAGTTGCGTGGGCCGTGACGCGGACTCGGTTCGCGGGATCTTTGACAGCCTGGTGGTGGCGGCTGTTCACTTCAATCTCATTTGTACCCAGGATGGAATGGAGAACGCTGCCCTGCTCGAGGGTCACCCGGTGGGCGATATGACTGCGGTCATAGGCAGAGGGAGGATTGCTGTGGCGGATACTCGTGCGGAATTGAGTGGGGATATCGGTGTAGAGCGAACCCCCGAGGGCGACGTTGATCAACTGGATTCCGCGGCAAATCCCCAGGAGCGGGAGATCAGCCTCGAGCGCAAGGTGAACGAGGCGTATTTCCAATTCGTCACGGTCGGAAACCACGTCGTCAACGGCATCGCTATCGACCCCATTGAAGCGCGAGGTCTGGATATCGCCGCCGCCCGAAATAATCAAGCCCTGCAGATGAGAGAGCAAATCATCCAGTTTTTCCAGCGGGAACTCGTTCGGGATCATGACGGGCAAGCCGCCAGCATCACGTACTGCTGTGGTATAGGCAAGCGAAAGCGAGTTGGTGGTGTCTTTCGTCGTAGTGTTGTAGCGATTGGTGGTGATGCCAATGAAAGGAGAGGTCATGGTTGCTCCAGGTATTATGAATTAAAACAATAAAGGGCGCAATCCCATTTCGGGTTGCACCCTATAGATGCCGGGCAATACCTTAATCGAATTTCTGCTTGAGGCGGGCGCTTTTGCCCGAGCGTTTGCGCAGAAAGTAGAGGCGCGAGCGGCGGACTTTGGCGCTGCGCTCGACCACAACTTTGTCGATGCGTGGGCTGCGAGATAGAAAAGTGCGCTCGACACCAATCCCATTGGAGGCCACACGGCGGACTGTGAAGGTCGAATCATTTCCACGGTTATGAGTATAAAGGACAATACCCTTAAATTCCTGGATGCGTTCGCGATTGCCTTCCTTGATTTTCACGTGCACACTGACAGTGTCTCCAGTATGCAAAACCGGGATGTTTTCGTTCACCGGAGCATCAAATGCTTTGAGTAAGTCGCTCATCTGTCACACCTTGCTGCTAGATTTGAATCAAGATCCCGCGCCTTTGGCGGGCGAGGTTGGATTATAACATGAACTTTTCGGATCATCAAGAATCCCGGAGAAAGATCCTCTCAACATCCGTTGAAGAAAATCTTGGGACCTGCCATGCATGGTACCATTGCCTGTTTCTGTGATCAATTTGCAAGATTTTCAAGAACATTTTACAAATCTACCGTTGTATAATCAAATTGCTAACCGATACCGCATTTGAGTGGAGCTGGACAATCCTGTTCGATTGGGGTGAGAACTGTGATGAGTCTCATACTAGGGGTCGTAGATGATGAATCTACCGCGCGACTGCTCAAGGCCATAGGCGAGTCGCAAGAATGTAGAATCTTGGTTACAGATTCAAATACACCACAATTCCAAAATCCCACAAACGAACCGATTTCATTGGTTATTTTCGATCTGAATCCAGAACGAGATATTTACAGCGTGTGCCACCAGTTCAAGCCTGCCGGTACGACACCTACCCTGGTCATACTACAAGAGGAAAGTGCCTGGAGAATCCCGGAGCTCATGAAGGCAGGCGCCACTGACTGTGTTATCAAGCCGCTGCGCGCTGTTGAGCTCGCTGCCCGAATACAATCCATCCTGGAACGCAACCATCGGAGCGATTTTACACAGTTGCCCATCTTTCGCTGCAAGCACTTAACGGTCAACCCCGTGGCGCGAAAGGTCTATCGAGACGGTAATGAGATCCAGGTAACCCCAATTGATTTTCGGTTATTGGTCTTCTTCATGGAACACATGGGTGAGGTGGTCACGAAAGAACAATTGCTTCGGGAAGTCTGGAAGCACTCAGGCGGATTTGAGGATGCGAACCTGGTAGATTCAGCGATCCGGCGGCTGCGCAGGGAGATCGGAGAAGATTCTGAGAACCCTGAATGCCTTCATACCGTTTGGGGGGTTGGATATCGGTTTGAGGAGTCGCGATAATTGATATTAAGGCAGATCATTCTGACAGAAATTTGACAGAAACAAACCAAGGTTTGTTCGTGTAATATAAATGTACAGATCTATCCATAACTGAATACTTCTTCTTTTTCCTTTGATCCTCTGGAATTTTTTTATGTACATAAATAACATCAAGGATTTTGAGTCAGGAGGGCGAAAAGAATCCATAGTTTTTGATCAATAATTCTCATTTCTGAAGTGGATGCGATGAACCAGAGACCAGTCAATGGTCGCAAGGCCCTTTGTCTTTGACGATATTGTCAGGGGGGTATCTCTGGGGAGCAAATTGCGAAACCGGCCACACTGGCTGGTTTTGTTTGTTAATGAAGTGGAGGAGGAGAAATGACCACAAAACAGGTACGAATGGTTTCATCCATCTTTAATCTCGTGGTTATTTGTGCGATGTTATTTAGCCCGCTGACAACTTTGACAGCGCAGGCAGGCAATAACCCGCCAAATCCGAGCGAGAACTCGCATGGACAGAATGAAAATGCGAACCCAGCGGCGGAGCTGGCAGGTGGAAATCGAAATCCGGCTGCGGACTTGGCCGGCGACAATCGAAGTCCGGTCGCCGATGAACACCGGTCGAATGTCGGTAACCCGAGCCCAGACAATACGAGCCCCTCCGCATCTGCGCTGCTCGTCCCAATGGTCGCTGCACCGGTAGGGAACCCCGCGGCGAACCTTGATCAATGCGGCAACGGTACGAGCGGAACTGAGCCGTGCCTGAATGACACAACATATTCGAACTGGGTCAACGGGAATCTTGGGGCAAGCAAGTCGCGGTATGTTGAAGGCGACTCCATTCCCTACCGACTGATTTTCACCAACCTGGCCATCGGAAGCCATACGGTTACCTTCCAATGGGACACCACGAAAAGCGGAAAACATGCCCTTGATTACCTGACTACCTGGGATCGAAGTGTGACAGGTGATCCGACTTCAGGTGTCGCCGGCACATTCGGTACACCTACTACGTATCCGATTCCTCCTGATCCGCAAGTTACCGGTGCTGGAGTGACACCCATTGCGGGTAATTTCACCTTATACAATGGAGAAATCACAGCAGTCTCTGGTTATACCTACACTATCCCCGGCTTTATTGGGGATACATCTGCCAGTATTACCATTACATTCACTGTGACAGATCCGACGGCAGTGCTGGCATGGGGCGGACATATTGCCACACGCCATGACTGGGGGCAATCTGACTCAGCTGTGGCCATCTCTGGCTCGCCTTACCACACCCGGCTTTTGAATTTGGATGGTTCAGGCGGAAACCAGGATCGGTCACTGTCAGCGGATGCGGTCATTTTCCCTGGGTCGATCACGATTATCAAAGATGCCACGCCGCCAGGAGCAACTTCTTTCGATTTCACGGCGTCCCCGCTACCTTTGGCGAATTTCTCGCTTGTGGATGACGGAACGACAGCCAATACAAAGGTGTTTTCTGATATCGTTGATTTTACGACTTACACTGTCACAGAGGCTGCAGTTACAGACTGGAACCTCACCGGAATAGCGTGCAGTGTATTGAGTGCAAATGGCGGCACACAGAAAGTTACCCTACCGGCAGTGACGATTGCGCTCGCTGAAGGTGAGGAGGTCACCTGCACTTTCTCCAATACCCTGATCGCAGCGCCTTCGCTGAGCTTGCTCAAGCAGATCGGCACAACCGCGACTGGACCCTGGTCATCCTCGATAACAATCGCGGGCGGCACAGATGTCTACTATCAATTCACGGTCACCAATACAGGCAATGTGGCTTTAAGTTCTGTGAATGTTACCGATGCATTGGTGGGTACTGCGAGCTGTTCATTCACCGATCCATTGGCAGTGCAGGGCGAGACAACCTGCGTGGTGGGTCCGATCACAGCTGAAACACTGGCAGGTACCTATCCGAATACTGCCAAGGCGCATGGAGACTATGGCAGCCAAACTTATGACTCTTCGGAGTCAACGGCAGAGTACATTGTCAGCCCTTCGCCAGCGATCCATGTGGTGAAGAGTTCGACGACCACCGAGGTCACAGCGGCAGATCAGGTGGTACCTTACAGCTTCGTGGTGACCAACGTGGGCAACATGACCCTGACGGGCATCACGGTGAGCGATCCGAACTGCGATGCGGCACCGGCATACGTGTCGGGAGACACGAACACGGACGGCGCTTTGCAGTTGAGCGAAAGCTGGACGTACACCTGCTCTCACACGGTGAGCCAGGCGGAGATCGACGCAGGCGGGAACCTGAGCAACACGGTGACGGCGGACTCGACTGAGTCTGAGCCGGATACCGACAGCCTGGACATCCCGATCACGCA
>JAJXZS010000056.1 GCA_021779955.1 Chloroflexota bacterium | reverse complement strand
AGCAGTGACCACGTGGGTGGCGGAGCAGGTGACTTTGGCGAGAGGTGCAAGTTCAGCCACGGGCAGGGCAGGGGTGCAGGTACCAAAGGTAGCCTTGGGATCGCTGATGGTCACATTGTGCAGGGTGACATTGCCAATGTTGGTCAGTTCGAAGCTGTAGGTGATGATCGAATCGACGACGTAGGGTCCCTGGGAGACTTCTTTCTTCTCGAAGGAGATTGCAGGTCCCTGGACCAGTTGAACAGTCACTGAATCCTGCTTTGGATCGGTCTCGTTGCTGTCGCCAACAGCGGTGTTCTCGTAGACGCCGGCATCCAGATCAGCCTGGGTGATTGCGTGAGAAGCTGAGCAGGTGATGCTTGCGCCAACGGCCAGGCTGGCAGCCGGAACGCTGGGAGCGCAGCTGCCAAGATCGGCCGCGAGATCGGCGATGGTCACATTGTGCAGGGTGATGTCGCCGGTATTGGTGAGCACGATCGAGTAGGTGAGCATGTCGCCAACGGCATAGGTAGCCTGAGCCTCGGAGCTTACCGTCTTGACGATGGACAGGTTCGGATGCTGGACGAACATGACGTTCTGGGTATCCTGAACCGGACCGGCTTCGGTGCTGGTTGCCGTTGCGGTATTCTCATAAGATCCGGCATCCATATCCGTCTGGTTTACCACGTGGATGGCGCTGCAGACCATCGAGGCGCCTGGTGCAAGGCTGGATCCGAGAACTGGAGAGCAACTGTCGATCACGGCGGAAGGATCACTGATATTCACATTGTGCAGGGTGATCTGACCGGTGTTGCTGGCGGTGATCGTGTAAGGAATGCTATCGCCAAAACCGTATACGCCGGCCGTGACGGCTTTATCGATGCTCAAACCAGCCGTCTGGGCGAAGGTTACATTTTGTGAATCGGATACGGGGTCTGTCTCGTTGCTGCTGCCTGTAGCCGTATTGGAGAAGTGTCCAAGGTCGATGTCTGTCTGATCGACCACATGAGAAGCTGCGCAGACCACGGTGCCGTGAGGCGCAAGGCTGGCGACCGGAATGGCAGGCGTGCAGTTGCCGAGAGTGGCAGCGTTGTCTGAAATGCTGACGTTGGTCAGCGTTGAATTGCCGATGTTCTCCAATTCGAGAGAGTAGTTGATCGTGCTGCCGAGTCCATAGGGACCCTGGCCGACAATCTTCTTCTCGAACGAGAGCGCGTAGGCTCGTCCGAAGGTGATGGTTTCTGTATCCTTCACTTGCGAAGTTTCATTGCTGTCACCATATGCCGTGTTGGCATAAGATCCCGAATCCATATCGGACTGCAAGACAACATGGGTGGCGGAGCAGGTGATGGTTCCTCCGGGTGCCAGGGTGGCAGGATTACTGGGTGAACAGCTGCCAAGGACGGCATCGGGGTCACTTACGGTCGCATTGGTAAGGGTGATGTTACCGGTGTTGGTGGCCACGATCGAGAAGGTGATCGTTTGGCCCGCGATGTAAGGTCCGCTGGACTCCTCGGACTTGACGATGCTCATCGAAGGATTGCGTTGCAACGTAACGGTGACCGAATCCGAACCGGAAAGCTTTCCGCTCGTGCCTGTGGCGGTGTTCAGGTACTGGCCTGAATCGATGTCTGTCTGGTTGAGGGTATGGCTGGCAGCGCAGCTCATCGAAGCGCCTGGGGCAAGAGAAGAACCATTGGCTGGAGTACAGGAGCCGACGGTAGCGCTCGAATCGGTAACTGTGACGCCATCAAGGGTGACGTTACCGGTATTGGTGACGGTGATGGTGTAGTTCAACGCTGCGCCGACTGCGTAGAGGCCGTTTGCGGGCCCGGCTTTGTCGACCGTCATCGCGGGTGATTGAGTCATTGGCACTGTCACACTATCGGTAACAGGCCCAACCTGATCACTCGTGGCGGATGCAGTGTTGGTGTAAGATCCGGCATCCAGGTCTGTCTGATTGACGACATGAATACCCGTGCAGGTCATGTTTGCGCCGACGGCAAGACTGGTCGCGGGGCAGGAGAGTGAGGTTACACCCGGATCGGTAACAGAGACGTTGGTCAGACCCTGATTGCCTGCGTTGCTGACCAGGATAGAATAATTGATGATGTCGCCGACTGAATCGAAGGTACCTGCCGCGGCAGATTTGTCAATAGTGATGACTGGATTCGGGGGCGTATATGGATTGACCTGGTAGTTGTCGTTCTTGCCGGCCATATCTACTGAATATTCATGCCCTGAATTGGAAGGCTGGATGGTGTATGCGCTAAAGCAGCCGGTACCCGTGTCGGTTGTAGTGTAAGTACCTGATGCAACTATGGGCTTGGGATTCCCATCTTTTTGGGTGATCGACCAATTCATCAAGGTGCTGACGGCCAGGTTGCTGTAGTTGACATAGACCACGTCATATACATTGTAGTGGTTGATGTTCTGCGGGGAACCGCAGGAGCCGGTGGTGGTCCAGATGGCGCCCGTGGCGGCAGCAACTGGCTTGGCTGCCAGGGAGAGCAGCATGCCGCTGATGAGCATGGCGATGCTGAGAACATACATCCCCTGGTTGACGAACTTTAGAAACTTACGAGTGCTTGATTTCATTTTTCCTCCAAAAATGTTGACTCTATGAATGCCGGGAGGGCATCGGACAAAGAGAAGGCAAATCTGAATAATATTTTTTGGTGATGCCCCCGGATGAACTATTCTTCATTTGGCTCCCTATCTGCATTAAACAAAATACCGGTCTGAATGTTCAGGCCGGTTTCGCTTTAAGCTCCCCGCGTACCCAGCTCTATACCGTTCAGGAGCTAAGCGACCAATTCAGATACGCGGATCAACGCATCCTTTTAACAAATATTCAATTGTGATGGCTTACTTTTCCAACAGGTACCGATAATAGAGAAAGAACTGGTGTTCCGTGCATACATAATAGCAAATATGCCGTCCGATTGCAATGTAATTCACTGGAATAGACAGGTTTTTTACAAGGATTTTATGGTTGGATTCCAAATATTATCCTGTTGCGCATAGATACATAAAACGTGAGAATTAAGGCATGGGAATGCCAAATTTGGCATCCTGATGATGGGAAAACGCATTCGGGGAGGCCGTGAAATCTGAGAGGGCGGCCGCGATGGTTCACGACCCCACTCGGATTGTTATGCTGAGCTTATAGGGCCAATATCACCACGAGAGCGGGGAGGGCGAAGCATCTTCAACTGACTCTTCCCGCGCCAACCATCTCAACAACGTCACCGTTCGATCCTGCTATTTGAAGATGTTTCGCTCCGCTCAACATGACAAGCTTCCTGTCGAAGGCCGGCCGGTACTCGGTTCTCGGCTCACGGATAACGAATCACCCGTCTGTGCTTCAATATCTTCCGCGGGGTTGCGATATTTCAGGATGGAACAGCTCGGCATCGGTGGCAGGGGAGACGCGCACGGCCGCCGCTTTGTATTCCGGGATCTTCGCCTGCGGATCGAGTTTGTCAAGCGTCAGCTCGTTTGCGGCGGACTCGAAGAAGTGGAAGGGGATGAAGACCACGCCCTGAGTCGTTTTCTCGGTCACTTTCGCGCGGAGGACGATGGATCCTCGCCTTGACGTGACACGGACAGCCTGGCGGTCGGCGATCCCCAGGCGGGCAGCGTCCGACGGGTGGATCTCGACCAGCGCTTCGGGGTAGAGGTCGTTCAGGTGCGAGTGGCGGGTCATGCTCGCGCCGTGCCACTGCTCCAACACGCGTCCGGTATTCAGCACAAGCGGATAATCGGCATCCGGGCTTTCCGCGTTTGGACGGTAATCGAGCGCATGGAATTTGCCCTTGCCGCTCGGGAAGGTTTCGGTGAACAGGTCCGCAGTGCCAGGGTGGGTCTCGTCCCAAACCGGGGTCTGCAGCCCTTCGTGCTCGATGCGGGTATAAGTGACGCCCGCATATTCCGGCACCACGCGGCCCATCTCTGAGAGAATTTCGGATGGGTGCGTATAGTCCCAATAAGACGATTGTTCCCTTCCCAATCGACGCTCGATCCTCTTTGCCAGGTCGCAAATGATCTGCCAGTCAGGGCGCGCATCGCCTCGTGGGGCAATGGCCTGGCGCACGCGCTGCACCCGCCGGTCGGTGTTGGTGAAAGTCCCATCCTTCTCGGCCCAGGATGTGGCAGGGAGGAAGACATCTGCGTAAGCCGTCGACTCGTTGATAAAGAGGTCTTGTGCGGCGATGAACTCGAGGGCTTCGATCTCGGTGCGCGTATGATTGAGATTGGGCTCGGACATCATCGGGTTTTCGCCCATGATGTACAGCGCGCGCACGCCTCCTGGCCGCACGTTGCTCAGGATCTCGGTGGTCGTCAAACCGAGCTTGCGGTTCAATCCGCCTGCTTCGATGTTCCAGGCGGCTTCGAACTTGCGGGCCGATTTCTCGTCATCCACGCGCTGGTAACCGGGATAGTGCCAGGGCATCACCCCGGCGTCCGAGGCTCCCTGCACGTTGTTCTGCCCGCGCAGCGGATTAAGGCCGGTGGCTCTGCGCCCGATCTGCCCCGTCAGCAGCGCCAGGTTGATGATGCTCAGAACGTTGTCCGTGCCGTGGGTGCTTTCCGAAAGGCCCAAAGTCCAATAGATGGCCGCTTTGGGGGCCGTTGCGTACATGCGCGCGGCCTGGATGATGAGATTTCTGTCCACACCCGAGATTTGCTCTGCGAATTCCGGGGTGAACTTTTCCATCGAGGCTTCGAATGCCGCGAAATTATCGGTGCGGGCATCCACAAATTCGTGATTGACCAGGTTTTCCTTGAGGATGACATGTGCCATTGCCGAAAAGATCGCCACGTCAGACCCCGGTTTTTCCGCCAGCCAGAGGGTGGCGTAATCGACCATCTCGACCCGGCGCGGGTCGACCACGATCAGCGTTGCGCCGTGCTTGCGCACCGCGGCTTTCATCTGGATGGCGATGATGGGGTGGTTCTCGGCCGTGTTCGAGCCGGTGACGATGAATACGTCGTTTTCGATCACCTCGGCGGCCGTGTTGCTCATCGCCGAAGAGCCGACGGCCATTTGCAGCGCCACAACGCTTCCGGCGTGGCACAGCCGGGTGCAGTGGTCGATATTGTTGGAGCGGAACTGCGTGTGGAGCAATTTCTCGAGCAGGTAGTTATCTTCATTGGTCGCTTTGGCGCAGCCGTAAAAAGCCATGGCGGGCGAGCCGTCGCGCTGATAGATCTCGGCCATGCGGTCGGTCGTATAATCGAGCGCTTCGTCCCAGGATACCGGCTGCCACTCTGCGGGGTCAAATGCCTGGGTACGCGCGCCGGGCTTTTGGGGTACTTTCCGCATCAGGGGAGTGGTGATGCGATCCTTATGATAGATAAAATCGTGACCGTAGCGGCCTTTGACGCACAGGTTGCCGTGATTGACCACAGCGTCGAATGGAGATGTGACCTTATAGATAAAATCGTTCGCATCGATATGGAGTTCGAGCTTGCAGCCCACCCCGCAGTAGGGGCAGGTGGTGGTCACCGTTTTCGAGGGTTGAAGCATGGTTCCTCCGGAACTGATCGGACTTGACTGGTTTACGGCTGCTGGCGGTTGGCGGAGCGTTTGCGCAGCGTTCGATCGTCGGTACTCGCAGCGATGATCTCATCCATCGATTGCCCCTGCTCGAGCTGCCACTCGCGTCTGGCTTTGAGCGCGCCCGTGGGGCATACGCCAACGCACTGGCCGCAGACCACGCATGTGGTGCTGAGGATGGGCAGGCTATAGAATGTATCGATCCTGGTTTCGAATCCGCGGCCCGAGAAATTGATCGCATAAGTGAATTGGGCATCTTCGGCGCAAACCTGCACGCACCTCCAGCAGAGAATGCACTTGTTGTAGTCGCGGATGTACATCGGGTTGTCATCCAACACGGGATAACGCCGCTGCGCTGCTTCGGGAAAGCGCTGGGGAGCCGCGCTGTATTCGGTAATCATCTGCTGCGCATCCGGCGCGTCCGAGAGGTCGACAGTCGAGGCAAGCATCTCAAGGAGGGTGCGCCTGGCCCGTTCGATGCGCGGAGTGCGGGTTGTCACCTTCATGCCCTCGGTCGCCTTGGTGCAGCAGGATGGGATCAATGTGCGCGATCCTTCGACCTCGACAACGCAGACTCTGCACAGGCC
The DNA here is from genome assembly GCA_021779955.1 of Chloroflexota bacterium. Taxonomy (GTDB): domain Bacteria; phylum Chloroflexota; class Anaerolineae; order Anaerolineales; family Anaerolineaceae; genus UBA6107. The sequence continues at coordinate 37,179 of JAJXZS010000056.1, read as the reverse complement.
ATTGGGTGTGCAATAGTCGTGATAGCAAAGGGTGGGAATGGTGTCGATGCCTGCCTGTAGGGCAGCTTTGAGGATCGTGGTCCCCGGCTCGACTGAAACTGAAATTCCATCGACCGTCAGATTGACTGGATCGGCCATGCCTTACCTCCTAAGATCGATTTTCAACGAAGTATTCGGGCCACAGTTTGATCGCGCTGAGAACCGCCGAGGCGGCTGTCTGCCCCAGGCCGCAGAGCGATGCGTCGGTCATCGTCCAGCCGACGTCCTCGAGCCGGGCGCGGTCGCCGGGAAGCATCTTGCCGGCTGCCATACGTTCGATGATTTCCATCTGCCGCCGCGTGCCCAGCTGGCATGGGTAGCATTTACCGCAGGACTGGTCGGCAAAAAAGTAAGCCAGCCTGGAGAGCGCATCGCGCAGATCGCGGGTTTCGTCGAATATGGTGATTACCCCTGAACCCAGGGGCAGGCCGTGGGCGCGCAGCTCTTCGAAGGACAGGGCGACATCCAGCGAAGCGGCGTCGGCAAAAGCCCCGGCAGCTCCGCCGAAGAGCATCGCTTTGAGCTGCCTGCCCCCGCGGACGCCCCCGGCAAGATCGTAGATGAGATGGCGTATGCTGATGCCGAAAGGCACCTCGTACAACCCTGGCTGGGCTACATCGCCGGAGAGGCAGAAGAGCTTTGTCCCCGGGGACTTTTCGGTGCCTGTCTTGCGGTATTCCGCAGCGCCCATGTTGATGATGGATCGGATGTTGCTCAACGTCTCGACGTTGTTGATCACCGTCGGCTTGCCGAAGAGACCTTTGGTGGTGGGGAAGGGAGGCTTCATGCGCGGGAATCCCCGCTTGCCCTCGATGGCCTCGAATAACGCGGTTTCTTCGCCGCAAACGTACGCACCTGCGCCGCGGAAGAGTTCCAGCTCCAGGTCGAACTCTGAACCCAGGATATTTTGACCCAGAAGTCCCGAAGCGTAGGCTTCCTTGAGCGCATAGGTCATGGCAACGAAGGCGTTGGTGTACTCGCCGCGCAGGAAAATATAGCCCTGGTGAGCGCCGGTGGCATAGGCTGCGATGATCAACCCTTCCAGAATGCGGTGCGGGTCCTCTTCAAGAAGCACCCGGTCTTTGAACGTGCCGGGTTCCGCCTCGTCTGCATTGCAGATGACATACTTGGGTCTGGCGGCCTCTTTTGCCGCGCCTTCCCACTTCAACCCTGCGGGAAAGGCAGCTCCGCCGCGGCCGACCAGGCCTGACGCTTTGACCTCGGCGATGACGGCGGCCGGATCCATGCTCAAAACCTTGCGCAAGGCGTTGTACCCTCCGCCGGCGACATATTCGCCGATCGTTGTGGGGCGGTGTTTCCCGCAGTTCTGAGTCAATTCGTGGGCGTCCCCGCCGATAATGCTGTAGGGTTTTTCGCCAAACTCCTCGAGGAGTCTTCCGGCGCCGCTGGCGTCCACGTGGCCGCGCTGGATATCTTTGATCATGATGGCGGGAGCCATCTCGCACAATCCAAGGCAGGGCGCCCGCTCGACGACGATCTCGTCGCCGTTTTTCGCGTTGGCATCGGAATATTGCCGGATGAGATTCTTCATCAACGCGTCAGACCCGGCCATGGCGCAGGCTGGGTCGTTGCACACGTGGATGATCGTTTTGCTCACCGGTTGCGAAGAGAACATCGAGTAAAACTCGATTACCCCGTAGACTTCGGAAAGTGGAACGTGCAAGGCAGATGCGATCTCGGAAGCGGCGGGGGAAGGGATGTACCCGTACAGGTCCTGCGCAGCATGCAGCGAAGGCAGCAGGGCGGAGCGGCCCTTGGGTAGAAGGTCTTGCAAGATGGAGCGCAGGGGAGAAAGATCGAGGTCGGACTCAGGCATTTCAAATGTCCTCCGAACGACAGGTTCGATTGCACATATAATTATACATACCTATGTTGAGCATATTCATCCAGGCTGGCGGAAATTCGAGCAGGATGGGGCAGAATAAGGCGCTGATGCCCTTCCTGGGCCAACCCCTGATCGCGCGCATCGTCGAAAGGGTGCTGCCGGTTGCAGACACACTGTACGTGGTCGCCAACGAGCCTGAGATCTACGAATTCCTTAGCGTCAAGCTTGTCAAAGATGTGCAGCCGGGCAAAGGCAAGCTTGGGGGCCTATACACTGCCCTCAAGCTGTCGAATGACCCGTTTGTGGCCGTTGTGGCTTGCGACATGCCTTTCGTCAACCCGGCCCTGCTCTCTTTCGAGCGCCAGGTATTGGCGCAGAGCAATCTGGACGTGGCCATTCCGCGCAGCCCCGAAGGCCTTGAGCCGCAGCACGCGGTGTATCGCAAGAAGAGCTGCCTGCCCAGGGTCGAAAAAGCGCTGGCCGGCGATCAGATGCGCATGATCTCGTGGTTCGAGAGCGTCAAGGTCAGGGAGTTGGGGGAATCGGAAATTTCGCGCTTCGACCCGTACGGCGCGGCGTTTATCAATGTCAATACCCCTGCTGAATTTGCCATGGCCGAGGCGCTGGCGCGCAGCATCGAGGGCGCCGGGTAGAGCATCAGGTTTCCAGTTCGGTCAAAATTCTGTAAGGATGCGCGTAGACAATAAACTGGTCCTTGCGGGCATATCCGACGAGGGTGATGCCGGCTTCCTCTGCCATGCGCACGGAAAGCGAAGTGGGGGAGGTGCGCGAGACAACGGTGGAAACCCCGATGCGCTGGGCTTTTTGCAGCATTTCAGACGAGACGCGCCCGGTGGTCAAAAGGATGCGCGGGCGGAGCGGGGGAGCTTCGAGCAGCAGGCGTCCCGCGATCTTGTCCAGCGTGTTATGACGCCCGATATCTTCGACCTGGAGGAAGAGGGCAGCGCCGTCGCTGACCGCCGACGAGTGCACGCCGCGGGTGCGGTGATAGAGTTCCTGCGAAGCCATCAGCTGGCGCATCAGTTCGAGCAGCGCGCTTGCGGCGATCGAGAAATCCGGCGCGGGAACTCCGGCAGTCTGCGCATAGCCAGAATTTTCGGGTTTGGGACTCGCTGCGGGGGCGGGGGAGAGATGGGAGGTCGAGCCTCCGCCGCATCCAGAGGTTCTGCGCCAGACGGGAGGCTTTGCCAGCGGGTGCCGGGTCCACACATCCACATTGTCGCCCTCGGCGCAGAGATGCACCGAAGCCAGATCGGCCGCTGAAGAGATCAGCCCCTCGTTGAACAGAAACCCAACGGCAAGGGCTTCGAGGTAAGTTGGCGTGCACAGGAACTCGAGCCAGACCTGGCCGTTGATGGTCAGGGTGAGCGGGACTTCGGCGATCACCTCGGCCGAAACCGGCTCGAACCCGGAGGGGGTATAGCGTTGGTATGTGACGGGCTGGTGGGTCGATTGCATCGCTGCCTCGCTGGTGATGGGAGGAATGGCATCTTCCCTGATTGTAGCTTAAAGAGCTGTGCAAAACAGCAGGAATCAAGCCATTCTGGAGCATAAAAATTATAGTTAAATGCGCGTAGCCAATTATTCAATAGAGAATTTCGCCCCTGACCAAGCTTTAATGGGGAAGGGGAATTCGATAGATGAGCCACTTTGCCTACTCTCGAAGATTACGTTTCTGGTTCGATGCTACAATTGAACCTGTCGGGGAATACATTTTCAACAGGATAGGGGAACGAACATGGATGCCCAACTGAACGCATATCTCAAGCTGGTTGCCGAAGCCACCATACGCGGGGATGCCCGCGAAGAAAGTTATTACCCGTTCCTCAAATCACTTGTGGAAGCAAAAGGCGGCGGTCGAACTCATGTAACAGTGCTGCCCAAAAAGACCGATGCAGGCAACCCCGATTTTCGCGTTTGGGACGGGCGCCAGCACATTACAGGCTACATCGAAGCCAAGCTGCCCGGAGCGGACCTGGATCGTATCGAAAATTCCGAGCAGTTGCTGCGCTACCGCTCGGTTTTCCCCAACCTGATCTTGACCGATTTCTACGAGTTCCGCCTGTACCGCGACGGCCGGATGACGATGAAAACGCAAATCGCGCGGCCGGTCATCGCTTCGAGGGTGCGCGCGATGCCGCCGCTGGAAAATATCGAGGCGTTCGACGCCCTGCTCGCGCAATTCTTCGCCTTTTCGCTTCCGCGGACCTTTACTGCTGAAGCGCTGGCGGTGGAACTGGCCAAACGCACCCGCTTTCTGCGCGACCAGGTGGTTGCCGAAGAGTTGCGCCAGGCGGACGCCGGACGCGGCGCCATCCGCGGCTTTTTCAACAGCTTCAAGAGCTACCTGATCCCCGACCTGGACGAGAGCCAGTTTGCCGACCTGTATTCGCAGACGCTGGTCTACGGCATGTTCGCGGCCCGCTCGCGCGGCGGGGTGGATTTCACCCGGCAATTGGCTTTCAACCTGATCCCGAACACCATCGGCATCCTGAGGGACGTGTTCCGCTACATCTCGCTGGAGGACCTGCCCAAGCAGTTGGAGGTGATCATCGACGATATCGCGGATGTGCTTGCCGCTGCGGACCTCAAGGGCATACTGCACCAATACGACCGCGCGGGCCGCGGGCGTGACCCGATTTTGCATTTTTACGAAACTTTCCTGGGCGTGTACGACCCCGCCCTGAAGGAAAAGCGCGGGGTTTACTATACGCCTGAGCCGGTGGTGAAGTACATCGTGCGCTCGATCCACGAGATCCTCAAGGACAAATTCAATCTGGCAGACGGGCTGGCCGACCCATCGGTGACGCTGCTCGACCCGGCGGCCGGGACGCTGACCTTTCCGGCGGAGGCGATCCGCCTGGCGGTGGCAGAACACGCCGAAAAATACGGCACGGGCGACTGCGGGCAATTCCTCAAGCAGCAGATCCTCAAGAATTATTTCGCTTTCGAGCTGATGATGGCGCCATACGCCATCGGACACCTGAAAATGGGCTTCCTGTTCGACGAAATGGGTTATCCGCTGGATAATGACGAGCGTTTTCAACTTTACCTGACCAACACGCTGAATATGGAGGCGATTTCGCTGAACGACATCCCGGGGGTGAGTTCGCTGAGCGAAGAGAGCCACGATGCCCTCGAAGTAAAAAAGAAGCCGATCCTGGTGATCCTGGGCAACCCGCCGTATTCTGGTATTTCGGCCAATAACAACGATTGGACGAAGCAATTGCTGAAGACCGACATGAACGGGGCGCAGAGCTATTACACGATCGATGGGCAACCGCTCAAAGAAAAGAACCCCAAATGGCTCCAGGACGATTATGTCAAGTTCCTGCGCTTCGCGCAGTGGAAAGTGCAAAAAGCGGGGGAGGGGGTGATTGGGATGATCACCAACCACGGCTACCTGGATAACCCCACTTTTCGGGGGATGCGCCAGAGCCTGATGAAAACCTTCAACGAGATCAGCGTGCTCGACCTGCACGGCAGCAGCTTGAAGAAGGAGAAAACGCCGGAGGGCGGCAAGGACGAGAACGTCTTCGACATTCGCACAGGGGTGGCGATTGTGCTACTCGTCAAGATACGCGGGATGGAAGGCTGTACCGTCCGGCAGGCCGATCTTTATGGGACACGGGAGGTCAAGTATGCCTGGCTGTCAGAGAACCGGCTCAACAGCACGACATTTTCAGAAATCCACGCGATGAGCCCCTGGTATTTCTTTACCAAGAACGGCCTTGAAACGATGGAGGAATACCAGGATTGGCAAGGAATCGACCGAATCTTCCCCAAGAATAATGTGGGAATAGTCACCTCAAGGGACGAACTCGTAATCGATTTCGACGAACATGAATTAAGGAACAGGATTACCCAAATTCTAAATCCTTCGACCCCCGACAACTTGCTTGTGCAAGCATTTGGGATCAAAGAAAACAAGCACTGGTCTCTAAAGCAAGCGAGAGACGAGGCTAATAGGTCAGGGAATCTTGAAGCATCCTATACGCGTATTCTGTACCGGCCTTTTGATGTGAGGGCGATTTTTTATAACGATGCTTTTCTTGAACGACCGCGACTCGATATCATGCAGCATATGCTGCAAGGTAAGAATATTGGGCTAATTACTGTCAGACGGGTACCATCAAGTAAAGAAGCCAAATACTTCTTCGTCACGAATGCGATGATCTCAAATGGGGTTATCCGTTCAGACAATCAGAGTATCGATTCTCTTTTTCCGCTCTACATTTACCCATCCGAGCCTGAGGGTGGACTGCTTGGGAATTCCTTCATCGAGCGCACTCCCAATCTTGACCCTGTTTTAGTTACACGCCTGACCGCCGATTACAACCGCAAACCCACGCCAGAGGAGATCCTGTATTACATCTACGGGGTGTTCTACAGCAACATCTACCGTGAAAAATACGCCGAAGCGCTGCGGATCGACTTTCCGCGCGTGCCTTTTACCCGGGACGTGGAGGTTTTCGAGCAGATGTCGGCGCTGGGCAAGCGAGTTGCGGACCTGCATTTGTTGAAGTCCGACGAGCTCGACCCTCCCACGGCTCGCTACCAGGGCGCAGGCGCGCAGAATGCCATTGAGAAAGTGGCGTATGACTCGGAAACAGGCAGGGTATACATCAATGAGACGAAATACTTCGAAGGCATCCCGCCGGAAGTCTGGAACTACCAAATCGGCGGCTACCAGGTGCTGAACAAGTACCTCAAAGATCGCAAGGGCAGGCGCATGGACGATCCTGTGCGCTACGTGCGCATCGTCAGCGCGCTGGCGAAGACCATCGAAATCCAAAAAGAGATCGATTGCGTGTATCCGTTAGTCGAGGCGAGTATTTAGTCGTCAACCGGGTGGGGAAGGGAAAAAAACTCCCGCTGTCCGTGTAGACAGCGGGAATTTGGACGATTCAACTAAATCAGTCTGCTCTTATCCTCCGCTGATCCCGCCGCCGATCAGGTGGCCGATTCCGAAAGTGATCGCAGCGGCGACGAGGCCAAATAAAACCATGCGCAATCCTGAAAAAAGCACGCCGCGGCCGGTGAAGAGGGTGATCGCGATTCCGAGCACGAACAGGCCGACCGTGCTGAATGCCACGCTGATATAGACAGCGGTCATTCCCTGCCAGAAGATGAAGGGCGCCACGGGGAGAATTGCGCCCAACGCAAAGAGGAAGAAGGATGTGATGGCAGCTTCCCAGGCCGAGCCGCCCAGATCCTTGGGGTTGACGCCCAATTCCTCGCGCGAGAGCGTGTCCAGGGCGCTTTCCTTGTCGGTCATCATCTGGCTGGCCAGGGTTTGGGCCACTTCGGGCTTGATGCCGCGGGATTGGAAGATCAGGCTGAGCTCATCGACCTCTTCCTCGGGATTTTCCTCGATTTCAGTGGCTTCGGTGGCGATCTGGTTCTGGTAGAGTTCGCGCGAAGAGGTGACCGAGAGCCACTCGCCAAGCGCCATCGAGATCGCGCCTGCAAGCAGCCCGGAGATTCCGGCGATGAGCACGCTTCTGCCCGCCAGCGCTGCGCCTGCCACACCCATCACCAGGCTGAGATTCGATACAAGTCCGTCATTCGCGCCAAGGACGGCTGCGCGCAAGGCGTTCCCGCCGCCGGAGCGGTGTCTGCCCTCGATTTGCGCCAGCACGCTGCCCTCGAGCCCGCCCCGCACCGAGCCCGTAATGATATCCATCAATCGCGCGTGAGACTGTTCCTGTCCGACCATGCCGCCCGCCCCCGGCATCTGCGTATAGCCTGATGTACTGGTTTGCTCCATCCCCTGGATCGTGGGAAGGATCACCGAAGGACCGAAGTGTTTTGCCATGTAAACCAGCGTGCGGATGCGCCAGGTTGGGCGCCATTCAGGCACCTCAAGGCCCTGTTCCTTCGCTTTTGCCAGCCACGTCTCGGCATGGCCCGCCTCGGTGACGGAAATGCGCTTGTACACCTCCGCCAGACGCGGATCTTTCTCGACTTCCGACATGGTCTGGTACAGAAGGGCGCTGCTGCGTTCTTCCAGATAAGATACGAGAATTGGGTCCTGTTTCTTCACATTCCACCTCTATGCCTAAGATGATTTGATTGTACAACGATTCAAGATCTGAAACCCACCGCCCGCTTCAAGGAAGCGTGGAAGGGGTATTTTGAATATGATTGTTTCTGATTTGTATAAATAATCAGTAGTAATAATAATGTACAAAAATGAAGAAGAAGGGATTGAAATCGAAGGTGCGACCGCTTGTCATTCTGAGCGCCAGCGAAGGATCTTCAACTGACTCGCTATGCAGCGAAGCTCCTTCCATGGAAACGACGGCATTTCCTGTTCATCGTGGATTCTTGGCTCCCCTCTCGAATGGCACTCGGGGGCATGCCTGATCGAAACGCCGGGTTTATCCCAGATGTTCGCAAGCGGTTCTGTCTCAACGCTTCTGCGCCTGTATTCCAACCTTAAAATATCCCGTTTTAACCTTAAAATTCCTCTAAACCCCTTGACAAAATAGAACAAATGTGCTATAATAACCGTCTAATAATATTGCACCTTAACATCCCTATATCCCCCTTGAATCCGGCTGCTTGCGTCTTCGATTTGTTCAGATTTGTTCCCGCACTTATCGAAACCATACCAGTTCACTCCGGTTTACGCTTTCCTGTTCCCCCATCCTTTGAGGCTGGCTTGCTGCGGGTCCGCACGGGAGGGCCTTGATGACCTTCTGTGCGCGGTGCTCGACCGCATGACCCCTCCGCGCCGGAGAATGCGCGCAAAAAAAGCGGATAGATTGATATCTATCCGCAATCACTGGAAATATTGGATAAATCACTGACCTTGCATCACCCTCTGCATGTGCTCGACGCGTTTCTTCAGCAATGCAGGCGTGGCCACGTCCGGGCGGTGGCGCACACCCTTCAGGTCCAGGCGGTGGATCGTGCGCTCGACGGCTTCTTCCGCTGCTTCGACAGTCGGCCGGACGGCGAGAACTGCCGCAAAACGCGATCCTGTAGCCACGACCCCCGTTCTTTGCCGTTCGGCGCCCGCGTAGATCAGGCGCGTTCCTTCTTCTTCGAGCACGGATTCGGCAATTTGCACACTCACAGGCTCGGGCCTGGTCTCGGGATATCCTTCTGGAACCAGGTATTTGCACACGCTGGCCATCGGCTCGAACTCGATCTTGTCGGGCAGGGTCGTGGCAGCGCCCATGAACACATCCACAGGGTCTGTGCGCAGCAGCGAGACGACGTTTATGGCTTCGGGGTCGCCAAAACGAGCGTTGGTCTCCACCAGTTTGGGTCCCGAGCGTGTCAGCATGAATTGGCCATAAAGCACGCCGTGATACGCCTCTCCAAATTCACCCTGCGCGGCATCGATGACTTTCTTCAGGATTTCGAACGATTTTTGCCTGTCAGACTCGCTGACGAAGGGCAGCAATTGGTCTGCCTGGGTGTACGATCCCATTCCCCCGGTCATCAGGCCCTGGTCGCCTTCGTAGGCATATTTGGCATCCTGGGCTAAAGGCATGGGCATCAGGTGAACCCCATCCGAGAAGACCATCTGCGAGTACTCTTCGCCGTCCAGCAGTTCCTCGATGAGCACTTTGCCGTCCCGCACGAGTATCTCCAGGGCATATTCCTCGGCTTCAGCCTCGCCGGAAAGCTGCTTGCCGCTGACCCGCACGCCTTTGCCGCCCGTCAAACCGACGGGTTTGACCGCCACATTCTGGACAGCGTGGATCGTATCGCACACCTGCCCGCGGGTGACACATTCCCGGTAGATGGGGTTGGCTTCAGGCACGGCCAGGCTGATGATCTTGCGCAGCAGCGCCTTATTGCCTTCAAGGTTGGCGAGCGCCCGGGTCGGTCCAAACGCAGGGATGCCCGCCTCAAGAAGCTGGTCGATGACGCCGTGCATCAGGGGTTCTTCCGGTCCGATCACCACCAGGTCGACACGTTCGCCTTTTGCGATGGACGTGATGCTTCCAACATCCTGCATGCTGCCGTTGTAGATTCGGCTGCTCAATTCCTCGATGCCAGGGTTGATGCTGCTCATGTAGGCTGCCAGTTCGGGATGAACCCTGGACCTGGCCAATGCCAGAGCGATTGCGTGCTCGCGTCCCCCATGCCCTACCAGTAAAATTTTCATGCTGCCTCCATTATTCAATCCTGCTGATCAGGTTTCTCACTCTCGCAATGTCCACCGGATTCTGGAGTTTTCCGTCCTTCTTGAAATGGCTGCCGATAATTGCTCCATCGGCGATCATAAAGACTTCTTTGATGTTCTCCGCCGTGATCCCGCTTCCAGCGAGCACCGGGATCTGCGCCTTGTCTTTTACGAGACGGATATTTTCGAGCGGTGCCGAATGGCCCGTGCTCGAGCCCGTAACGATAAGCGCGTCTGCCAGGCCTCTTGATTCTGCATCCGCTGCCGAATCCTCGAGGGGTTTGGGCGCTGCCAGGTGCGTGTATTTGCCCTGGATGTCCGCAAACAGCTTCACATCCAGGTCAAGTTGACTGCGCAAGCGCAGCAGGTCGGGCGCTGCCGCCGGTATGAATCCCATATCCGACCAGCATGAATCGACGAGCACCTCGACGCGGATGAACTGGGCATTCACGGCTTTCGCAATGGCCAGTTCGGCCTGCCAGTCATTAAAAAGCACGTTGATGCCTATGGGTACCTTGACCACCCGTTTGATTTCGAGCGCCAGCGCGGTCATGCAGGTGACTGTCGATAAGGGAACGCTTCCGGTGAGGAAGGGTTGGTCGTTCTGATTCTCGATAAGGATGCCGTGGGCGCCGCCTGCGGCCAGGTTGAGCGCGTCTTGCCTGGCAAAATCGAGGATCTCATCGAGTGACGATCCTTTCCACAGCGGCGCGCCGGGCAAGGGAGGCAGATGCACCATGCCGATGACTGCTTTTTGCACACCAAATACAGATTCAAACATCTTCAGCTCACTTTCCTGTCAGAAAATCATTTACCTGGGCGAGGTCAGGCTGGCTGGATTGTGCTCCAAGTTCCAACGTGGCCATTGCGCCCACAGCATTGGCAAAGCGGCCTGCTTCTTCGAGCGGCATTTCGCGCAGAATGGCGTAGAGCATGGCCGCGTCGAAGGCATCCCCCGCGCCGGTGGCATCCACGCTTTGCACCGGGAAGGCTGGAATCGAGAGCGTCAGGGTTTGGGCATAAATGCGGCAGCCTCGTGCACCGCGTTTGACAAAGACTGTTTGGATGCCCAGGGAGAACAGGACATTGACCGCCTGTTCCGGATCGTCCTGGCCTGTCAACGCTGCCAGCTCGTTCTGATTCACGAAAAGATAGCGGCAAATCTGCAGCAGCGGGCGCAGGGTTGGCACGCCTTTCCGCGCGCCGATACTCCCGGGGTCGAGTGAAAGCGCCGCAGGCTTTGAGTCGATCAACGCGGGCAATGAAGCTACGACCTCAGGCGTCGGGTCGCTGACGTGCACGATTCTGGCGGCTTCGAGCATCGCTTTGCCGGTTTCATCGAACCCGATGGCAGTATTTGCCCCCCGGGAAGCGATCATGGCGCGCTGCCCGTCTGCCCGCACGATGGCCACAACCAGCCCGGTTGCCTTGCCTGCGATGATGCGCAACGCAGAGAGGTCGACGCCGCGATCCTGCATTGCTTTGATCACAGACTTGCCTTGCTCATCGTCTCCGATGGCAGAGATCAAGGCTGCGTGCAAACCCAAACGTGCCGCCTGGACGGCGATATTGGCGGCATTTCCACCCGCCGAGGAAAGGGTGGCAACTGCTTCCACCTCGTCGTCGGGGCCGGGAAAGTGCTCGACCTGCAGCATCAGGTCAAGATTGGTATCGCCGATCACAACCAGGTCAGGTGAATGGGTGAAATCGCTCATCAAAGCGCCCTTTCACGCACATCCGCGAAATCGCGCAAGGCATCGCCGAGAAGGTTGAAGCCCAGAACCGTGAACAGGATGGCAAACCCCGGCATGGTGGGCACCCACCAATACGAGAGCAGATACAACCTGCCGACGGACACCATCGAACCCCACTCGGGGGTGGGCGGCTGGGCGCCCAGGCCGATGAAGCTGAGAGAGGCGGTGAGCAGGATGGTATTGCCGACGTCCAGAGTCGCCTGCACCAGCAGCGGGCCAAGTGTGTTGGGGAGAATGTGGCGCAGCACCACGCGGATTGGACGGGCGCCAACTGCGCGCGCTGCTTCGACATATTCCATGTTTCGCACCGAAAGCACCTGTCCGCGTACCAGGCGGGCGTACCACGGCCACCACACGACGGCGACTGCGATCAGCGCGTTCTGCAGCGATGGGCCGAGTGTGGCGCTGATCGCCATGGCCAAAATGAGCGCCGGGAAGGCCAGGAAGATATCGGTCATGCGCATGAGCACATCGTCGAGCCAGCCGCCCGAGTAACCGGCGATCAACCCGACCGTCATGCCAAAAGCCATCGAGATCGCTATGATGATCAGCGCCGATGAGAGCGAAACGCTCGTGCCTGCCAGGATCCGGCTGAGGATATCCCGCCCCATATCGTCTGTTCCAAGCAAATGCTGCAGGCTTGGCGCGGCCAGTTTGACGTCCAGGTTCGGTGTGATCGGGTTATAAGGGACGATCCAGCGCGAGGTGAGCGCGATAAGCACTGTGACGATCACAATCACCAACCCAGCGGTCGCCAGGGGAGACCGCTTGAGAAAACGTGCCAGCGTGGAAATGTAGGTACGCCTTGGGGCAAGTGTGAGCGTCAGGTCGACAGGCATGGCGGTCATTGCGCACGAATCCTTGGGTCGATGGTCAGGTAGGTGAGATCCACAAGCAGGTTCACGATCATGAACACCAGTCCTGTCAACAAGGTGACCCCGATGATTCCGTTGTAGTCCAGGAACATGATCGCCTTCATGGCATATGTGCCAAGGCCGGGCCACGAGAAGATCACCTCAACCAGGAATGCGCCGCCCAACAGTCCTCCGAATTGCAGCCCGACGATGGTGGTCACCGGGATGAGCGCATTCTTCAGGGCATGGCGCATCAAAACCAGGCGTTCCTGCAGTCCCTTGCCGCGTGCAGTACGGATGTAATCTTCCTGCAGCGTGTCAAGCAGGCTGGCGCGGGTCATCCGCGAGACGACGCCAAGGCTGCTGAAGGCCAGGGTGACTGCAGGCAGAATCAGGTAGGCGATCGAGCTTCCGAGCGTTTGCCAGTTGGCCGTCAGAAGACTGTCGAGGATGTACAGTCCGGTAATGTGAACAGGCGGGCTGAGGGATGGATCGAGCCGGCCGCCGAAAGGCAGCCAGCCCAGCGCCCGGTAGAAGATGAGCACGAGCACCAGTCCGAGCCAGAAGACAGGGATCGACACCCCGCCAAGCGAGATCACGCGCGTCAAATGGTCGATCCACTCGTTCTTGTGCACTGCAGAAAGGATTCCAAAGGCGATCCCGCCGATGACGGCGAGTAACGTCGCTGCAAGTGTCAATTCGAGGGTGGCCGGGAAATAATCGACCAGGTCTTCGGAGACGGGGCGCCTGCTCTGCAGGGATTTACCGAGATTGCCCTGAAAAAGATCGCTCATGTAGATCAAATACTGCTGGGGCAGCGGCTTATCCAACCCGTACTCCTTGCGCACGCTCTCCACCTGTGCCTCACGAGCCTGCGGACCGGCAGCCAGGCGCGCGGGGTCTCCCGGGACCACATGCGAAAGGATGAAAACAAGCAGGGTGATCCCGATAAGGGCAATCAGGCTGAGCAGAATGCGGCGAAGAAGTTGATTTAGCATGTGTTTTTCTCAATAAAGAGGGGTACCCTTCAGGGATAAAGGTACCCCTCAGCGCCCGGGTTGGGCTACTTGGAAATGCGCATATCGTAAATATTGAATGCTTCGGTGTAGATCGGGTTATAGACGAAGCCTTTGACCCAATCGTGCATCATGATGGTCATGGTCTTTTGGTAGAGATCCAGGCTGGCAACGTCGTCGACGATCAACTGCTGCGCCTTTTCATACATGGCGTTGCGGGCGGTGGCGTCGTTCTCGGCAAGCGCCTGGTCGAGCAGTTGATCTACCTGGGGATTGCCATAAAAACCGATATTCAATGAAGCCGGCGGCCACTGTGAAGAGTGGTACATGGGGTAGAGGTAATCCTGCACGTCCGCGTAATCGGGCCACCAGCCATTTGCCGTGAGATCAGGCGTTTGCGACTTGTCTTCGGCGGACACCCTCGCCCAGATGGATTCCCATGGCAGCGTGTGGATGGTGAGATTGATGCCGATCTCCGCCAGGTTGGCCTGAAGCAACTCGCCCACCATACGGCGGTCTTCCTGCCCGGTCTCATAGACATATTCGAGATTGATGGGAGTTTGGACGCCGGATGCAGCCATAAGCTCTTTAGCCTTCTGCAGATCCTGGCTGAAGACGGGCAGGTTGTCGTTGTGCCCGGGCAGGCCAATGGCGGCGGGACCTTGCATCTCTACGGCGTGACCGAGCATGATCTTGTCGATGATCGACTTGTAATCGAGGGCATAGCGGATGGCTTCGCGGACATTCTTGTTGTCGAGAGGAGCCTTGGTCATATTAAAGCGGATGTAAGTTCCCATCATGCTTGGCTCTTCGACGAGGACGAGGCCGGCTTCCTTCGATACTGCGGCGAGATCGTCCACCGATATATTCATGGCAATATCCAGGTCGCCCTGTTCGAGGGTCAGGCGTTGGGTGGCGGGTTCGGTGATGAACCTGATCACGACTTTATCGATGGGCTTGCCGTCGGCCGACTCTGGCCAACCACCCCAATAATCCATGTTGCGCTCGAGGGTGATATGGTCGCCGTGCACCCATTCGACGAACTTGTAGGGCCCTGTGCCAACCATATGATCCTGCATGTATGCCTGGGCATTGTCGCTATTGACCGTGTTGCTGGTGACGGCCGTCGGGCTGATGATGCCTGTACCCCAAATGTTTGCCAGGACCGGCAGGAAGGCTGAAAACGGCTGCTTTAAGATGAACTTGACCGTGTTATCGTCCACTGCCTGGATCGAATCAATGGCTGAGAACATCCAGGCCGGGCCCTGGTTGATGGCAAGCATGCGCTCGAAGGAGAACTTGACCGCTTCGGCATTGAATGGCGTACCGTCGTGGAATTTGACTCCCTGCCGCAAGTGGAAGGTGTAAGTCAAGCCATCCGTCGAAACGTCCCAGGAAGAGGCGAGTTCCGGTTCGATTTCTGTGGAATTTCCTTTGTATCTCACCAGGCGCTCGTAGACAACCCGGTTGACGGCCATTGCCGCTGCTTCGTACTCGGTTGCGATATCCAGGGACGATGGCTGGAGCGCGTCAGCGATCGTGAGCGTGACTGGAGTGACGCTGGTTGATGTCGGCTGAGCGCATGCGCCCAGGATCACGCTTGCCAATAATACGAAGGTAAGCAGCATCCCCCAAAAACGGAGCTTTTTTTGGATCGTGACCATCTCGTTCTCCTCATGAAATATCTGTAAGGGCGATGGGGACAGATTCCCCTACTCTACCCTGGATGCAAACGGATCGGGTTGATGGAAAACACGTACCGGTCTCCCCGGTAAATCTGGGTCATGAATTCGATCGGGACACTGTCGCAATTGAACGCCACTCCCTCGATTACCAGGATGGGATCTCCTTTGGCAATCTTCAAAAGCTCTGCCTGGTTCTGCGTGGCACTACAGGCCCGCATTGTCTGCTCCGCATGCGAGAGGCGTACCTGGTACTTGTGCTCCAGGATCCAGTAGGCCGATTCGTCCTGGAAATCCTCTTTTGCCAGATCTGGAAACGGCGTCAGGGTAAAGTAAGAGATATTGATCGCCATGGGCAGATCGTCTGCCAGTCGCAGGCGCTTGAGATAAAGCACCTTTTCCCCTGGCAGCGCCTGCAGCCTTGCTGCAACTGCATCTGGAGGGAAGATCACCTCGGAGTTGAGCAGCTGCGACGCCGGACGCAGGTTGCGTTCGCGCATATCCTCTGAGAAGCTTGTCATCCTGGTCAGACCAAGCTTCAGTTTGGGCAGGGCTACGAAAGTGCCCCGTCCGTGGTCGCGCTCAACAAGCCCCTCCTGCACCAGAACGTCAATAGCATCGCGCACCGTATTGCGGCTGATCTCATAGGTGCTCATCAATTCGCGTTCTGAGGGCAGTTGCTGACCAAGCGCATACTCTCCTGAACTGATCTTCGAACGCAGAAGATCGGCCAGTTGATGGTAGAGGGGTATGACAGTGTTCTTAGAAAGTCGATTCATCGGAAAGTGGTACACACGTACCAACCACTTTTAGTATAGCAAAACGGAAATAGAAAAGCAAGACATTTGGCAGTTAATGTTGCATCGTGCTGAGTTATGCATGAACTGCGTATGATAGAATTGCATCCACAGGTGTTCTTATTGAGCTCGAACAATCCATCTTTTAAAAGCAACCTTATCTCCTCCTCTGCTCTTGTATTTGCAGCTGCTGCTCTTTTCAGCGCGTCTGCGCCTCTGGCAAAGATCCTATTGGGCACTTTCGACCCGATTATGCTGGCAGGATTCCTCTATATAGGTTCCGGGTTGGGCGCCTGCCTGGTTTTGTTGGCTAAAAGGCTAATAAAGAAGGGTCACGCAGCCGAAGCCGGGATCACCCGAATGGATGTGCCCTGGCTGGGTGGCGCCGTCGTGGCCGGGGGAATCATTGCTCCCATCCTGATGATGCTTGGTCTGGCTGCCACTCCTGCCTCCACGGCATCGATCCTGCTCAATTTCGAGGGTGTGGCCACCGTGCTTCTGGCAGCTTTGATCTTCAAAGAAGCCGTCGGCAAGCGTATCGGCATCGCGATAGGCCTGATCACTCTGGCGGCAATCCTCTTCAGTTGGACTGGCGGTCACTGGGGAGTATCCCCGGCAGCTTTGGCGATCCTGGGAGCCTGTTTCTTCTGGGGATTGGATAACAATTTCACGCGCCGGATCTCTGCCAGGGATCCTCTGATCATCGTAGCGATCAAGGGGCTTGGAGCAGGCAGTTTTTCGCTCCTCCTGGCTCTCCTGCTCGGGCGGCCCTTCCCTTTCGCCACATCGCTTCCCCTCGCGCTCGTGCTTGGAGCAATGAGCTACGGCTTGAGCATCGAGCTGTTCATCCTTGGCCTGCGGACATTGGGGGCGGCGCGAACTGCTACACTTTACGGGGTTGCACCATTTCTGGGAGCGATTCTCTCATTTATTCTGCTACACGAAACGCCATCGTTTTTGTTCTGGATAGCTTTGCCGCTGATGCTTGCAGGCGCCTGGCTGATGGTGAGCGAGCGGCACCGCCACGTCCATACCCATCCCATCATCGAGCATGCCCACAAACATACGCACGACGATCTGCACCACGATCATCTACATGCCCCAGGGGATGAGGTGGAGCCAGGCATTTCGCACAGCCACCCCCACGCGCATGAAGAGCTCACCCACGAGCACGAACATACTCCTGATTTGCATCACTGGCATGCTCATTAGGAAATCAAAAAGCTTTATTCTCAAGTCGTTTGCGTGAAACTGCCACCCGGTCTAAAATATTCGAATATTTACATCCCATTCGTCGAGAAGGCGCATCATGCAAAAAGAGAGAAGGTTCACCCAGGCGGGGACTTCGGTTGCCATTGTATTCTTTCTGTTCATGCTGATCCATCAGACCGACAAGCTGCTCATTGGTCCGTTGCAGACCCCGGTGATGAATACCTTTCACATGACATACACCCAGTGGGGCGCGATCAATACGGGTGCACTGGTTGTAGGCGCGCTTCTGGCACCAGTGTGGGGATTTCTGAACGATAAGTATAACCGGGCCAGGCTGTTGGCTTTGGCCTCGTTGATCTGGGGCAGCACAACCTGGCTTGGGGCAATCGCTCCAACCTTCCCGCTTTTCCTCGCAGCCCGCTCTTCCACAGGTATCGATGATTCGAGCTATCCCGGCATGTACAGTCTGACCGCCGATTATTTCTCGGCGAAACGGCGGGGACAGATCTATGGCATCCTGCAGCTTACTCAGCCGATTGGGTTTTTGCTCGGCATGGTGCTGGCGCTTGTCCTTGGCCAGGTGATTAGCTGGCGTTCAGTGTTCTACATTACAGGCTCTTTCGGTGTGGTGCTTGCGATCGTGATCTTCTTCAGCGTCAGGGATGTGCCGCGAGGCAGCAGCGAGGAAGAACTGCAGGGGGTCGAAACCGGCAAGTATAAATTCAGCTGGAAGACGGCGCTTGAGATCTTCAAGAAAAAGAGCCTGATCATGCTGTTTGCCCAGGGATTCTTTGGAGTATTTCCATGGAATGTGATCACCTTCTATTTCTTCGGTTATCTGGGCACCGAGCGTGGCTATAATGAGACCACACAACTCATGATTATGGCGCCTGCCGTTATCATCCTGGCAGCCGGGTATCCCCTGGGCGGCTGGCTTGGAGACAAACTGTTCAAGCGCACCAAACGCGGCCGCTTGATCGTTGCTGCTACCGGAGTGCTCGTTGGCGCAGTCATGATGTATTTCACCCTCGAAGTGCCCAACCAGCAGGTGATCCTTTTTGGCGCTATGCTTCTGGTGACGGCACTGTTCATCCCCTTCTCGTCGGCCAACGTTCTGGCCACCGTGTACGACGTGACAGTTCCGGAAGTCCGCTCGACGGCGAATGCCATTCAGAGCTTCATCGAGTCCATTGGTTCGGCCGCTTCGCCGCTGATTGCAGGCATGATCGCCGATGCCACGTCGGTGGGGAATTCAATCTTGCTTATATGTGGCATAGCCTGGGCGATTTGCTTTGTGGTGTTCCTGGGTGCCATCTACCTGGTTCCCAGAGACATCCAGGCGCTGCACGAGGAATTGCTCGACCGCGCAGCGAAACTCCCACCGGCAGAACAAGGTCTGTTGGAAGAGCGGCTCGCAGGAGCCATCGGCCAGACCGGAACCCTTCCGGGCGCATCAATTCCCGAAGATAAATAACAGCAAAAATACGGCAAAGGGCACAGAATTCTGTGCCCTTTACGATGTCAGGATAGTGATTCGCCGATTGGCATTCGCTATTCTTCTCGCATCAACCAGCGTTCGATCTGATCCGGAAACCGAAAGGCAGCCAGCTTATCCAGCAGGCCTGCCACACTCGAATCGCTGACAAAAAGCTGTAAATGCTCTTCATAGATGAAGCCGTCAGCATAAGCCCGCTTGATCCAGGCGATCAGCTCATCATAATAACCGTTGACATTGAGAAAGCCCAACGGCTTGCGGTGGACACCTATCTGCGACCAGGTGAGCACCTCGAAAAGCTCATCCATGGTGCCGTAGCCACCTGGCAGCGCGATGAACGCGTCTGAAAGCTCGTTCATGCGCGCTTTGCGGACCTGGATATTTGCGACGACCTCGAGTTGGGTCAACCCAGTGGTGTAGATGAGTTGAGGACTTTCGAGTCCCAGGGGAACGACGCCAACCACTTCCCCGCCCGCGGCAAGGCAGCTCTTCGCCAGGGAACCCATCAGGCCCGTACGCCCAGCCCCAAAGACCAGGCGCTGCTTCCGGCGCGCAAGTTCTGCCCCCAGAGTTTCAGCAGCATCGACATACGCCTGGGCAAGTCCGTCCGCTGACCCGCAAAATACCCCAATGGAACGATATGAATTTGCCATAGTATAAAGTCCTGAACAGGAATAAAAGGTTTGATTATTATAGTCCTGCTTTTTTAAAATGGTGTTGTTGGGGTAAATGGCTATGCGCAATTTACAAGATGGTTCGCCTGAATCATTACAAAGAAAAAGCGCCTGCGGTTCAACACCGCAAGCGCTATTCATTTCTTCAGTCTTACATCTGGAAAACCGCCTCTGGCAGCTCGATGTTATTCGCCTGGAATTTCTCACTGAACCGCGGCCGCAGCCCGGTAGGTTTCAAGCTTCCCACTACCATACCGTTCTTGATCCCTGACTGGTGGAAAGTGAACATGTCTTGCATGACGATGGTGTCGGCCTCCATGCCCTGCACCTCGGACACCTGCACTACTTTACGAGTGCCGTCTTTCAAACGCTCTATGTGCACCACCAACTCGATGCTGGACGCCACCTGCTCGCGAATCGCTTTCAAGGGCAAATCGAATCCTGCCATCAGCACCATGGTTTCAATACGCCGTAGTGCATCGCGCGGACCGTTGGAGTGGATGGTGGTCATGGATCCATCATGGCCTGTATTCATGGCCTGCAACATGTCGAGGGCCTCCCCCGCGCGACACTCCCCGACGATCATGCGGTCGGGGCGCATACGCAATGCATTGACCACCAATGAGCGGATGGTAATTTCACCTTTTCCTTCGATATTAGGCGGCCGCTTTTCAAGCCGCACCACATGGCGCTGATTGAGCTGAAGCTCTGCCGTGTCTTCGATTGTGATGATGCGCTCCCGGTTGGGAATGAAAGAAGAGAGCACATTCAACAGCGTCGTTTTACCGCTTCCTGTGCCTCCAGAAATCACCATGTTCACCCTGGCTTCGACGCAAGCCTTCAAAAAGCTCACCAACTGCACGGTCATGGATGCGTTCGATATCAAATCCTGGGCGGTATAAGGCCTCACTGCGAACTTGCGGATGGTCAGAATGGGGCCATCCAGGCTGAGGGGCGGTATGGTGGCATTGACACGAAAACCATTGGGCAACCGCGCATCCACCATTGGGGAGGACTCATCCACGCGGCGGCCGATTGGCGAAACGATGCGGTCGATGACTCGGCGCAGGTGCTGCTCGTCCTCGAAATGAATATTGGTGGCTTCGATTGTGCCAAAACGCTCTACGAATACCTCGTCGAACCCGTTCACCATTACTTCTGTGATGTCATTGTCGTTGAGTAAAGGCTCGATTGGTCCGTACCCCACGATGTCTGCGATCGTCCACTCCAGCATCTTGGTGCGGATGCTGCGGTTCAGCAGAATATTCTCCTCATCCAGGGTTTGATTGAAGTTATCTTCGATCAGCTGCTTGACCTTCTTCGAATCGGTTAACGCCAGATCGCCATTGACTGTGGTCAGCAGGCGGTGCTGGACAGCGTCGCGTATATGGTAAAAGTCCTTTTCGAGTTCGGCGAAACTCTCGTGTTCCTCGGTCGTTGTCGTCGGACTTACCTGGTTCATTGCTGGCCGGTTGGTAAACATTAAATCCTCCTCGGGGTGCGAATACTTATCACTGAATGCTGAATCTCTCCTGCCGGGCTGCGTATTTAAGGCAGGTAAGGTATTTTGAGAGTCTGAGCATACGAGATCAGAGTCGCTTTGGATAACTGGTTGTATTCCAAAATCGCCTGCACACTCGAACGATTCTGGCGCGCGATATATGCAAAGCATGTGCTTTCAAGCGCATTGATTTCAGTCTCATCGAACAGATAATATTTATCTTGCAGCGCCTGCTCGTACAGATTATAGGAATTCCTGTAAGACCCGGTTTCGTACATGGCTCCCGCATTGGCAATGTCATTGACGAATGTGGGATATGCTGCCGCCCGGTTGGCGTAGTCCACCGCCTCGACCGCCGACTTGAAATACGAAGCTGCGTTCTGATAATCTCTTAATTGACCGAAGGCATATCCGAGATCCACCTCGACCATAAAGATCTGGGTGAGATTATTGTCGCCGGATTCCCAGGCGAGGTTCTCGGCTGCTTCATAGTCTTTTCGGGCATCGTTGTATAGCCCTACCGAGTAGTATTGGTTCCCCCGCCCCATGTAAGCCTCGTAAAGCAGCTGATTCACATTTCCGTTGGCATACCCCTTGTCCATGGCATACAGGGTGTTTAGGCTGTCGATTGCCGATCGCCAATCCATTTGAACGTAGTCGCTGAACGCCACCTGGTACAGTTGGATTTTGTCCACTTCGGATTGCAGAAGGTTGCTGTTGGGGTTGAGGTTGGCTGCCTTCTTCATAAAATTGACCGCCTGGGTGATTGCATACTCCGTCTGGTTTGGATCTGATACCAGGGCAAGGGCGGTCTGGCTGTACTTCACCTCGAGTAAGCTGGAAGAGATTTTTTGCAGGTTGTCACGTTCAGTGCTGAACGTGCGACTTTGAGGGATCATCGCCACGGCGCGTCGGTAATAGATTTCAGCTTTATTGATATCATCGACGGTCGTCTGATCGCTGTTCATCATCTCGATGATCCGCCGTAAGTAGCTGTTGAGCAATTGCTCCTTGAGGTTCGGATTTTCTGAATCGGGGTTAAGCGTGAGCACCTGTTCGTAATTGTCGATAGCATCCTGCCAGCGGCCTTCGGTGTATGCCGTAGCAGCAGCATCACTCAACTGCTTCACCTGAATGCGGTTGTTCGTCTGTTCCACCAATAGTGCTGTATCTCTAAAACTTGGATTCGTCGATTGAATTTGCAGCAGCAGAGCGAGTGCATCGCTGTCCATGCCGGCATTGATCTTGGCAATGGCATCATTGTAGAGTTGATTCACCGCAAGCAATTCATTCGTTTTGATCCCGAGCGCTACAACCTCAGGGTTTTGGGGATCGATCAGCTTCATCTGCTGCAAGATCTCAGAGGCTTTTTCAGGCTGACCGGAAGCCAGCAACGACTGAACCTGCAATCCCAATAGGTCGATCTGCCCCTTATTGTAGTTTTGCTGGCGGCTGATCGTGAGCGAATAAACCAGAACGAAAATGCCGACAGCAACGGCAACCGCCAGGACGATCAGGCCAAAGCTTATACTGAATCTCCTGACCACGATGGATGCATCCCGTTTATGCTTTTCTTTTACGTTTTCCTGGGTGCTCTTATGAAAGAGATACTGAAACTCGAAATCCTGTTGGAATTCGGCCAGGCGGCGATTGCCAGGATACTTTTTCAAAAGGTTGTTCAGCAGAACATTGCATTCGTCCCAGCGGGCGTTCTGGTACTCGACCAGAAGCTGCATGTACTCGGGATCTGCCGTCAATTCATCGTCACCAATAAATGGATTGATGTGCGTAGGTTTCTTGGCAGGTCTGGCAGCCTGCCCTTTTTCGTTGATCTCATCATTCTTCATGCGCACGCTCATAGTTTTTAAAATAGGTTAAATAATGTAGGAATAATTGGGCCAAGGATTACAGCAATCAACGCCGGGAAGATGAAGATGGCGAGCGGAATGATCATCTTTGCCGGCATCTTATTGGCGATTTCTTTGGCCCTAAACTGGCGCAGGATTCTCATCTGGGCAGCCTGGCTGTGCAGCACGTCTGCAAAGCTCATGCCCATTTCTTCAGCCTGCACGATAATGGCAATAAAACTGGTCAAGTCGTCCACATCAAGGCGGTCGCTCATATTTCTCAAAGCCTGCGAGCGCGAAACGCCCATCTCGATTTCCTGGGTTACGCGTTTAAACTCCTTGCCAAGAGCTGTGGGCCAGTATTCGGTGATCTTTTGCAGAGACTGATCGAAACCAAGGCCTGCAGATGCGCAAACCGAGAGCATGTCCAGTGCATCCGGCAAATTCCGCCTGATCTCATCTTGTGCCTTGCGTACCTCAGAATTCAGCCACGCATAAGGTATCAGCATTGAAAACACAATGACAACGACCCCCATAAGCAGGCGGGTGCCATCGAGCGGAATGTGGTTGTAATTGATCCATACCGCACCTCCGATACCCACGAGCAGGAACAACACGCGAACGCCGTAGAATTCTTGAGCGTGCATGTTCATGGGGTTTCCTGCGATGGCCAGTTGGTGATTGATCTTGGCAACTGAAGATGCTGGTGTGAACCGTCCAAGGAAATCGACCACACCCTTCATAAAGGGGACGAGTGTGCGGCTAAACAACGTGCCTGTGATATCCCTCGGCAATATTTGCCGCGTCTTGGTAGAAGTATCTACCTTCTTCACCTCGCGTTCGATGACGAAATCTTGCACGCGTTTCGAGACACCCCGCTCTCCCTTGCTTAGAACCATCGCAGCCGCAATGACCATCACGAATGCCAGCATTGCCAGCACGCCCGCGAAGACTATGACTAAGAACGTTGTGTTATTGAGCAGATCGGTCATGATACGCCCCGTTTACACTTTAATTTTAACGATTTGCCGGATGATGATATTCCCAATGATCAGGCCGATGAAAGCAAGAACGAAAATGATTTGCGAGATCAATTCTGTCCCAACATTGTCGAAGTACCTGGGATTGAAGAAAAAGATCAGCAGAGCAGCGATAAAGGGAAGCAACGAAATGAAATATCCCACGTAACGGGCATAGGCCGTAAGCGAGCGCACCTCGCCGTAGAGGTGGATCCGCTCACGAATGGTATCGATGGCTACGCCCAGGACTACGCTCAGATTGCCGCCCACCTGCGTGTTGATGATGATGGCAGTCACCACCAGCATCAAATCGTCGCTTTGCATTCGCTCAGACAGGTTTGTCAAGGCCTGGTCGAGCGCAAAACCGAACTTCACCTCACGCAGCACGCGGCTGAACTCTTCGGAAACGGGGGCATTGGTTTGACTGACCGCCATATCCAACGCCTGAGGCAGACTGTACCCCGCCCCGATGGCTCCTTTGATCAGGATCAAGAAGTCGAGCAGTTGGTCGCTGAATTTCTTGCGCCGTTGGGTGATCGCGCGGTCGAGCAGAAATCCTGGAACCAGATAGGCCAGGAAACCCAGTCCGATACCGCCAATGATATTTTGGGGGATCGCCCATCCGATCAGGAAACCCACCAGAGTTGCAGCAACGCGGATGAGGATGAACTCGATATCGGTGATCGGCCAGTAAGCGCTGGATATCTTTTCCTGCAGCTTGAAGGTGGAAAGCACTGTCAGCGCTTCGTTTAACTGTCCGCGAATCCCCTCGAACTGCTCGAGGCGGATCATCGATCCTTCCACTTTGCGAGTCTGTGCCCGCACCGCGGTGTTGACAGGCCCAACAAATGACCCAACCCTGCCGCTCACCCGGGATGCTGTAGTCATTCGCAGCAGCCAGACGATGATGCCCACCAATCCCAGTCCGCTGATGAGAACGAGTATCAACAAAATTGCATCGATATTGTCTGCAGTCAAAGTTGAACCTCTTTTGTATGAAAGATCAGCCGAGTCTTGATGACTTTGCCAATACTTCTGCCGATGCCTGTTTTTCAGCGGCGTTATAGGCTGCATTCGCATCGCTGATCTGCTTCAACACCAGGCCCGCCAGGTTTTGAATCGCTTTGCTGATGGGATGGCGCGAATTCTTCTGAATCAGAGGCGTGCCCTCATTCAGGCAGCTCAGGCAGAACCCCTCATCCATGGGAATGCTGGTGAGAATCTTCACTTTGAGGATGTTTTCGATCTCTTCGCGCCGGATTTCCGTTTTCAACCCGGTTTGATTGAGAATGTAGACGATTTTTTCTGCAGGATACGAGAGGTTCTTGCAGATATCCATGAATTGGCGCACGTCACGTAACGCCGCAAGATCGGGGTTAAGCACCACGATGACTTTGTCCGCCGCATCCATCAGGGTGACGGTATTCTCGTTGAGGAAACTGCCGCCGTCGATAATCGTGATCGCGAACGCACTTTGTACGCCCTGTACCACTTTATACAGATCGTCAGGGCGGATTCCCTGTCCTTCGGCAACAGAACTGGGGCTGGGGAGGACCTTGATGCCCGATGTGTGGTCGACCACAACCTGGTTGATCAGATGCGGGTCGAGCGTTCCAGCATGGGAGATCAGATCGGTGATCGAATTTGCAGTGCGGAGATTGAGCATTAGGGCAACATGGCCAAACATCTGCTTGCCATCCATCAATAGCACTTTATCTTTGGCTTTCTGATTGATGGCAATCGCAAGGTTGACCGCAACGGTCGATGTTCCAGCGCCGCCCTTGGGGCTGTAGACGACGTAGGTGTTCTTGGGGCGGACGATGGCTTTGCGCATCTCGGGCAGCGGCGTGACGGGATAGTTGCGCGTAAGCAACTCCAGAACGCGTTTCGTCGTTACCTGGATGCTTTTTTGTGTGAACGGGTAAAGAATGAATGCCCGCGCTCCTGATAAGATCACCCGGTCGGAGAACTGCACTTTAGTCTCAGGAAGGATCACGATCACAGCAGTGCCTGGAAAGCGAGTGGCGATCTTGTCTACAAGATCGTACGATTCCTCATCCTTGTACTCAAAATCCAGCAGAATGATCTGCGGCTTCTCAGTTTCTATCGCAGGCAAAATACCGATTGCCAGGACCGATGGGTCGAGCAGCGAAAAATCAGGTTCGTTCCTGAAAGCTCCTTCCACCGATTCCTGGATCACAGGGTTGGATGTGATCGTGAGAATGTGAGTTTTCTGATCAGATGTCGTCATGGTAGCCTCTATGTCTCGAATTTTTAAGGTAATATCTCAAGACCGTAAAGTTCAATAATATATTCCTCGGTTACTGGTGTCAGATCGTATTGGACGGTCGATGTGGGAGACCTCAGCACAAAATCGAATGTGGCATTCACATCCTTCAAGTGTTTCAAGATCAAGGCATCCTGCGGGGTGAGCGCGAGCAGGTAGGATGAGATCTCAGTCGTGGTTCGCGACGTGGCTGTGGTGTTGCCTGCACCTGTCAGATTGACTCCGGCGGGCGTTGCTTGTTCCTGGTTGATCACATCCAAGACCAGCGCCGTGACAGAGACCTTTTGGAAGGTGTCCACAGTGAAAACGCGCATCACCGGCTCCTGGTTGGTGGTGGTTGTCGATTCGGTTACGCCAGGCACCTGCTTGACCTGTTCCTGGAAAGTGGCAAAGATGTCGATCACATCTCCACGCTGGATCACGTTTTCCTTGCTCATCTGGTCGGTGGCGGGAAAAGCCATCATCACGTGGTCATCAGCGAGGATAAAGCTGAGATCATGGTTGTTGTTGGTTGGATCTGCCACATTGTGCGAAAGCAGCATTTCACCCTGCACCACATCTGCCTTGAGGATCTTGCCAATGACAGTGTCGGTGGCGGTAATGGCATCCCGTGGCACAACTTCCACCGGCACTTCAGACAGGATCACGTCGCCTGCGTTGACCCGATCTCCCAGGCTCATATCGCGCGCCATCACCACGATACTGGTTTTTGATACCTGCGCTTGCTGGGATTGTTCCTGGTTTTGAGCATTCAGGCGTTGGATCAACAAATATGCTGCTCCCACTCCAACGAGCAGGAGAAATATTCCTACGATTACGATGAGTATGGTTCGACTGCGAGGTGCCAAGGTGTCCTCCTCTATGATCGTGCGAGAATGATGCGATTATTTAGACAAGGAAACAATGCAATTACCCAGGTTAACTGAACAATTCTGGGCATAATCTGCTGAGAGACCTACATCCGTTAAGAAGAACCCTTCCATTGTAGGTATTTCGCCGAGGTCAGGGTCAATGCTGCGGGCATAATTTGCGCCCGGGCAATCACCCTTCGTTGAAACACACGAAATATAGAATGCATCGAAGGTGATGACATGGTAGTTATCGTTCGTGCTTCTCATCTCGTCGAAGATGTCTCCTCCGGCAGGTTCTAGATCCCAATAAAGAGGATCGTGCGCTTCAACCATGCATGGTGATCCTTCAACACTGGGGTCGCCTTCGCAAAAGGTGTTATAGACCGGAATGAGAACTCTTTCGCCTACATAATTGTACGAGATCAACTTGTTAAATACATTTACATCCCCACCTGATTTTCCGGAAAGCCAAATGTGGGTGCGCAAGGTGAACGGCGGAACGTCGGTAATCCACTTTGTGATATTGTTGGTATCGGCGGTAAGGTAAAGCCACCCTCGATCGCCACTTGTTTGAATCTCTTTCTTGCCATCGCCATCCAGATCACACACGATGGCTCCGGTGGGATACGGAGGATGGCTATCTTCAATGCAAACCTTGTCAGTATCGATGACAATGTAGATCTCTTTTGGAGGCAGATACTCGGTGACGCCCGCGTTGACCACAGGTGTAGTAATACTATGCGGATATTTGCTGTCCAATGTGTAAGTCAGGTCATCGATCTCGACCGAAGAGACATCTCCCTTGACAAGCGGAAGCAGCAAATTATCCCAACTCAATGTCTGGATTTCACAATCCATATTGGGGTCGAAAGGTAATTCCCCTGCGTTAGGCCCCTTGCAAATCCATGAAAGCGGCAGCACAGCCTTTCCGGCAGGGCCGTAACATCCGGCATCAGCAGATGCACCTGCGGGCAGAGTCGACACTCCGAAAATACCTGCAAAAAATGACGGCTGAGTGACGGAAGTAATAACATGGATCATCCCACCGCTAATCGTCGGATCGGCCACCGGGGTAGCGGCACCATTGAGCTCTGCGTAGTATTTGCCGTCAGAGATTGCCCGCGATGGATTCCCCAAACACAATTGCTTGGCGCCCGCAAGTGCGCCTGCGTCAGCCGCTGCCTGGGCAGTTCGACGATTGGACATAATTGTCCCACCATCGAGAATCAACGCAACCATGGCGATTATTGCAAACATCATCAACACAACCAGAGGGATCACTTGGCCGAACTCAAGCTTATGCTTTGGAAAGGATTTCTTCATTCCCACCTCCAATTATTAGGGTTTTGCTACTGGAGCCAAGAGCATAGTTGATT
This sequence comes from Chloroflexota bacterium, assembly GCA_021779955.1. Taxonomy (GTDB): domain Bacteria; phylum Chloroflexota; class Anaerolineae; order Anaerolineales; family Anaerolineaceae; genus UBA6107. The sequence continues at coordinate 8,762 of JAJXZS010000056.1, read as the reverse complement.
GGACTTCAATGGGGATTTTTCCATCATGCCCAGTGAAAAATGAGATAAATGGCGTAATTGTCTCGAATGGGTAAGTTGCAATCACCTGCACTTTGGGATCAAAGATTGCCTCAGGGTCTGTAGGAGTAACAATATTGATATATTTCACGGTGATCGTGCAACTCGTCGAGAGTGGGTCCGTGCAATTGCTGTAATAATCAGTTAACTCACTGACGCCGAATAAATAATTCAACACACGTCCCTTTATGGCATCTTTTAGAGTTGCTTCGTTCGCGGTACTATACTTCATGACGATTGCGTCTCGCGTTGCTTCGCGCACTGCGGTATTTAAAGTGGAGAAATAGAATACGCCTCGGCCAATATCGAATAAGGCCAGAACAACAAAAATAAGCAATGGGAACACAAGAGCAAATTCAATTAGCGATTGTCCCTGAACGGTCCTATGCGCATTCATTGAATCATCATCTCCACACTAGAAGTCACGGTAAAATCCCCGGTGGAACTGGTGAGGTGAAAAGCGTCTCCGAGGAATCCCAGGATCAGCAAGTCTTGTACTTGAGTTTGTACTGTGACTTTGCCGATATAAAGATCGGTGGCCGGATCAGGATCAGGTGGAAACGGCGAGGCGACGACAACATCACCTGGATTTAGAGATACACCGGAACTCGATGCTTCGTTTGCGGCTGCGTTGTAGGTTCCAGCCTCGCACATCGCATCGCAGGAATCTGAAGTAGTGCTGTGCGTGCTGAGATAATACGCCCCCTCGCGGGCTGCGTTGGTTATGATGATTTTTGTGTAGAGGACGCGCCCAAATTCCAGTGCGCCTATGATCAATACGAGCAATATCGGCAATATCAGCGCAAGTTCGATCAGTGCCTGCGCGGATGGCTTGGACGTGGTGCTAGAGTTACTCCCCACGTTCGCTGATCGGATTGCGCGCTTTCGTTCCCCCATTGAACCCTCCCATTAATGAACTATGTGGGTCAGTCTCTTCGATGTGCGATGCAAATTACCCCACATTCCAATAAAATATCAGTTGTCTAGTTGTTCACGGTGCCAGTTATAGGGTCTGCTAGACAACATTATACATTATTTCTCAGTGTACGTCTTGTCAATTGACACATCCATTAAAAAATGATAAAAAAAAGAAGTCATTCTTTGTTTTGAATTATCCTCCGGTTGGTCTATTCATGAAACGGGGCAAAATGTTTAAGTCACGTGGCGATACCAAGAATCAGGAACTGAACGAGAGTTTTGTCCGTCTGGCGTACATTGCTGAGATCAAGGAGTGGGATAACCGCCTGCACCTTGAACGCATCAGACAATATTGTCAGATCATCGCCCAGGCTGCCGGGCTGACCAACCACGAGTCCTCCATTCTCGGACTTGCCAGCCAGCTTCACGATATCGGCAAAGTCGAGATTCCTGACGAGTTGCTTACGCGTATCGGCAATTACCAGGCAGACGAGTGGAAACTCATCGAAAAGCATACCCTTGACGGAGCGAAGATTCTCGACCATTCGACTTCTTCGGTCTTCCAGACCGCGTCGACCATTGCTCTCACCCATCACGAACGCTGGGACGGCTCGGGCTACCCGCGCGGATTGAAAGGCGAAGAGATCCCCATCAGTGGACGGATCTGCGCGATTGCCGATGTGTTCGATGCCCTTACCACTCACCGTTCTTACAAAACTGTTGTCTCAGACGAGGAAGCCCTGAAGATGATTACAGATAGCGCAGACACGCTCTTCGATCCCCAACTCGTCAAGGCCTTCAGCGACAAGTTTAGCGAGATCCAATCAGTGAAGAGTTCATTGGCATAAAGGCAAATTCGAATCCCGCGAAGGGCCGTGATGGATCACGGCTGAACATATAATGCCACATCATTCGGACGCCATGGTTAGGTTCCGACAATTGTTGAAACAGCGATCTGCATACAAAAGCCCTGAAGAGATGCTCTTCAGGGTTTGTTTTGAGCCAATACTTTTAGCATCCGGAAAGCCGGATGCATAGGTTCAGCGTCGGGAATTAAGTTTAGCCGAAGATGATGGTAACGATAACTACCACAGCGGCGACGACTAAAACGATCGCAGCGGTCTTCAGTGCCTGCTTGAACTCAGGGCGTTCGGTTGGTTTCAATACGGGCTCGCTCATGTAAATCACTCCTCTATTATCGGCTGAGATACTTTAATAGTAACACAGCGATTCAAGCTTAGGTAGTTACATTTGTAAGTTGTCAGACATGTGCAAAATGTGACATCCGGTGCGGCCTGGACGCCACCCGGGTTCCTGCCCCGTTTCGACATCAGCATGTCGGTGACAACCTGATCAGACCTCCAGTCAAGGAAGATTGCAATCAGGTAATCTTCTTATAGATACAACCTAAAGCTTGACCCCGGTAACCGTATAACTGAACAGGTTGCCGCTCAGGTCGATGATCCGGTATCCAGTCGCTTTGAGCAGCGCTGCTGTCCGATATACACCCGGATAGTCCGGATCGGGCAACAGTTCGGTCACAGAAACCGTTCCGCCGGGTTTGAGCACCCTATAAGCGACCCTGAGTGCTTTAGCCGGCTGCGGGATCTCCATCAGCGAACCAATGTAGTAGACCACGTCCAGCGCCCCATCTTCAAAGGGGAGATCGTAAGCGCTGCGGTTGATGAAATCGACGCTCTCGTAGTGCGATGGTGCACGAGTAAAGAGATATTTCTGAGCAATGTTGATCATCCTGGGCGAGATATCAAGGGCATAGAGCTTGCCATTTGCACCCACCCGTCTTGCCGCTGCAGGCAGGAAGAACCCGCCGCCGCAGCCGACTTCGAGCACCTTTTTACCGCTCGTCACCCGGCTGCGCTCGAGGATCACATCCGGCGGCTGCCAGCGCTCACGAAAACGGCTATTCAGCGCAGCGGTAATAAATGGAGGCGCAGGGAAATGGAGGTTGCGTCTGAAGATGCGCAGAACCACCTGAAATCCGATGAAACCCAGGAGAATGGACCCGAAAATACGCAGGAATTTATTCATATGACCTCCTACATTTCATTAATGTAGCACGGAATAGCATGAATCGAGAACCGAGATTTGAGAACCAAGAACCGTCAAAAAACGGGTTCTTACGGTTCTCGATTTACGAATCACGCCCCTCGCATTTCAATCTCAACCACATACCGTTCGATCCGTGATATAACATCTGCATGTCCGAATTCTGGAAGATTAAATCGCTGGCCGAACTCAGCCCTGCTGAATGGGAATCGCTGTGCGACGGCTGCGCGCGTTGCTGCATCATCAAGTTCGAGGATGAAGACAGCGGGCGTATCTACACCACCAACGTCGTGTGCGAGTTGCTCGAAATCTACCACTGCCACTGCACCCGCTATGACGAGCGCTCCACTCTCGTTCCCACCTGCCTGACGCTCACTCCCGAACTGATCCCGCAACTCAAATGGATGCCCGCCACCTGTGCGTATCGACTGATCTCGGAAGGCAAGGACCTCCCCGCCTGGCATCCGCTGGTCTCGGGTAACGCCAAATCGGTGCACAAGGCAGGCATCTCGGTGCGCAACAAGGTAATTTCCGCCCGCAGCGTCGACCCCGATGATCTGCCGGATTACGTGGTCGATGGCGATGAAGACCTCGATGCAGGCAATCAATAACTCGCAATTCTGGCTATAATAAATGTTGAGACCATTCATCCCTTCGGGGATTTAAATCAAGGAGAGCGAAATGATCGTGACTACAAAGCAATTGTTCAAAGCTGCATACGGAAAATACGCCATTGGTGCCTACAATATCAACAATCTCGAGCAGACAATGGGTCTCTTCCGCGGTAATCTCGACAGCAAAGCCCCGTTTATCATCCAGATCAGCAAGGGCGCCCGCTCGTACACCGACAAGTTAATGCTCGAAGGTCTCATCCGCGCCGCTGACCAGGTCTTCCCGGACGCCATCTTTGCGGTGCATCTCGATCATGGCGATGAGGAAAGCTGCTATGACTGCATTAACAGCGGATTCTATTCGTCGGTAATGATCGATGCCTCTGCTGAACCGTTCGAAAAGAACATCGAAATCACCAGGCGTATCGTTGAAGCTGCGCATGCCAAAGGCATCGTCGTCGAAGCTGAATTGGGTCAGCTCGGCGGCGTCGAGGAACATGTGCAGGTCTCGGAAGCCAACGCCAAGCTCACCGACCCCTACCAGGCCAAGAAGTTCGTAGAGCTTTCGGGCTGCGATTCGCTGGCTGTTGCCATCGGCACCAGCCACGGCGCTTTCAAGTTCAGCGGCACCCAGAGCCTCCACTTCGAAGTACTCGCCGAAATCCAGAAGCGCCTGCCCGGTTTCCCGCTGGTGATGCACGGCTCCAGTTCGGTTCCCCAGGAAGAGGTCGAGCGCATCAATGCCGCTGGCGGCAACCTCAAGGGCGCAAAGGGTGTGGATGCCACCCAGTTCCACCGCGCTGCGCAACTGGGCGTCACCAAGATCAACATCGATACCGACGGCCGCCTGGTTTGGACGCGTGTCCACCGCGAATACTTCAGGGATCATCCTGAGAACTTCGACCTCCGACCCATCGGCAAGGTGTTCATGAGCGAATACGCCAAGTTCATCGCCGAGAAGAATGGCTATCTCGGATCGGCCGGCCAGCTCGACGAAGTGCGCAAATTACTCTCGAAGTAACCATCCAACCGGAGTTCGATTGAACTCCGGTTTTAGTTTCTCTCAAGGAGGCAGCATGTACAGCCTGCATTCGGCCATCATTGGAACAGGTTACATGGGCTCCGCCCATCTCGAAGGATTGCGCCGCATTGGTGTGCATGTTCAGGGCGTTTTGGGCAGCAATCCGCAAAAAGGACAGGGATTTGCCACGGAGTACAACCTTCCCAGGGCATACGCAAACCTCGACGAATTGCTCTCGAATCACGAGGTCGACGTTGTGCATATCTGTACGCCAAACCGGGTGCATTACCCGATGGCCAGGGCAGCCCTCGAAGCCGGCAAGCACGTGGTGATGGAGAAACCGCTCACCATGAACAGCATCGAATCCGCGGACCTGCTGGCGCTGGCAAAGAGGACCGGTCTGGCTGCGGTGGTGAATCACAACCTGCGCTTCTTTCCGCGCACGCTGCAAGCGCATGCGCTGGTTCGCACAGGTGAACTCGGCGAGATTCGCTTGCTGCAGGGCGGCTACTGCCAGGATTGGCTGTTTCCCTCCGAACGTTGGGACTGGCGCCTGCTGCCTGAGATCGGTGGACCAACAAGGGTCATCAGCGACATCGGCTCGCATTGGTTCGATATTACCTGCTGGATGACCGGGCTTGAGGTGGTCGAGCTGGCAGCCAGGAGCTCAATCTTCACGCCGCAGCGCGTCAACCCTGTGACCGGTGTGCCGCTGCGCATCGAAACCGAGGACGCCGCTGTAGTCATTGCCCGTTATTCCAATGGCATGCTCGGATCGGTGACGCTTTCCCAATCGAGCCCCGGCAGAGATAATCACTTCTGGTTCGAATTCACTGGCGCCAAAGGGTCACTGATGTGGGACCAGGAGAAGCCCGGGGAGTTGTGGAACGGGAAGAACGAGGGTGGCAGAAGCACCTGGTTGCTGGAAGACCGCCCCTACCCGCCCGAGGTCAAGGAGATGCTTAGAATGCCGGACGGCGAAGCAGTTTCATTCAACGATACCTTTGCTGTGCTTTACCGCAAGGTGTACGATGCGCTCGAGGGCGGCAACCTGCCAGATGACACCATCGTGCCGACCTTCCGCGATGGGCACCGCGGCATGGTGCTTGTGGATTCGATTCTCGAAGCGTCGAAGAGTCAGCAGTGGGTCAGGGTAAATCAAACCTGGTGATTTATCAGGAAGCAATTGCTATGCGCATGATCCAATAATCATCAAAAATACCGCCGGAGAATCTCCGGCGGTATTTTTTTTCAGGATTAATCCGACTGATCCACCAGGTAAAGCTGAAGCCCCATCTGTTCGATCTGGTCAAGCTGAGCTTCGATCCAATCGATATGGCCTTCCTCCTCGGTAAGAATATCTTCCTCCATCTCGCGGGTTCCGTTATCTCCCAATTCGGTGGCTTGCTTGATCCCCTTGTTGTAGCCATTGATGGCAACCAGTTCTGCTGCATGATCGTTCTGAAGTTGTTTAAGCACGTCGGCGCCAATGGTAATCTTGTTCAAAACACTGACTGTAGGCTTCCCTTCCAAGAAAATAATCCGGGAAATCAGTTTCTCGGCATGCTTCATTTCCATGATCGCGCGTTTTTCGATGACATCGGCTAATTTATCGTACCCCCAGTTGGTGCACATTTCCGAATGCACCATGTACTGGTTGATCGCGGTCAACTCATCGGCCAGCAAATCGTTCAGGGTTTGAATCACCAATTCATTTCCTTTCATGCGGTTACCTCCCACTTCATGCCCAAGGCGTTGATCGCACTACGATGAAGCCGCTTGATCCGGACAATTCCATTATACAAAAATCGCCGCTTCATTTAATCCGTAGATTCTACGAGGAAGGCTTCTCCACGGGTTTTTCGCCCCAGTGGATGGCTATTGTCCCGCCCATCAGCCGTCTGAAGCCGACGTCGGCAAAACCTGCAGTGCGCAGCTGGCCGGCAAGATTTTCGGCGGTGACGAAATGCTCGGTTGAGTCGGGAAGATACCGATAGGCTTCGCCGTTTCCTGCAACCAGCATGCCGAGCACCGGGATGATTACATGCAAATGGAGCCAGATGAATGGCGAGAGGAAATTTCGAGTGGGAACCGTGGTTTCGAGGATGACCAGGCGCCCGCCTGGCTTGAGCAAGCGAAATTGTTCTGCGATAGCCTGGTTGAGGTTGCCAACGTTGCGCATCAGGTACCCCGATACCACAGCATCGAAAGTGTTGGCTGCAAAGGGGGTCTGCAGGGCGTTCGCCTGGATGAAAGACAGAGCGGAATGGCGGCGCCCGGCGAGCATCATCTGCAGCGTGAAATCGGCTGCAACGACATGCGCGGAAGGCTGGCTGCGCAGGGCTTCGCGTGCCAGGTCGCCCGTGCCAGCCCCTAGGTCGAGCAGGCGTTCATTCGGACTGAGCCTTGCGCGCCGGATCGTCTCCCGACGCCAGCGCACATCCTGCCCGCCTGTCATCAAGCGGTTCATCAAATCGTAATGGGCTGCGATGCGGCTAAACGTACGCCTGACGTAGCGCTCGCGATCTTTGCCTGTCAATTGGCTCATGCGCACCTCTTGTTCCGATTATAATTTGTTCCATGATTCCTCAGGCAGAACAAGTTGACCAATTGAGCTTTTTGCAGGTTTGGTGGATGGCGATCCGCCCGCGTACGCTGCCCGCCTCCATCTCTGGAGTGGTTGCCGGCTTTGCTGTAGCGCTCGGCGAAGGACAGGTGCGCCTTCCACAGACGCTCGCAGCTCTTGCGATTGCGCTTTTGCTGCAAATCGGCAGCAACCTCGCCAACGACGTCTTCGACCACGAGAAAGGGGCTGACGCTGCGCGCCTTCACGGTCCAACCCGGGTGACCGAATCTGGACTTCTCAGGCCAGGGCAGGTCAAGGGCGGCATGATCGTTGTATTTGGCCTGGCGGCACTGCTCGGCCTGTACCTTGCAGCGACTGTGAGCTGGTGGCTGATTCCGGTTGGCGCGGCAGCGATCCTTGCTGCGGTGGCGTATACGGGCGGCCCTTTCCCGCTTGGCTATCATGGTCTTGGCGACATTTTCGTTTTCGTCTTTTTTGGCCTGGCGAGTGTTGCGGGGACGGCTTTCGTCAATCTTTCCCGAATTCCTTCAGCAGCGTGGGCCATGTCGCTGCCATTAGGCCTCCTGATCGTGGGGATATTGGTGGTCAACAACTTGCGCGATATCGAGGCTGACAGACTGGCGAATAAGAAAACCCTCGCGGTACGATTCGGGGAGAAATTCTCGAAGGCCGAGTATATTGCCTGTGTGGCGGTCAGCTTCGCGGCGATAATCGGGTTTTGCCTGTCTGGAGTGCTGCTCTGGTGGTCGATGCTGACCTGGCTCTCGCTGCCTGTGGCGGTGAAGAACGTACGCACCGTGCTGACTGAAAAGGGCAGACCACTCAACGCAGCACTTGGGGGGACTGGTCAGCTGGCGCTTTCTTTTGCGCTGTTGTTCCTGGGGGGAATGATCCTTGCGACGGTGTGATGAAGAGAGAGATGCAATTATGATAGACAACAACCAAGAATTTCTACAGAATTCTTCATAGACCCACGGCCAAAAAGCATAGGTTTATAAGCGTCTATTCGTTAATTATGATTTCTTAATTCTAAGTGATTTGCCTGTATGAATAAATCTGGTATCGAATTCACAAATGCCAGACAGATTCGTGGGCATTTGTTAACATTTGTAATTTTGTTGCATCCTGTTTTGCATCCTACCCTGATCTATAATGGTTATTATGGAAAGGAAGTTGATCTGCTGAAAAGCCACCCGGGGGGGTCATCTAGATCGAACAGAGAACATCACATTTTAGAACCATACCTTTTACGTTTACCTTTGGAAAAAGGAATTGAAAATGACATGCAGATGATCAAGAATAATCTTGCTGCTGTTCTTTCCTTTGCTGGTTTATTTACTCTCAGCCTGTGTTATCAACCGGGCGACCGAAACCCAAATCCCCACACGAACGGTGGACAAACTGCCGTTTTTTTCCACTGGCATGGCTACTCAGGAATTTGCATCTGGCGACCTGGCAACTCTTACATCTCAGGAAGCTGAAAACCTCACGCGCGAAGACA
>JAJXZS010000012.1 GCA_021779955.1 Chloroflexota bacterium | reverse complement strand
ATCATCATCACTGCCTGCGGAACAGCAGCACACGCCGGCATGGTTGGCAAAACGTTATTGGAGCGGATCGCACACATTCCGTGCAATGTAGAGATCGCAAGCGAATTCCGATACGAGGACCCGATCATCGATGAGCGCACGCTGGTGCTGGCCATCAGCCAGTCGGGCGAAACAGCAGACACATTGGCAGCGATGGAAGAAGCGCGGAAAAAGCACGCTCTGGTGTGGTCGATCGTCAACGCGATTGGATCGCAGGCGATGCGCGTATCAGATGGTTTCATCTCGATGCAAACCGGGCCGGAAATCGGCGTGGCATCGACGAAGGCTTTCACCGCTCCGCTGGTGGACCTGTATATGCTGGCGGTGCTGCTCGCGGACCTGCGGGGCACGATCACCAAGGATGAGAGGATCACATTTGCGCACGATCTGAGCCTGGTTCCCGAACTTGTTGGGGTCTGCCTGGAGCATGAGCCTGAAGTGGTGCGCATCGCCGAGACGCTCAAAGATTCGAAGGATATGCTGTTCCTGGGGCGCGGGATCAATATGCCGATTGCCTATGAAGGAGCGCTCAAGCTTAAGGAGATTTCGTACATCCATGCCGAGGGGTATGCTGCGGGAGAGATGAAGCACGGGCCGATCGCGCTGATCGATGAGGATATGCCGGTGCTGGCGATTGCTCCCAATGACCCGTGGTACGAGAAGATGATCAGCCAGATCGAGCAGGCGAAGGCGAGGGGCGGCAAGGTGTACGCCGTGGCGACTTCAGGAGATCAGCGGGTGGCGAGCCTGGTCGACGGCGTGTTTTGGATTCCGGAAGTGCCCTGGCTGCTCAGCCCCGTGGTGACGGTCATTCCGCTGCAGTTGCTGGCGTATCACATCGCAAGGTTGAGGGGGCTGGATGTCGATCAGCCGAGAAACCTGGCGAAGTCGGTGACGGTGGAGTAAAGGCGCGAGAACCGTAAACCGAGATTCGAGAACCGTGGGTGGAAATTAGTATTTAGTCATCAGGACTTACGGGAAGAACTGGGAAGCGAATTTGGTGGCAATGTCATAATTGTAAGGTTGGTAATTTGAAGTGATCGGTCGAACCAGGGGTGAAGCTTCGTGAGTGGGTGAGGGTTGTGTCGCGTTCAGGGAGTCTCCACGATGCTTCACGCCGTGTATGCTCCGGGGCAGGGGTGGGCACCACACCGCTGACGAAAAGCATCATCAGGGCGGTTGTCAAGGGTGCAGGTACGAGAGAGACATGGAGGGTGCATGCGTTGGGGTAGGGGCGTATGAGACCACGCGCATTACAGCCTGGGGTTGCTTGAGGGTGAAGCTTCGTGAGTGGGCGAGGGTTGTGTCGCGTTCAGGGCGTCTCCACGATGCTTCACCCCTACGGTTCAGTAGAATTCATCAGGCGGCGGACGAGTTTTTCGGTGACATCATAGCGAATTAGAAGCTTCGTGAGTGGGCGAGGGTTTTGTTGCGTTCGGGGCGTCTCCACGATGCTCCACCCCTACGGTTCAGTAGAATTCATCAGGCGGCGGACGAGTTTTTCGGTGACGTCATAGCGAATGAGGGGATGATTAAGGTAGAAGGACGCAGGGTTGTTGTAGAGGATGATCTTGGGGCCCGAGCTGCCGGCTTCCCATCTGGCAGAGAAGCCCAGGCTGTTGAGGTACTTGACGATCTCGTTCATCCTGGCCGAGCCTGAGCTGTGGGGATGGAAATTGGCAGTCATCGAGTCGAGCAGCGAGTCCAGGATCACGTCCCGGGTGAGAGAATCGATCTCGGGGCGGCTGAATAGCATGCTAATACCATCCAGGAATCTTGCGACTATGGGCGGCAGGTTTTTGGTCGAGAGCCCGAAGGAGGAAGGCGGCCTGCCAGCACTTGAATGCTCATCAGGAGGGGGTGATTTGAGCACAAAGCCTTCGTCCAACAAACGCGCGAGCTGATAACGCACGTCTGCTTTTGTCAGTTTCAGCAAACGACTCAGTTCGATCACCGTGACCGACTGCCGGCTCGAAAGTAAATCCAATATCTTTTTGCGGGTCGAATATTTTTTCATTTAATTAAGCAAAAGAAATTTAGCTTAATTATATCCTTGACAGGTACAAGATGCAAGTTAGAATTCAGGCAAGCAGTCTACACAAGCAGGAGAAAAGCGATGAGCTCTTCTGAATTGAACAAAGAAGGTGTAACGATCCCACCTGAGTTGCAGCAGCAGGTGAGTGTGACCACGCTTGACAGGATCTACAACTGGAGCAGGAGCAAGTCGCTATGGCCGATGATGTTCGGCCTGGCTTGCTGCGCCATCGAGATGATCTGCACAGCGGCCAGCCGGTTCGACATTGCGCGCTTTGGCGCCGAGGTGATGCGCGCCAGCCCACGCCAGGCGGATGTGATGATTGTGGCGGGGACGGTGACCAAGAAGATGATCCCGCTGATCGTACGGTTGTACAACCAGATGGCCGAGCCAAGATATGTCATCGCGATGGGAAGCTGCGCCTCAGGAGGCGGGCCTTTCAAAGAAGGCTACAATGTGGTGCCCGGCGTGGATAAGTTCATCCCTGTAGACGTGTATGTCGCAGGATGCCCACCCACACCCGAAGCGCTGCTCAACGGCTTGATCACGCTGCAAAAGAAGGTCGAGCACGAGAGCGTGACCACTGCATCGTGGTACAAGAAAAATGTCTCTGATGAGATCCCCGTGCCTGTGCTGGGCCCCGACCTGATCGATATGCGAAAGGTCAACCTTTTCCCGATCGGACCGATGCATCCGGAAGATAACGAAGATACCTCGCCAGAAAGTCACGGAGGTGAGGCATGAGCGACGAGTTCACTGCTCCCGCGGGGGTACAGGGCGAAGCGGAGTATCTTGCTTCATCAGGAACCGCGGAGACCCGCCAGGGGTACTCAGGATGGATTGTTCCGGCAGAAAAGATCGCCGATGTCTTCGAGCAACTCAGCCAACGCTTTGGATACGATTTTCTCTCTTCTTTGACTGCGGTGGACAATTTCCCCGAAGCGACGCTTGAAGTCGTCTATCATGTGTTCAAGTCGATCGGCGGCGGACCACTTGAATTGAAGGTCGTCGTGGACCGCGAGAGTCCAATTGTTCCATCCGTGACCAAAATTTACAAAGGCGCAGAATTCCAGGAGCGCGAAGTATGGGATTTGTTCGGGGTCAAGTTCAGCGGCCACCCGGATCTGCGCAGGATCCTGTTATGGGAAGGGTTCGAAGGTCACCCGCTGCGCAAAGACTGGAAGGAGCCTTTCTACGAAGAAGAAGCCAAGCCCTTCAAAAGCCGCTGGCCCGATGGTAAAGCCGAACCGAATGAGAGCAAAAATCCATTCAACGATAACGTGCAATATCCTCCGGATTTCACTCCGAAGAATTGGACGCCGCCAACTGAGGAAGCACTCATCGATCTCATGCAGCCGGAGGCCGAAACCGAAGGACTTGAGACCGGGCAATTGATTCTGAACCTGGGTCCGCAACATCCTTCCACGCACGGCGTTTTCCGCATGGTGGCTGCCACGGAAGGGGAGGCGATCGTCAGCCTGAAACCCGTGCTTGGCTATCTCCATCGCAATCATGAGAAAATCGGCGAGCGGAACACTTTTCTGCAAAACATGCCCTATACCGACAGGCTGGACTACATCACATCGATGAGCAACAATTTCGGCTACGCTGTGGCGGTAGAGAAGTTGATGGGCATTACTCCTCCCGAGCGGGCTGAGTATTTGCGGGTGATGATGGCGGAGTTGACCCGGATCGCCAGCCACATCATGGCAAACGGGTTTTTGCTCAACGACCTGGGAGCATACTTTACCCCATCGCTATATTCACTCGAAGAGCGCGAGCTCATTCTGGATGTCTTCGAGGCGACTGCAGGTTCGCGGATGATGTGCAACTACTTCCGGTTTGGCGGGGTAGCAAGAGATATTCCGCCTGAAACGCTGAAGAAAGTGCACTCTCTGGTGCACGACCGGCTGCCGCGCAAGATCGATGAGCTAGACCGCTATCTCACCGACAGTGAAATCGTCAAGGTTCGCACGCAGTGCGTTGGGGTGGTGACGGACGAGCAGGCGATCAACACCTCGATCACAGGACCGGTGCTGCGCGCGTCGGGCGTTCCGTACGACGTGCGGAGGGCTGATCCTTACAGCATTTACGAACGGCTGGAATTCGATGTCATCACCAAAATGCACGGGGATGTTTACGACCGGTATCTTGTGCGCCTGGAAGAAATGCGGCAGAGCGTGCGGATCCTGAAACAGGTGCTCGACCAGATGCCCGATGGCCCGATCATGACCGGACGACCTCAGTACCAGGTGAGAGTGCCGGCGGGCGAGGCTTACGGCCGCGTCGAAGGGCCGAAGGGCGAATTGGGATTTTACGTCGTTTCCGATGGAAAACCAAATCCGAAGCGGTATCACGTGCGCTCTCCATCTTTCGTCAACCTGACCGGGCTGGAGCAGATGTGCCTTGGGATGAAAATTGCCGATGCTGTGACCATTCTGGGCTCGCTGGATATCGTTTTGGGCGAAGTGGACCGCTAGGAGGTTGTAAAAAATGATTGGATTCGGATTGATCAAAGGGCTTGCGGTCACACTCAAACGTTTCTTCCAGACGTACTTCGTGACGAACAAGCTGGGGAGTAAGCATTATTACACGGAAGAAGGGATCGAGAGCCGGTACGATCCATCCACCGAGGGGATTTTCACCGTGCAATATCCCGAAGAGAAACCGATGCTGCCTGAAGAGTTTCGATTCGTGCCATTCCTACTATACGAGGTCAACGAACAGGGAGATAAGGAATTTCGCTGCACGGCGTGCGGCATCTGCGCCAAGGTATGCCCGCCACAGTGCATATGGATCAAACGGATGACCGATCCGGCAACAGGCAGGCCGAGTCCGCATCCTGAGGAATTTACGATCGACATCGATATTTGCATGAACTGCGGATATTGCGCGGAATATTGCCCATTCGATGCGATCAAAATGGATCACGATTACGAGCTTTCGAGTTACAGCCGCGAGAACAGCGTGGTTTCGATGGAGCAGCTTGGCAAGCCTGTCGATTATTATGCTAAAATTCGACCAGACAATTACCGGCGTGAGGAAGAAGCCAGGGCAGCAAAAAAGCAACCTGCTGCAAGTTGATCGGGCAGAGGCGAAGATATGTTCAATACCGATACTGAAATCTTATTCCCGGTGCGCGTGATCGCTTCATTACAGAATTTGCGCGGAGCCGAATGGCAAATGCTGGTGGAAGATGTGGCGAAGCAGCCTGACGATTCGGTGGCAAAGATCGCATTCACCGGGTTGATCGTACACCTTGGCGGTTGCGGCGCTTGCAACGCGGATTCTTTTCGTGCGATGCGCGGCTGCACGCAATGCTCGCGGTTGACGATCAAGCGGTTTAAAGGAAAAGATAAAGAACTGGTGGAGCAATACGAGCAAATGAAGCATTCTGTCCAGGAATTCCTTGCAAAGCCGTCTTGAGACCGTATTCAGAAAAAGGAATTCCGCTCAAACTTGGGTTTATGGGTTATAGTTACGCGCAGTAATCGAAATGTGGAGTAGTAAATGAATGTGAGTATATCTCCTACGATCGTAGGGGTTCGTTTTTCCAAAGTAGGCAAAATTTATCATTTTGACGCTTCCAGGCTGGATAACGTCCGGGTTGGAGATGTCATTGTCGTAGAAACCAGCCGCGGCTGGCAGCTCGGGACCGTTGCAGTAAAGGTCGAAAATCCAACACAGCCACAAGAAGGCGGATGGAAACAAATCGACAGGCTGGCCACGCCGCGAGATCTGCTGCAGCGCCAGAGTTGGCAGGTTAAAGAAGAAGATGCCGCGATCCACTGCCGCAACCGCGCAAGAGAGCTGCGACTGCAGGGGATCAAGATCATTTCGGCAGAATATAGTTATGACGGGAGCCGGCTTTCTCTATTCTTCAGCAGCGATTCTGAAGATAAAGTCGAGTTGAAATCACTGAGGTCGGACATGCAGAAGGCATTTGCGCCTTCACAGGTCGAACTGAGGCAGATCGGTCCTCGAGATGTTGCCAAGTACCTGGGTGGAATGGGCGCGTGCGGGCTGGAATGCCGCTGCTGTTCGCAATTTATCACAGAATTCAGCTCGATCTCGATCCGCATGGCCAAGGAACAGGGCATTTCGCTCACACCCGCGGAGATCACAGGCATGTGCGGACGCCTGCGCTGCTGCCTGATTTACGAATATGAGAATTATGTCGAAGCACGAAAAACACTGCCCAAGAAAAACAAGCGGGTGATCACGCCTGATGGAGAGGGCAAGGTTGTGGACGTGCAGCCGCTGCTGGAAATGATCGTTGTCGAATTTCCGGAATCAGGCAGGCGCACTTATCGTAAAGAGGACATCAAACCTGCTGAAGAGTATGAAGCCTTCGTGAAAAAAGCTGAAGCCAGCGGTACAGCAGGGGAGTGCAAGGACTGCCCACAGAAAGAAGCGTAGATGGACGCTGAAAACCTCGAGAATTGGTCTGAAAAACAGAAAATTCTGGTCATTCTGGCTCATCCGGATGATCCAGAATTTTTTTGTGGGGCGATGATCGCCAGATGGTGCGAACTTGGGCACGAAGTGCATTACTGCCTGCTTACCCAGGGTCAAAAGGGGACGCAGGACCCTGAAATGAAGCCGGAAGCGCTCGCAGCCATCCGCAGGGCAGAGCAGCAGAACGCAGCAGACTTGCTTGGCGTCAAATCAGTGGAGTACCTGAACTACGTTGACGGCGAGGTCTTTCCCGACAACGAAATGCGCCTGGAGATCGTGCGGTCAATCCGTAAATGGCGGCCAAGCATTTTAGTGGCGAGCGACCCACGCAACCTGTTCCCAACGGATCGAAGAATCAACCATCCCGATCACAGGGCCGCGGGCGAGGCGGTGGTGGACGCGGCATTCCCGGCAGCGGGCAATCCGAGCTTTTTCCCGCAATTGATCAGCAACGACCATTTAGCGCCGCACACGGTCAAAGAAATATGGCTGAGCGCCACTTCGCAGCCCAATCTGATCGTGGATGTAACGGCACACTTCGAAAAAAAGCTGCAAGCCATTCACTGCCACAAGTCGCAAATCAATGAAGACGCGGATTTTTTCGACAGCCGCATGCGCGAGCGGTTCGTCAAAGATGAAGTCACAGGCAAATTAGCCTATTACGAGCAATTCTTTCGCATCATCCTGGGGTAGATATGAGTCCATTCAAAGAGCGGGCGAAGGAAATGGCAGATCAGACGATCAGCCTCAGACGGACCTTGCATCAAAACCCCGAATTGGGTTTCAAAGAATTCAAGACATCGAACCTGGTTTCCGAATTCCTCGAAGAGTACGGGGTCAAGGTCAGACGCGGGCTGGCAGTCACCGGACTGGTGGCGGAGATCGAGGGTCAGAGTGGCGAAGCCAACGGAATGCTGCGGTTCGATATGGACGCACTGCCGATCCATGAAGAGACCGGCCTGGAATTCGCGTCGAAAACGTCAGGCGTGATGCATGCCTGCGGACACGATGGACACATGGCCGCCGGCGTCAGCGTTGCGCGGATGCTCCAGGAGCAGCACGCAAGCCTGCCGGGGAATGTGAAGTGCATATTCCAACCCGCTGAAGAAGGGGACGGCGGAGCGAAAAAGATGATCGAAGAGGGCGTGTTGAAGAATCCCAAGCCTGACTTCATCCTGGGGTTTCACCTGTGGAACGAGAAGCCCACCGGTACGATCTGTATCAAGAGCGGACCCTTGATGGCAGCAGGAGATACGTTTGAGATTCGCGTAAGCGGCAAGGGCGGGCATGGCGGCTTACCGCAGCAGACGATCGACCCGATCGTTTGCGCCGCGCAGATCGTGACGGCGCTGCAGACCATCGTCTCGCGCAACCTTTCGCCGTTCGACCAGGCTGTGCTGAGCCTTGGCTCGATTCATGGCGGGACGACGTTCAATGTCATCCCGGATGAGGTAAAAGTCAAAGGCACTTTGCGAACGTTCGACAAACTCATACGAGAGAAGATGCTGGAGAGGATGAAAGAGATCATCCAGGGAACGGCTACCGCAATGGGCTGCCGGGGGGAATTGACGGTCAGCGAGATCGCGCCCGCAGTAATCAACGATGCCAGGATCGCCCAGAGGGTGAAGGCTGCAGTCGCGGGTAAGTACCCCGAATTGATGATCGATGAAAGCTACCAGACGAGCGTGTCTGAAGATTTTGGGTATTACCTCGAAGACGTTCCAGGGTGTTATTTGCTCATCGGCAGCGGGAATGCGGCAAAGGGGAAGATTTATTCGCATCACCATCCCAGGTTCGATTTCGATGAAGATGTGCTGTCATTGGCAGCGGGAATCCTGGCGGATTGCTGCATCGCGCTTCTGCGAGAATCTCCAATCGATTGATTAATCAGATGATAATAATCAAACAGACGAGTATAATAGGGGATTGACGTTCTGTTTGAGTTTTGTTATACTGATATCATCTGAATAATCAGATTAATAAAGAGAAAATTATGGAATCAGAACCTTCCTCCTTTGCGAATCTTTCGGAGTTCCTCAAGTATTTAGCCGCATTACCAGAAGACGGGAGCCAGCGAGTACCCACGCTGGCTGATTTGAGCCATGATTTGGGGATTTCGACAGCGACACTGCGAGAGCAGCTCGAAGTGGCGCGGATGATGGGTATTGTGGAAGTGCGCCCGAAGACCGGTATCCGTAAACTGGATTATAGTTTTCGCCCCGCAGTTGCGACAAGCCTGGCTTACGCCATTTCACAAAATGCGACGAATTTCAATCATTTTTCCGATCTGAGAAAGCATGTCGAAGCGGCATATTTTATCGAAGCTGCGCAGATGCTGACCGGACCGGAAATATCGGCATTGCAGCAGGTCGTCGAGCGAGCCCAGGACAAAATCATGGGGAACGCTTTTCAATTGCCAAAGAGCGAACACCGCGAATTCCATTTAATGGTGTACCAGCATATCGACAATCCATTCGTGACCGGAATCCTGGAATCGTATTGGGATCTTTACCGCGCATCCGGCCTGGAGATGTATCCCGACATCAATTATCTACAGCGCATCTGGCATTATCACGCCAGGATTGCCGATCTGATCAAGAGCAGGGATTACGCACAAGGTTTGAACGTTTTGCTCGAGCACATGGAATTGATCAAACAGCGCGAAAAGCCTTCCCCTCGTCAATCGTTCGAATGATTTTGGGCATACAAAATGGAGAATGACGCAATCATGGCGGACTCGAAAAAGAAGATCAACGATTTCTGCATCACATTCAGCACAATCAACGGTTCCGGCAGTGCAACAGCTAACACGGTATTGATGCGGGCGCTTTTCAAGATGGGGATCCCGGTTTCGGGAAAGAACATCTTCCCATCGAATATCCAGGGACAGCCCACCTGGTTCTCGCTGCGATTGAGCAACAAGGGATATTACGGCAGGGTGGAAAAAGACGACATTGTCGTAGCGATGAACCCGGCAACCCTCGCCAATGATGTCAAATATCTCAAGCCGGGCGGCGTGCTGTTGATGCCAGACGATTTCAAAGTGTCCGAAATACCCGAGGATATCATTGTCTACAGCATGCCTGTAAGAAAGCTGATGCGCGATTCAGAAGTGAGCCCTAAATTGCGGGATTATGTGGCAAACATGGTGTATGTGGGCGTACTGGCCCATTTGCTTGGAATCAGCTTGAAATCGATCGAAGATGCACTGGATTTCAACTTCAAAGGGAAGAAAGCGGCAATCGAGCCGAACTCAAATGCGGTCAAGTCAGCATACGAGTGGGCGACCGCGAACCTCACCAAGCGCGATGGATATGCCGTTGAACAGATGGACAAGACGGATCACTGCATCATGACCGACGGCAATCTTGCCGCGGCGCTTGGCGCGATCTACGGCGGCGTGCAATACGTTGGATGGTATCCGATCACACCTGCGACGAGCCTGGCCGAGTCACTGATGGAGTATTTGCCGCAACTGCGTAGAGACCCCGAGACCGGAAAAGATACTTATGTTGTTGTGCAGGCGGAGGACGAACTGGCGGCCATCGGAATGGCAGTTGGCGCGGGTTGGAGCGGCTTGCGGGCAATGACATCGACCTCGGGACCGGGGCTTTCATTGATGTCTGAGACTTTAGGCCTGGCTTACTATGCCGAAGTACCCGTGGTCATTTGGGACGTCCAAAGAGTGGGACCGAGCACCGGTATGCCGACGCGATCTTCGCAGGGCGACCTGACCATGGTGAATTTCATCAGCCATGGCGACACGCAAATGATCCAGCTTATCCCCGGATCAGTCAATGAATGCTTCGAGTTCGGGTGGAGGGCGTTTGATATCGCCGAACGCTTGCAGACACCCGTGGTGATCATGTCTGACCTGGACTTCGGGATGAATCAATGGACGACCCCCGAGTTCAATTACCCTGAAAAATCCATGGATCGCGGAAAGGTACTTTGGGAAAAAGACCTCGAGGAAAAGCTAAAGCAGCTTGAGGGCAACTGGGGACGGTACCTGGATGTGGACGGGGATGGAATTCCATACCGCACGGTGCCAGGTAACCGGCATCCGAAGAGCGCTTATTTCACGCGAGGAACTTCGCACGACGAGTATGCGCGTTACAGCGAAGCGCCTGAGGTTTGGGTGCGCGTTTTCGACCGGCTGAAGAAGAAGATCGAGCTTGGGAAGAAATACCTGCCCAAAGCGGTGATCGAAACTGCCGCAGGCGCAGGATTCGGCATCATCGCAACAGGGAGTTCATCGGCACCGGTGGAAGAGGCGCGCGATCTGATGGCCGAAAAAGGAATTGCCAGCGATTATCTGAGGGTGCGCAGCATTCCATTTGGCGATGAGGTCAAGGACTTCATCGAGCAGCACTCGATTTGCTACGTTGTGGACAACAACCGGGACGGCCAACTGGCGCAATTGCTGACGGTCGAGTTCCCGCAATTGGGAGGCAAGCTGGTCAAATTGGCGCACATGGACGGGCTATCTCTCTCAGCAGAGTGGATCACAAAGCAGATCATGGGCGAATTGGAGATGCAAAGATGACAGAAACCATCACACCGACAACGACTCAGTTGAACCTGGTTGGGATGAGCAAGGCTGACTACCGCGGCGCATCGAGCACGCTGTGCCAGGGGTGCGGGCATAACGGAATTGCGGCGCAAATCGTGGCAGCCTGCTACGAGCTGAACCTGATCCCGGAGGATGTGGTCAAGTTTAGCGGCATCGGCTGCTCGAGCAAGAGTCCAACCTATTTCATGAGCCGCTCATTCAGTTTCAACGGCCTGCATGGAAGAATGCCTTCGCTGGCTGAAGGCAGCCTGTTTGCGGATACCTCGCTCAAAGGCATCGGTTTGAGCGGTGATGGTGACTCTGCGAGCATCGGCATGGGTCAGTTCAAGCACATTGTGCGGCGCAACCTGCCGATGGTGTACATCGTCGAGAACAATGGCGTTTATGGCCTGACAAAAGGACAATTCTCAGCGACTGCTGAAAAAGGGTTATCGATCAAGAAACAGGGCAAAAATCCGTACCTGCCCGTCGATATTGCGATGGAAGCGCTGGCAGCGAACGCCTCGTTCGTAGCTCGGTCTTTTGCAGGCGATCCGCGGCAGGTGAAGGAATTGATCAAGGCGGCGTTCAGTCACAGCGGCACGGCTGTGCTGGACATCATCAGCCCATGCGTGACGTTCGGCAACCATGAGGATTCACTGCACTCGTATGCCTTCGGCAAGGAGCACGAGGTTCCCCTGCATGAGATCAATTTTGTGCCTGCGCGCGAAGAGATTACCGTCGAAGATTTTGAAGAGGGCACCGAGCGGGATGTGACTTTACACGACGGAAGCACGATCGTTTTGAAGAAACTGGAAACAGATTACGATCCGTCGAACAAGTTCGAGGCGCTACGAGTGCTCGAGGAAGGCAATCAGAAGAATTGGCTGGTGACCGGCTTAATCTACGTCGACCCGGATGTGCCATCGATGTTCGATATGTACAATTTACCCGACAAGGCGCTGAACCGGATGAAAGAAAGCGAATTGAGGCCTGATCAGAATTCGTTGAAAAAGATCAACGCATCGTTTGCGTAAAAATGTAAAACCCTGACCATTCGGTCAGGGTTTTTTGTCCTGTTTGATGGGGCGGGAGGGATCTCGAATCCACTCGGACCATGAGCCGACGTAAAGTTTGGGCGCGGGCAGGCCGGCGAGTTTCATAGCGATGAGGTGGTGGCTGGATGTGACGCCTGAGCCGCAGTAAACGATGGTGTTTTCAGGATGCTCAGGATCGAGCAAGGGGATGAACTCTTCTTTGAGCTGCTCTGGAGATTTAAAGAGTGAATCCCTGTCGAGATTGAGCTCGTGGAAGCGGTTGAGCGCGCCGGGTATATGGCCTTTGACCGGGTCGATCGGCTCGGTCTCGGCGGCGTAGCGCTCGGCGGCGCGCGCGTCGATGATGCGCCAGTCTTTGTTGCCTATGAGCTGCTCGACTTGAGCGGTGGTAACCATCAACTCTGGATGGTAAACGCCTTCGAAGCGGGCGGCGGGATTGTGGTTTTCGCCCGATTCGATGGGATATCCCTGCGCGTGCCAGTATACGAGACCTCCGTCAAGGACGGCGACCCGGGTGAAACCATAGAGATTGAGCATGAACCAGAGCCGGGCGGCGAAACTCCCACTGGTGGCGTCGTAAACGACGACCTGCCTGGAGCTGTCGATGCCGAGGTTCGAAAAGACCCTGAAGACCTTTTCAGCGGGGGGAAGCGGGTGCCTGCCAACATCGGGCGTCTTTGGACCCGAGAGGTCACGATCGAGGTGCGCATAGACGGCGCCGGGGATGTGGATGGCTGTGTACTCGGTTTCGCCCCAATCGGGTTCCGCCAGGCTGAAGCGGCAATCGACGATAACCCAATCGGGCTGGTGAAGATGCCGGGCAAGCTCAGCAGCGCTGATTAAAAGGGTGTACTCCGGCGAATTCATTCTGATCGAATCTCTTCGGTCTTCAAGTTGGGTTTCCGATTTTTACGCCTGATAAGCGCTTTCTGGATGCGGCGCTGGCGTTCACGTGAAAGGGGGTAGCGCCAGGCAACAAAAATCGCGACCAGAAGCAGGAAGGCTACGATCGGGCCTGTGAGGTAGCGGATGGCGGTCAGCGTGATGGGTGATTGGGTGAAATGGAGCGCGTTTTCAGGAGGACTCTTGTATCCGAACCAGCCAAGCACCTGGAGAGCCAGGAATATCGCGCCGGCGCTGCTGACTTTGCGGAGGAAGTTGATCGCGCCGTAATATGTGCCTTCGCGGCGCTTATGCGTGCGCAGTTCGTCCCAGTCGATGACATCGGGGAAGATCGCTTCAGGCATGACGTGAGCAGTCGATACGCTGAGACCTGCAAGCGCAGCCAGGATGATGATAAAAGTGACACTCCCGGGCTGGATGGAGAAGATGAGCATCTGCACGCCAATCCAGAAGACCATGCCGACGATATATGCCCAACGCTTGCTGAACTTTTGGGCGATGGCAGACCAGAGCGGAAGGGCCATAACGGCCACAATCATCAGCACGCCGAGGACAACCGATGTCAACGAGATGTCCATGCCGAAGACAGATACCTGCGAGATCATGTTGCCCTGGTTTACCCAGTAGATGAGGAAATAGGGGAGCATGAGCGAGACGAGATCGAAAGAGATCCAGTTCAGAACGTAAATACCCGTGGCAAAGCGGAAGGGACCGTTGTCGACGAGAACGCGGATCGTTTTACCGAGAGTGACTTTTTCGAGCTTTTCTTCAGCATCAACCGGACGCTCCTTGATCCTGAAGAAGATGATCAGGAAGGGGATGGCAGCGAACCCGCCGAATAGGGCAGCCACGATCATGTAGCCCTGCTGAGTGCCTGCGCCCGATTTCAAGGCTGCATCGACGATCATCGGCGCGGAGACTGCAGTAACCAGGGATGCGACGAGGTTGAAGAACATGCGGTAACTGGTCAGAGAGGTGCGTTGATCGTAATCGCGTGCAAGGTCTGGAGTGAGGGCGAGGTAGGGCACGGTGACCAGGGTCTGGATCGTGTCTGCGATCATATAGGCGAGGGTGACTGTGACCGTGAGCGCAATCTGGCTGTGCCATGGTGGAGCCCACCAGAGGATCATAAAGGCAAACGTGAATGGGATGGCGAAGATGAGAAGGAATGGGCGCCTGCGTCCGAATTTGCTGTGGACTTTGTCGCTAATGGAGCCGACAAGAGGATCGTTTATGGCATCCCACAGCGTGCTGATGAGGGCAGCGATGGATGCCAAACGCGGATCGATACCGACGACGTCCGTGAGGAAGATGGCATAGAAGATCTGGCGGAGGGTATTGAAAGACGCGCGTCCCCAATCGCCGCTGCCGTAGATGAGCTTGGTGCTTAGCGATAAAGCGGTGCTTTCGATCTTCGCGGGTAAGCTGGTGGAAGGATTGATCGTGGTCAAGGACACCTCTAAATCAGGGATATTCGATACGTGCGATGGCGCTTGTTCCAAACCACTTCCATAAAGTCCATATCAGACTTGCTGCGGAAATTACGCTCGTCCACCTGCACGATCTCACCGGAGGTCATGCCGGAATCTGCGAGCGTCTTTTCGACTTCAGAATATAAGAGCACGTTGCCACCCAGCCCCTGAAATTCGGGCAATAAACCCAAGCCGTTGAGGTCGGCGGTGCGAGAGGATCGTTTGGCGTTGAGGAGGGTAATCCAACCAAAGGGATAGAGCCGGCCCTTGACCTTTTGGATGGCGCTATTGATGTTGCGGTAGGCGATGACAAAACCGGCAACGTCGCCGTTATGCATGATGATCTTGATCATCTTTGGATCGGCAATGGCGATGATGCTCCTGGCGATCAGAGCGAATTCCTCAGGCGTGGACGGGTAGAACCCCGGATTGTTCTCAAAGGCTTTCTTGTGGACGTAGTCTACAACCGGGATCATGGCCATAAGATCTTTTTTGGACTTGAACTTCTTGACCGAGAACTGGCCCCGGGCGATGACGCGCTCGGCGGCCTGGTGCAGCTTTGGGGTGAGATGATGATTCAGAAAACCTGAAACGTGGTCAGTCTCTTTTTCGAATCCGGCGGCTTCGATGAGCCTGGCGTAGTAAGGCAGGTTGTAGGGAATGCCCATTGCCGGGAGCAGATCGAAGCCTTCGATCAGCAGGCCCAATCCGCTGGAACGGAGGAATCCCTTGGGACCCATGATCTGGGTTGCGCCGTGCGATTTTGCCCATTCGAAGGCGCCGTCAAACAGAAGCCGGGAGACTTGCAGATCATCCACGCATTCGAAGAGGTAGAAAAAAGCGACTTCGGCCTTGTGATAGGCGCAGAAATTCTCGTTCTTGAGGACGGCGATTCGTCCGAGAGTCTTGCCTTCGTCTTCAACGACCAGAAAATCGGCCTGAGAGTGCGTGTAAAAGGGGTGCGCCGCGCGATCCATAAGGGCTTCGATATCGCCATGCAAGGGAGGTACCCAATAGGGATTCTCCCTGTAAAGGTCAAATGGGAATGAACAGAATCGGTCAATATCTTTTTTATCGGTTGTGTCGATGGTTCGCCGCTGCATTGCGATTCTCCTGTCAGTGCTGTAAGCGCTACTATGACTGGCCCAGCGTGTGTAAAAGGGCGAGGTTTGGCGGGATCATGGCGTCCAGGGGGAATCCACTAATCAGAATCACCTGCTGGCCAGGTTTCAGGTGAAAGCGTTTGCTCAGGGCTTCGTCCACGTAATGCACCATTTGTTCGAGGGTGGAGGCGTGGGGAACCACCAGGGGGACAACCCCCCAATACATGCTGAGAAGCTTATAGGTGCGCTCTTCGGGAGTGCATGCCAGGATGGGGACTCGCGGCCTGGATTTAGACATCAACAAGGCTGTTTTGCCAGAGTGGGTAAAGACAGCGATATCTGCGACATTACGGTCGTGGGCAAGCTCACGGGCTGCCCTGGAAATACTCAACGCATCATCTTTTTTGGCTTCTTCAGGTAAATCGGCCAGACGGCTCCATTCCAGCGAATGTTTTTCGGCTTCACGGACGATCTCATCCATCATTTTGACGCTTTCGATCGGGTAGGAACCATTGGCGGTCTCAGCTGAGAGCATGACAGCATCTGTGCCGTCAAATACGGCGTTTGCCACGTCTGAAGCCTCAGCGCGGGTGGGGCGCGGGTTGTGAATCATCGAATCGAGCATCTGGGTGGCGGTGATCACGTATTTGGCATGGCGATTTGCCATGCGAATCGCTTCCTTCTGGATCACAGGGACAATTGCAGGCGAGGTTTCCACAGCGAGATCACCGCGAGCGACCATAACGCCATCCGCTTCGTGCATGATCTCATGCAGGTTCGTAATCGCCTCCGGCCTTTCGAGCTTGGCGATAATGGGTAGAGACGACCGGTCAGGCCTGGTCTCCTGGATGAATTTGCGAACCCTGGCAATGTCTTCTGCACGCTCGACGAAGGAGATTGCCAAAACATCGATATCCTGGGAGAGGCCGAATTCCAGATCGACGCGGTCTTTTTCGGTGAACCCTGGAATGCCGAGGTTCGTTCCGGGCAGGTTGACTCCTTTATGCGAGGTGATCGTGCCGCCCAGGACGACGCGGGCAACCACTGTGTCGCCCTGCACGCCGGTAACATTTAATTCGAGGTTGCCGTCGTCGAGCAGGATCCTACTTCCCGGTTTGACGGCCTTCGCGAGATTCGGAACCAAAAGCGGCAGGTATTCCTGTCCCGCTTTTTGCTGAGGTTGGGTTTCGCCGACCACATATAGAAAAACCGTAGAACCTTCTTTTAGTTGGACACCCTCCGGAGGGAGGTCTCCGACCCTGAGCTTGGGCCCTTGAAGATCCTGGAGAATTGCCACCGGCTTGTTGAGTTTGGCAGAGCATTGGCGGACAAGGTCGATGGTGGCAGCATGGAATTCATGCGTTCCGTGGGAGAAATTCATGCGGGCGACGTCCATCCCGGCTTCGATCAGCTTTGTGATTTCGCTTTCCGTAGAACTGCTGGGTCCCAGCGTGCACACGATTTTGGTGTATCTCATATTAAATATTCCTCGGAGGACTAAAAATAAGACCAGGTTCATTTTACAGCCGTTCGGAGAAACGGACATAAGAATCCCTGACGGTCGCGCTATTGTCAGGGATTCTCGAGTTCGATTTACTTCATGCGCAGGACTCTTCTGATGCGAGGCAGCGCCCAATCGATCGTCTTTTTGTCGATGACCAAGGGCGGCGCGAACCTGATCACGTTCTGGTGCGTCTCCTTGGCGAGGATACGCTGCTTCATCAAGGCTTCGCAGAAGCGGCGGGCTCCACCGGCTTCAGGCTTGAGCTCGATGCCGATGAGCAAACCTTTGCCACGTATTTCCTTGATGTGCGGACTCTGAATCTTGCGCAACTCGGTGATGAAGTATTCGCCGAGTTCGGCAGAACGTTCGGCGAGGTGTTCGTCACGGATCACCTTGAGGGAAGCGCGTGCAACG
Organism: Chloroflexota bacterium; assembly: GCA_021779955.1. Taxonomy (GTDB): domain Bacteria; phylum Chloroflexota; class Anaerolineae; order Anaerolineales; family Anaerolineaceae; genus UBA6107. Next base: position 26,410 of record JAJXZS010000012.1, on the reverse strand, counting down.
GCGCAGGCCAGCGGGCTTCCTCCGAACGTGGAGCCGTGATCGCCAGGTTTGAAGAGGCCAAGCAACGGCTCATCTGCCAGGATCGCTGAAACCGGATAGAAACCACCCGACAGCGCCTTGCCGATAATCATGATGTCCGGACGGACGTTTTCGTACTCGCAAGCAAACAGCTTACCCACCCTGCCCAAACCTGTCTGGATTTCATCGGCGATGAAGAGAACATTATTGCGTTCACAGATCGCCTTCACCTCGGCAAGGTATCCGACTGGCGGCAGGATCACCCCTCCTTCACCCTGAATCGGTTCGAGCATGACTGCCGCTGTGTTTGGCGTGATGGCCGCGGCAACGGCAGAGGCATCGCCATATGCGACGGTGTTGAACCCCGGCGTAAACGCGCCGAAATCATCACGATATTGGGCTTCCGACGAGAACGAGACGATCGTAATACTGCGGCCGTGAAAGTTGCCTGAGGCTGTGATGATCTCCGCCTGGTGGCGGGCGATTCCCTTGACCTCATATGCCCATTTACGCGCCAGTTTAAGGGCTGTTTCGACGGCTTCCGTACCGCTGTTCATGGGCAGAGCTTTTTGATATCCCGTCATCTCGCACAATTCCCGGTAGAAGAGCGGTAACTGATCGTTGCGGAACGCACGCGAAGTGAGGGTCAGCTTTTTAGCCTGCTGGAAAAGGGCTTTCTGGATGGAGGGGTGGACGTGGCCCTGGTTCAGAGCAGAATACGCGCTCAGACAATCCAGGTACTTACGCCCTTCAACATCATAAACCCAAACACCCCGGGCTTTGCCGATGACGATGTCGAGAGGGTGATAGTTGTTTGCACCGTATTGATCTTCAAGCGAAATGTATTCTGCTGTTTTCATTTTGGCCTACTCCAGTAGTTTGACCAGCACCGCCTTTTGGGCATGTAAACGGTTGTGGGCTTGCTGGAAGATGACCGAATGCGGACCATCTGCGACTTCGTCCGTCAGCTCCTGGCCGCGATGGGCGGGCAGGCAGTGCATGACGATGACGTCTTTATCCGCTTCGGATACGAGTTTCTGATTGACCTGGTAAGGCGGGAAGACGAGCTTGCGTTTCTCGGTTTCGGCTTCCTGGCCCATGCTCGTCCAAGTATCAGTATAGATGACATGGGCGTTCTTCACGGCTTCATGCGGGTCGCGAATGAACGCCAGCTTGCTGCCAGAGGATGCCGCAAACTTCCTGGCATCTTCGATGGCGTTTGGCACGATATCGTAGCACTCCGGGGAGGCGATGGTGAAGTTGGCACCCAGTTTGGCGCAGATGTGCATCAATGAGACGGCGACATTATTGCCATCGCCGATGTATGCCACGTTCAAGCCTTTGAGATCACCAAATTTCTCGACAATGGTGAGTGCATCTGCCATCGCCTGGCAGGGATGATTGTAATCGCTGAGGCCGTTGATCACGGGAATCGAGGACCATTTGGCGAGTTCGAGAATGTGCTTGTGCTCGAAAACCCTGGCCATGATGGCATCCACGTAACCTGAGAGCACCCGCGCAACGTCGGCAATGGATTCGCGTTGACCCAGGCCGATCTCTGCGGGCGAAATGTAGAGCGCGTCGCCCGCCATGTGGCGCATGGCCATGTCGAAGCTGATGCGGGTGCGTAAACTGGGTTTCTGAAAGATCATCCCCAGGACTTTGCCCTTGAATAACGGCTTATTTCCGCTGGCAAAGTGCTCTTTCTTGAGCGCTACAGCCAGGTCGAGCATCTCTTGAAGCGATTCGGGTGAATAGTCGGACACTGCCAAAAAGTCTTTTTTCATCATTTCCTCAATCAAGAATGGAATAGCGTTAAAAGTATATCATGCGTATTTAGAGGCGAGATCAGTGAGTTTAAACAAAAAAGGACGAGACCGCGTCTCGCCCTCACGTTAAGGATGGATTATTTGCCGAACTTAATCTTGCGAATCGCACCGCGGATGAGCGCGTCCATCACCCAGTACATGCTGCGGCCAAGGAGATTTTGCGCGACAAACAATATCTTTCCTTCGGATCCGGGCAAAATGATATATCGTCCCCTGGCCACCTTGCTGAGGACTTCAGCAGCAACGGCATCCGCGGACATGAGGTTGGCAGAGCCGCCGATCTCCCTGGTAATAAATGGCTTGATCTTGCTTTCGTATTCCAATTGAGGGGTCTGGGTATCTGGAGGGAAGACGACCGATACCTTGATACAATGGATTTTCAATTCAGATCGCAGCGCATCTGAAAAGCCGCGAACCGCGAATTTGCTCGCGCCATAGGCGGTGTATCCGTAAACGCCAATGAATCCGGCGATGGATGAGATATTCACGATCGTTCCCGATTTTCTCTTTTCCATATCGGGGACGAGATTCTTGAGCACATTGACGGTGCCAAAGTAGTTGACGTCCATCATCCAGTGGAAGATCTCGGGGCGAGTGGCGGTGAAATTTCCGGGGTGGGCTACGCCCGCTGAATTGATGACGATATCGGGGACGCCATATTGGGATTTGTACGAGTCGAGGGCTGCGTTCAGTTCATCGAGGCGAGTGACATCCGCTTCGATGGTGAGAATCTGCTGCCCGGGAGTCTGCCTGGATTGTTCCAACCCGGCGGCTGCGCTCGTAAGCATCTCAAGCCGGCGGGCCAGAATCGCCACGTTACCACCTTGCGCGACAATGCCTTTCGCCAATGCGAAACCAATGCCGCTTGAACCGCCTGTGATGAGTGCCGATTTACCTGAATAAAAGGAGGGTTTCATTGCTCAATGTCCGCATGTGCTGCATGATCCGCCTGAACACCCGCTGCAGCTGCTGCCGGATGTCGAGGTTTGACGACCCTGTGTCCTGGAAAAGAAAACAGATGGAATCCGCCTGGTGTGGGTGGAATGGCATTTTACGCATTCAACGACTTTGTCGGCGTCTCTCATGGGACGCATGGTGTCGAATTTGGCGCCGCAAGAAGCGCATGCGTATTCGTAGATTGGCATAGGCGCACCTCAAAAATGATAAAGAGTCAAGCAACTACCTAAATCGCAAGGCGATAGATGCTTTTTATAGTATAAACCGCAATGCCAAATGCAACAGCCACGTTCAGAGACGATTTAACGCCTGACATGGGAATCGAACAGACGAGATCCGATTCTTCGAGAATCCCCGGGTCGATGCCCGATACCTCGTTGCCAACGACGAGCAAGACCGGGCGGGAAGCCTGAAGATCGAGGTCGAAAATCGATTTCGCAGAAGGAGCAGCCTCGAGGGAGATTACCGCAACACCGGCATTTTGCCTCGAGCGCGTGAAGTCCAAACCGTTGCGGTGCATTTCCCAGGGAAGGGTCCACTCGGCGCCCAGGCCGGTTTTGGCAATCTTGGGATGCTCGGGCGTGGGGGTTGTACCGCAGAGGTGGAGCCTGTCGATGCCTGCGCCGTCGGCGGTGCGAAAGATCGACCCGACATTCAGCGTGCTGCGCAGATTGTCGAGCATAACTTCGAACACAGGATGAGATTCGACAGCTTGGGGCCGCGCAAGCTTCTGGTTGGTGAAAGGGGCTGTTGCCGAGACAATGGGACTTCCGCAAATGGGGCACACGGGAAGACTCTTTTCACTGAGGTTGGATGGGCAGCGAAACCGGCAGTCCGGATTCTTACACTGCAGCATCACGAACTCAGGCTCGGGAGTCAAGCGCGCACATCCTTTTGGACTAACGGAGCAAGAACGATCTCAATCCGTTGAACATCCACCGAGAAGGGATCGATACCCAGTTCTTCCAGGAATTCCTCGGGCCGGCCGGTGGCGCCAGGACGGGCTGCAAGCTGCAATCGGATGTGGAGACGATCCGCATCGTCCAAGAGTTGCGCGGATTCGACCAGGCTGCGCAGGTCATAGGTCTTGCCGCGCCTTTCGCGCTGAATCTGATCTTTGGCAAGCAAGGAGTTGATTTTCTCTTCAATTTGGTTCTTGTCCACCGGGTCGAGGAAATCGAGCTGATAGATAACCGAGGTGACGCGGTTCTGCAAAGGAATTTCGTAGATCGGGATCGATTCGAGCGAGTGGATCTTGAGGCCAGGTTGGGCGGTCGATTTGAGGATCACAGCGATCTCATCCAGTGGAGCATCGTTGTCCAACCAAACGTCAGCCATTTCAGCAGTGCTGGTAAAGCCGAGGGGAAGAGCGCATGCAAGCTGAATCCTGGGTTGAGGGTGAAAACCCTGAGAATATGCCAGCGAGAGATGAGCGCGGCGGAAGGTCCGTTCCCAGATCTTATGCAGATCGAGGTGACCGGTAAATTGGAGCTCTTCGCCCTTGGTGAAGTGGATGCGGATTCGCTGCATGGTCAGACCTCGGGGCAGAGCCAAAGATCGCCGGGATTTTCGCGGCGTTCGTCAGAGAAAGCCGGCAGAATACCGCAGCCGTAGCAATTGGTGCGGCAATCAGGGGTCGTTTCGGGGGTTTGGGACTTGCGATATTCCCTCTCCAGGTAATGGCGGCTCACGCCAGGGCTGATGTGATCCCAGGGGAGAAGTTCGGCGACGTCCCTTTCACGATAAGCGTAAAAGGCGGGGTCGAATCCGCTTTGTTCAAAGGCTTTGAGCCAGGTTTCGTAGCGATACTGGTCCTGCCAGGCATCGAACTTGGCACCCATTTGCCAGGCTTTGAGGATGGCATCTCCAACACGACGATCGCCGCGGGTGAGCACGGCTTCGAGCATGGTTTCCTTTGGATTGGACCAGACGAGCTTGATGCCCGGACCTTTGAGTTTCTCCCAAAGGACGGCCTGCTTGGCGATGACCTTGTCAGGATCGTCGCAGGGCACCCACTGGAAGGGTGTGTGGGGCTTGGGGACGAAGGTGGAGACGCCAACGTGCAAAGAAGCGCGCTTGCCGATGACTTTATGTCCGACGTTGAGCACAGCGCGGCAGAGATCCCCAATGGCAGCGACATCCTCGAGGGTTTCGGAAGGATGGCCGATCATGAAGTAGAGTTTGATCGTCTGCCAACCGCGAGAATAGATTGCCTCGGCGGTCTCGAGAAGCTGAGACGACTGGATGGGCTTGTTGATGATGCTGCGCATCCTGTCGGTGGCTGCTTCAGGAGCCAGGGTGAAACCGCCCTGGCGAACTCCGCGCAAATTCTCCATCAGGTCGACGGAGAAGGAGTCGATGCGCAGCGAAGGAAGGGAAATGGTCAGATTTTTGCCGGCAAAGCGGGAGCTGATGGCCGAGACCAGCTCATTGATATGCGTATAGTCGCTGGAGGACAGAGATAAGAGGGCGATTTCTTCGTAGCCTGTGGCATCGAGTGCTTTCTCGACGGTTTCGACGATCTGGTCCACAGTACGCTCGCGAACGGGACGGGAGATGAAGCCGGCGTGGCAAAAACGACAGCCGCGAGTGCATCCGCGCATGATCTCGATGGCGATGCGGTTGTGAACCACGCCGATCGAAGGCACGATGAAATGGGTGGGAGGCGGCGGCAGCACGGCGGCGATACGTTTGAGGATGCGTGGGGGGACGGTCTCGCGGGTTGGGGCGAGAGAGGTGAGATGACCAGCGGAATCGTAAGCCGGCTGGTAGAGAGAAGGGACATACACACCTTGAATCTGCGACAGTTTCAAGAGCAGCTCTTCACGGCTTACGTTCGAAGATTTCCAGGTTTTGTAGCAATCGACGAGCTCAGGCAGTACCTCTTCCCCTTCGCCAATGACGAAGGCATCGATGAATTGTGCCATGGGTTCGGGATTGTACGCGGCGTGACCGCCTGCAATCACCAGAGGGTGCCCGACGATGCGGTCTGCGCTTTTGAGCGGAATCCTGGCGAGATCGAGCACATTCAGGGCATTGGTGTAGAGGGTTTCGTACGGCAGGGTAAAGCCGACGATGTCGAACTCAGACAGCGGATGCAGACTTTCGAGAGAATAGAGCGGAATGTCGTTCTCGCGCATCGCTTTTTCCATATCCAGCCATGGAGCATAAGCGCGCTCGCACAGGACATCCTGACGCTGATTCATCAGCTCGTACAGGATCATGATGCCGAGGTTGGGCAGGCCGAGGTCATAAATATCCGGAAAGACGAGCGCCATGTGCACAGCGACGCTCTGCCATTCTTTGACAACGGCGTTGAGTTCACCACCAAAGTATCTACCCGGTTTCTGCACCGTGGGAAGGATACGTTTCAGTCTTCGACGAATGATTTCCTTTTGATCCACCAATAACCTCAATCTAGAACAGTCCTTTGAGCACGCCGCCGTCAACTGAAAGCATGGTACCTGTGATGTACGAGGCACGCGGAGAGACGAGAAACACTGCGGCGTACGCAAACTCTTCAGGCGTGGCAAGGCGGCCCAAGGCAATATCGGCTGCCTGCTTCTTCAATTCTTCTTCAGGCGTGGTCTTGTTTTGAGATGCGCGATTCTGCATCAAGGTTTGGACACGCTCGGTATCCGTCCACCCCGGCAGGATCGAGTTGAAGCGAATGCCCTCAGGTCCCAACTCGAGCGCAAGTGTCTTGGTCAGGCCGACCGTGGCCGCACGCAGACTGTTCGAAAGCACCAGATTGGAAATGGGCTGCTTGACCGCGAAAGAAGTGATGGTGAGTACAGAGGGGATGCTGCTGCGGCGCAGATAAGGCAAAGCCTGGTGAATCATGCGCACGTGGCTCATTAAAAGCAGATTGAAAGCGCCGAGCCAATCCGCTTCTGTTGAGTCTTCAAAACGGCCTGGATGAGGTCCGCCTGTGTTTGTGATGAGGATATCCAGACCGCTCATGGCCGAAGCTGCGTCATCGATCAGGCGGGCAGGCGCGCCTGCATTCGACAGGTCGCTGGTGAAGCCGTGGACGTTCACGCCTGTGGCTTTAAGAATCCTGTCACGGGCCGATGCCATAGCGGCCTGATTGCGGCCATTGATCGAAACCTCTGCGCCTTCAGCGGCAAGCATGGAAGCCACAGCGAACCCGAGTCCGTGTGAGGACCCCGTCACAAGAGCTTTCTTTCCTTTCAACAAGAGATCCATTTTTTCACCTGCTTTCGATCCGATATCCCACTACCTCGACAGTCAAAAAGTGCGCCGAAATGTAGTTCACCACCGCGGCAAGCAACTCCTGATTATACCTGCCATCGTTCGAGACGACGGCGCATGCGAGCAGCGATCTGTCCCACTTATCCTGGAAACCGATTTCCGAAATGGAAATATTGAATTGCCTGTGAAGCCGTGAAATCAGAGGCTGGAGGATGCCGCGCTTCTCCTTGAGACTCTTGCATCCCGCCAAGTCCAATTCAAGGGTAAGCAAACTGACACTGCCATTCTCGTTCATCCGCAACCTGTTGGTCTTGCATTAACGATGCCGCAAGATTACAATCCTACCACTAAATGGAAAGCGACTGGTTAATCATAATATGGTATTCGATGACCGTAAATATCAAAGCGCCCTTGACTATGTGTATAGCTTTGTCGATTTCAGCCTGACCCGCCAGGACCGGCTATCCGCCGCAAAATTCGATTTAGGCCGCATGCTGGACCTGATGGACAAGCTGGGAAACCCTGAGAAGGCGTATCCGGTTATCCATATCGCTGGAACCAAGGGGAAGGGGTCGACGGCCGCGATGATCGCGGCGGTGCTGCAGGAAGCCGGGTACAAGGTCGGGCTGTACACTTCGCCACACCTGCAGGATTACGTCGAGCGAATTCAGATCAACCGAAAATCGATCGAACATGAGTATTTCGTCGATCTGCTGGAGCGGCTCAAGCCTTTCATTGCAGAAGTGCCCGAGTTGACAACCTTCGAGATCACGACTGCGCTTGGATTCATGGCATTTGCAGACCAAAAGGTCGATATCGCGGTCATCGAGGTGGGACTCGGGGGCAGGTTGGACGCGACAAACGTGGTCGACCCGCTGGTATCGGTCATCACATCGCTTTCATACGATCACATGAATGTGCTTGGCAATTCGATCGACCAAATCGCGTTCGAGAAGGCCGGCATCATCAAACCCGGGCGGCCGGTCGTGCTGGCGCCCCAGATGCAGGCCGCGGAAAACGTCGTGGTGAGAATTGCGGAAGAGCGAAACGCTCCGCTGACGCTCATAGGGAGGGATTACTTCTTCAGCCCTGCATCGCATTCACTGGACGGGCAGTCGCTGCTCGTATGGCCTGCGAAGGACCAGGAGCTGATCAACGAGTACGTGCAATCGGGCGGAAGGATCGCCTGGGAACCCGTACACCTGACGATTCCGCTGCTCGGGTACCATCAAGTGCAGAATGCAGCAACGGCGTACGCAGCGCTTGAAGTGGCCAGGCAGCAAGGCATCAAGATTTCGGAGAAGGCGATTGTCAACGGATTTGCCAGGGTCGAATGGGCGGGCAGGTTCGAGATTCTGCAGCGCGACCCGATCGTGGTGGTAGATTCCGCGCACAACCAGGATTCTGCGCTGAAGCTGCGCCTGGCGATGGACGATTATCTCAACGGCAAACCGATCGTGCTTCTTTTCGGCGTATCCGAGGACAAGGATATCAAAGGGATGCTGGACCAGTTGATCCCCAGAGTGAGGCTGTTCATTGCCACAAAGAGCATTCATCCAAGGGCGATGGACCCTGCGAAGCTGGTAGAATTAGCTCAACAATATGGCAAGCCTGCGATCGCGACGCAAAGCATCGAAGAAGGATTAACCCAGGCCTTGATCCACGCAGGAAAGAATGCAGCAATCGTTGTCGCAGGAAGCATTTTTGTGGCGGCAGCAGTAAGAGAACTCTGGCCAGATATCGACAAAACGATCGGAACGGAAAGTTTGGTGAATTAGATGAAGAATGATGAATGGAAAAAGCGGCCTGATAACCCCGAAGAATATACCGCTGCCTTGTATCAACGCACTGATGAGTTGTATCAAATCCCCGATGCACCGGTAGATGACAAAGGCATCATCGAATGCCCGGTATTGACGATGCGCGACATCGTGGTTTTTCCGCGAATGGTTTCGCCGATCTTTGTCAATCCAGGGGCGAATCTCGAGGCGATCACGCATACCCAGAAGGTGGGCGGGACGATGATCGCGCTTGTGCTCAAGGATAGCGAGATCGAAAAGCCCAAGGTCACCGATTATGAAAGCGTTGGCGTGGAAGTGGCTGTTGGAAGGCTGCTGAATCTGCAGGACGGCAACGGGTCTGCATTGGTGCAGGGAAGGCGCAGGATCAAAGTTGTCGAGATTATCGAAGGAGAGCCGTTCAAATGGGTACGCGGCAAAGTGATCGAGGAGAGCACAGTTGTCGATCGGCAGACCGAGGCCTTGATGCGGACGACGCGGGATCTCTTCGAACGGTGCGTACAGCTCGACCGGACACTGCCGGATGAGGCGCATCTTTTCTCGATCAATATCTCTGAACCGGGATGGCTGGCAGATATGGTCGCGACTGCGATTTCACTGCCTTTCAACGAGCGGTTGGAACTGCTCAACATCCTTGTACCGAAAGAAAGACTGAAGAAGGTTAACTGGCTGCTGGCACAAGAGCTGGATGTGCTGCAGCTCGAAGATGAGATCCAGTCGAGAGTGCAATCAGAGGTAGACCGCAGTCAACGCGAATTCTACCTGCGCGAGCAGCTAAAAGCGATTCAAAATGAACTGGGCGAAGGGGACGTTTGGGCGCATGAGTTGGTGGAATTACGCGCTAAGATCGAAGCCAAGCACATGCCCGAAGAAGTCAAGGCGGCGGCGATGAAGGAGATCGAGCATCTCAACCAGATGACGCCCCTTGCGCCGGAAGCCGGAATACTGCGCGGTTACATCGATTGGATCGTGGATCTGCCATGGTCGGAAAAAACCGAAGACAACCTGGATGTGGCACACGCTGCGAAGATTCTCGAAGAGAACCATTACGGCCTGGCGAAGGCCAAGGATCGCATCCTCGAGTACATTGCGGTGAAAAGCCTGAAGCCAAAGAAAGAACGCCAGCCAATCTTGTGCTTTGTAGGCCCTCCGGGAACAGGGAAGACTTCGCTGGGAAGATCAATTGCGACCGCTCTTGGCAGGAAGTTTGTGCGGCTGTCGCTTGGGGGCGTGCGCGATGAGGCTGAAATACGGGGTCACAGGCGCACGTATATCGGCGCCTTACCGGGACGGATCATCCAGACGATGAAACGCGCCGGAACGATCAACCCGTTGTTCATGCTGGACGAGATCGACAAGATCGGGTCCGATTTCCGCGGCGACCCATCCTCTGCGCTGCTTGAAGTGCTGGATCCCGAGCAGAACTTCGCGTTCTCGGATCATTATCTTGAGGTCGCCTACGATCTGTCAAAAGTGATGTTCATCACAACGGCGAACAATCTTGGAACGATCCCACCGGCGCTGCTCGACCGGATGGAAATCCTCGAGTTTCCAGGGTATATCGAAGAGGAAAAGATCGAGATCGGAAGGCGCTTCTTGATCCCGAGGCAGTTGGAAGAAAGCGGCCTGACGGATAACGAGATCTATTTCGACGAGAATTCGCTGAAGAAGTTGATCCGCGAATATACATACGAAGCCGGCGTGCGCAACCTGGAACGCGAGATCGGAGGGTTGTGCCGTAAGATCGCGAGGCTCAAGTCTGAGCACAAGCGGTATGCCAAGCATATCACAGCGAGCATGATCGAAAAGTTCCTGGGTCCGCCCGAGTTCTTTATGACGGAGGCTGAGCGCAAGGACGAGACCGGCGTGGCTACTGCGATTGCCTGGACGGAGAACGGCGGCGATATCATGCCCGTGGAAGTGCTAATCCTTGAGGGAAAGGGTAACCTGCAGGTAACCGGCCAGATCGGCGACGTGATGCAGGAGTCTGCACAAGCTGCGCTTTCTTATCTCAAGTCGCGGGCGGAGCAATTCGATATCGACCCAGATCTATTCGAGGATATCGACATTCACATTCACATTCCGGAGGGGGCCATCCCCAAGGATGGGCCGAGCGCGGGCATCACCATGGCGACAGCGCTGATCTCCGCCTTTACCGGACGCAAAGTGCGGAAGGAGATCGGGATGACAGGCGAGATCACGCTACGCGGAAACGTTTTGCCCGTGGGCGGAATCCGCGAAAAGATACTCGCGGCGCACCGCGCAGGGCTGAAGACGATCATATTGCCCGAAAAGAACCAGAAAGACCTTGTAGAGGTACCCAAGAAGGTGCGCGAGGACGTCAACCTGGTCTTTGTGCAGCACATGGATGATGTGGTCAAGCTGGCGTTGCGCGACGTGGATGGGAACGAGGAATCCCCGCTAAGGAAGATCGCAGGGAGAACCAAGCGGAGAAAATCGAAGGACCAGTAAAGGGTCAGGATTAAAACTAAAACTGGCAGACATTCGACGTCTGCCAGTTTCTTTATTTTGTATGCAATTCAGGCTTTCGGTTCAGCGACCTTTTGGTTTTCGGCCTGGAGTGCCATGACGCCATTCTTGACCTGACTCAGAATCTTCTCCGTCTCGGCCTGGAGATCGGTAAGAGTATGAAGGACGTACTGGTCGGCATCACGCTTGGTCTGCTCGCACTCAAGGCGGGCTTGAGCGATGATCTGGTCAGCGCGAGCCTGGGCTGCCTGGGCAATGGGGTCTTTATCAACCAACTTATCACCCTTTTCACGGGCAAGGGCAACCGTGCGGCTGGCTTCTTCCTGGGCCTGAGCAAGGATACGGTCGCGCTGGGCAAGAAGCTGTTGAGCCTTCTTGATCTCATCCGGAATGGATACTCTCATCTGGTCGATGATGTCCAGCATCCGGTCTTCGTCGACCACGACATTATGGGTAAACCATATGGGCCGGCTTTCGTTGAAAAGTTCTTCCAATCGGTCAACCAGGTGTAGGATATCCATAGACGCCTCCTGCAATCATTATATATACAAGTGCCAAAAAAGAAAGAGAAACCTAATCGCGCCTGATCATGAGCGGGGTAATGGATCTATTCTCGTTGAGCTCCGCCATGCGCTTGTTGAGCGCTTTCACCACAAAATCCGGGACCATGGTCGAGACATCACCGCCAAGGGAGGCAATTTCACGAACCGTTGAGGAAGAAAGGAAGGTGTGCTCCTCGGAAGTGATGAGGGCAATCACTTCAACCTCCGGCACCAGCCTGTGATTGGCGAGCGCCATGCGGAATTCATATTCGAAATCGGAGAACACGCGCAGACCACGCACAATCACCTGGATGTTGTTCTGCTTGCAATATTCGACGGTAAGCCCGCTGTAGCCGACCACCGTGATTTTGGGGCAATCCTTGATTGCTTCCCGAACCAGGGCGAGGCGTTCTTCGGGCGAGAAGACAAAATCCTTGAGGGGTTTATCGTAGACGGCGATGATCAACTCGTCGACGATCCTGGCTGCGCGGCAGGCGATATCGATATGACCGTTGTGGACTGGGTCAAAAGAACCGGGGAAAATGGCTCGGATCATGGGTACTTCCTAACTCATATCGGAGGGAATGGACTGCCAGAATTGCGCGAGCTTCCTGGCAAGGGGTTGATTTTCGGGCTGCGAGAGGTCTGGGTCTTTCTCGAACAACTTCTCGGCCTGGTTTCTGGCTTTCTCGATCAGGCGAACATCGGTGATGCTGGCGAGCTGAAGATCGGAAAAACCGGATTGGCGGTAGCCGATGAAATCGCCCGGACCGCGCTGGGCAAGGTCTTTCTCTGCCAGAACAAAACCGTCGTTGGTTTCGTTCATCACGGCGAGGCGCTCGTTCTCGGTGGCGTCATCCGTGCTGGGGATGAGCAGGCAGTAGGATTGTTCGCTGTTTCTGCCGACCCTTCCGCGCAGCTGATGAAGCTGAGCAAGGCCAAAGCGTTCGGCGCCTTCGATGAGCATGATGCTTGCGTTCGGCACATCCACGCCGACTTCGATCACGGTGGTCGAAACCAAAATCTGGAATTCCTTCTCGCGGAAGCGGAGCATCACCTGGTCTTTTTCATCAGGCTTCATCCGACCGTGCAGAAGACCCAACTTGTACTGAGGGAAGATCTCTTTTTGCAACTGATCGTGCTCGGAGACAGCGGCTTTCGTTTCGCTTTCTTCAGAATTCTCAATCAGGGGATAGACGATGAATGCCTGGCGGCCCAACTCGAGCTGGGAGCGAATCAATTGATAAGCTCTTTCACGTTCGAGAGGACTCAAGACATAGGTTTCGACAGGCTGCCTTCCTTCAGGAAGCTCATCCATCACAGACAGGTCGAGATCGCCATAGAGCGTCAGCGCAAGGGAGCGGGGGATGGGAGTGGCACTCATGACCAAGAGATGAGGATTGCTGCCTTTTTCGCGCAAGGCCGCGCGCTGGGCGACTCCAAAGCGGTGCTGTTCATCGATGACAGCAAGCTGCAGGTTTTTAAACGCCACATTGTCTTCAATGAGCGCATGCGTACCGATGATCAACTTGATTTCGCCCGAGGCAAGCCTGTTCTTGATCTCGCGCTTCTCTGCTTCGGGGGTATCACCTGTGAGTAGGCATATCTCCTCTTTCTTCAAGAAGGGCTGATCCAGGCCTTCACATGCCAGCAGATTCGACAAGCTGCGATAGTGCTGCTCCGCCAGAATGCTCGTGGGCGCCATGATGGCCGATTGAACCCCGTTTGCGGAAATGATCAGAATGGCGATAGCGGCAACAACCGTCTTCCCTGATCCGACATCGCCCTGGAGTAAGCGATTCATGGGGTGCCCGGAGGTAAGATCGTGGCGGATCTCGGCGATCACTTTTTGCTGGGCGCTGGTCAGCTTGTACGGCAGGCGGTCGACAAATTCCGCAAGGCGAGTGTCATCGATGGCGTATTTTTCTGCTGGCAATGCCTGCCAGCTTTGTTTTTGCTGCAAAACGCCCAATTGAAGTAGGAAGATTTCGTCGAAGGCCAGGCGCTCACGGGCAGACTTTAATGACTCGTGGTTCATCGGGTAGTGGATATTCTTGAGCGCAATGGGAAGTTCGATCAGATTCGCCGATGAGCGGATTTCATCTGGAAGGAAATCCGGGACTTTAGGTGCGTAGTAGGTAATCACCTGGTAGATCTTGCTGCGCATCGAATTCTGGCTTATGCCCTCAGTCAGAGGGTAGACCGGAATGATGCCGTTTGTGCTCAGATGCGTCTTTTCAAGCAGTTCGCATTCAGGCTCGAGCATCTGTTTACGACCCAGGTAGGCAGTCACCTTACCCGAAATAACCAATTGCACCCCGCGGCCGAATTTGGATTCGAAATATCGCGCAAACTGCGGACCCCGCCTGAAGAAGATCAGGCGCATGAAATCGGTACCGTCGCTGACGACAATTTCCGCGCGCGTCATCCCATTGCGGCTTTGGGTGACCACCGACAAGCTCTGAACGCTGGCGATGATGGTCAGTTCGTCGCCAATCTCGACGCGATTGATGGGCTTGAGTTGGGAGTAATCGTCGTATCTGCGGGGGAAATGGTAAAGCAAGTCGCTGAGCGTCTTCAGCCCAATCTTCTTATATGCTGCGGAAACCGCTGGACCGATGCCGTTGATCACGGTCAATGGGGCATTCAGCCCGATGAACTCTCTTTGCGTGGCGGGAGCAGGTTTTGGGGCAGGTTGAGGTCGAGGAGCTTGCGGATGGAAAGCCGGTTTCACCTCCGGCCGATGTTCGGGGATATGCTGCTTTACCGGCGCCTGTGCTGGCGCAGGTGTCAGCGGCTTGCTTTGGGGTTGTGAAGATGGGGGAGAAAACTTCTTTACTTCAAGGATCAATTCATCCAACAATACCTGGCGTGCTTCAGGCGATATTGCCGAATAGTTCTCCAGGCCGGTCTTGACATCAGCGATGAGAGCATCGGGCAAGTGGTCTTTTCTGGCTTCAAAGATCCAATTGCCCAGAATCTTGGACAAACCGCCTATAACAGCTCGATCTTGAAAATTTTTCTCTTTCTCGAGTTGGAAGAATTTCAATAATTTATCTACAGAAACTGGCATGAGATTATTTTACCGCAAAGTACCGACGGTCAATTGTCTTTAGAGGTATGGAAATCCTGCTTGACGTTTTCCATCAAAACGAGGCCAAATCCTTTTGGACCGATCATGGAAGCCAGGAAGGTATTGATCGGATATTCCGAGAAGGTCGCCGTGCTGCCAACCTCGTCGATGTGCTGGTGAAGCACGCGCATCTCGTTAATGGAAGGAGGCGCGGGTTGAAGAACGGAGAGGTGCTTCACATTGTCGAATTCGTCGAAGAATTCGACGAAGAAATCGATCGCACCCTTAACGTTCTTCACTTTTTCGAGAGGGTTGAGCTTGCCTTCTTCGAGAGTGAAGATGGACAGCAGAGAGATCATCTCGCCGACGACGGATTGAGCATAGTCGATCGACCCGCTCCAGTGCAGATAGGACAAATTGGGAGTACACAGCAAGGTGTAGACGTGCGGGGTCAACTTGCGGAGGAATTGCTCGATGTCATCGCCTGGAACCCCTTTGACCGCAAGTTCACTCGCGGTCTGCACGATCATGCCCAGGCCGATGGAGAAATTCTGAGAATCGATACAGTGGATCTTGGCGCGGCCGTGCAGCCTGGATGCCACGCTGGAGATCCGCTCGAAAAGTGGATTGACTTCCTTTGAGAGGACGATAAAGAACAAATCGTCGTATTGGGGGAGCAACCCCGAGATTGTTTCATATAGCGATTCGTAAGAGGGCGTAATGATCTTGGGCTGAAAATCGGGGGAGACTTGCCTGGGAAAACTATTGATCTTCAGTTCGTGAAGGCGCTCATATACTTTGCCACCCACTTCAATCTGGTGGTTGATGATGTGAATCTTGTTAGAACCTAAAAAATTCGGCTGTGCAAATTGAACAGAGCTGTCGGTAATGATGCAAGTCGAGGCCATGGGCTATTCGATCGAGATGATGAATTGATAATGCGGCTGACCACCTGAGTGGACTTCGAGTTCGTGATCGGGGTATTTTTGCTTGATCAGATCGCTGATGCGGTCGACTTCTTCTTTGGAGATGTTGTTGCCGTAGAACAAGGTCACCCGCTCGCGAGATTGGACATCGGCTTTTTCGAGGACCTGCATGCAGGCCTCTTCGACAGAGGATGCGGCAATGACCAACTGGCCGTTGACCAAACCGATGACCTTGCCTTCTTCGACTTCAACGCCGTTCAATTCTACGGAGCGAGTAGCAATGGTGATCTCACCACATTCGACTTCGGTGAGAGCTTCGTTCATTTCTTCGACGATCTTGTTGAAATCACCTTCAGGGTTGATGCGCAGAATGGCTGAGAGGCCCTGGGGTATGTTTTTCGACGGGATCACTGCGACATTCTTTACGGATAATGACTTCGCGGTGTTCGCCGCCAGAATGATGTTCTTGTTGTTGGGGAGTATGATCACTTTCTCCGTCGGCAGATTTTCGAAGGAATTCAAGATCTCTTCGGTGCTGGGATTCATGGTCTGCCCGCCTTCGATGATAGCGGCGGCGCCAAGGCTGGCGAAGATGCGTGAAAGTCCGTCGCCGGGGGAAATCACAATGACAGCGATCTGGCCGGGTTGTACTTCGGCAAGGGAATATTTAGGCATCATGGCGCGAAGGTTTTCGCGCGCTTCTCTGGTCCAAATGCCCATCCTGGTAATGTATTCATGGGGAAGATCTTGTTTGCCCTCTTCGACATGAATGTGCATTCTATAGATGCCGTCGCCTTCACCGACCTGAATGGATGTTCCGATGTTGGAGAGGTCTTGATAGAACGATTGCAGATCCAGTTCTCTAAAGGGTTTGAAGTCGATGACAACTTCGACGTCCTGGCCTTCTTCGATTTCATCCATAGCGTTTCCAATATTCATAGCATTAATGGGTTGTACCACCGCAGCAGATGCTTCGAGGGTGGCTCCTTGTAATTGACGTAAGATGCCTTCAAAAAGAAAGAACAAACCTTTGCCACCCGAATCCACAACGCCTGCCGTTTTAAGGATGGGGAGGAGTTCCGGGGTGTTTCGGACGGAAATATCAGCGGCTTTTACCAGGTCTTCAAGAATCACGTCCAAGGAAGAGCCGCGCTTGTACGATTCATCAGCAGCTGCAGCAATATCCTTGATCACCGTCAAGATCGTGCCTTCGACAGGACGAACCACGCCTTTATACGCCGTATTTCTACTTTCAGCAAGTGCGTGAACGAAAGTGGCAGCATCCATTTCGGGCAGGCTGTCGAGGGTTCTGGCGAAGCCGCGCAGAATTTGCGAAAGGATGACGCCGCTATTGCCGCGAGCGCCCATCAGCGCGCCCTGGGCAATGTCCTTGGACATCTTGCCAACGTTCGTTTCATCGGAATTGGCGATTTCATTGTACGCCGCCTGCATGGTGAGAACCATATTGGTACCGGTATCGCCATCGGGTACGGGGAAAACGTTCAACGAGTTCACCGTCTGCTGGTTGGTTTTCAACCATATTAGAGCGGAAGAAATGTAATTCTTCAGTTGCTGGCCATTAATCGATTTCGGATAGACCGTCGGGTCGTGTTGAGATTGACTGCTGAGAATAGGGGCTTCGGTCATGGTTCTCCAAAAGGGCAATTGAATTTCAGTCAGGATTGCTGATTCGTAATCCGCGAATATGCACATTAACGTTCTTGACCGAAAGACCGGTTGTATTTTCGACTCGATACTTGACGTTTTCAGCTACGCTGGAAGCAACGGATTTAATACGTGTACCATATTCAACGATGATGTAGAGGTCGATTGTAACAGCATTTTCGTGAAATTCAACGTCCACGCCCATGGTAGGATCTTTTACCAATGCCTGGGTAAGGCCGCTGGCGAGATTCTTGGCAGTCAGGCCGACGACGCCATAGGATTCCAAAGCGGATTCGTTGGCAATCGTAGCAATTGCCCGGTGGGAAAGGAAGATACTTCCTATTGGATTGTTCACTGTGCTCATAGTAATTTGTCCCTCTGTTTATAACATTCTTTCTTGAAAAAAGATACGGTATGTGATACAATCCCCGCCTGTAAGTGGGATGAATACCCTGATTGTACACAATTTTGCAATTATTGTACGGAAAGGAATCTGAGATGGCAAAGTGCGAATCTTGCGGAAAAACCACAGCTTTCGGCCACAATCGAAGTCATTCACTTCGAGCAACCAACCGAACTTTCAAAGCCAACCTGCAAAAAGTTACCGTTTTTGAGAATGGCCAAAAGGTTCAAAAGGTGCTGTGCGCACGGTGCATCCGCACAATGGTAAAAGGAAGCTAAGCCTTTCTTTGAACTTCGAAAATTACGGCCGCGGCCGTAATTTTTATTTTAAGGCTTCACGCAGAGTGTGAATACCCGCGACAATACCGGCTGAATTCTTGAAGATTGCGGTGGCAGAAACAAACACATTTGCACCTGCCTTACGGGGGATCGCGATGGTATCGGGCGAGATCCCGCCATCCACCTGGATATCGATAGGCAGCTTCCATTTAGCGCTGAGAGATTTTACCACAGCGATCTTATCCACAGCTTCGGGGATGAAAGATTGCCCCGAGAAACCGGGGTTGACCGACATTACCAGCACCATATCAACCAGAGGGAGCAGATATTCGATCGATTCGGGGGAAGTGCCAGGGTTGATGGCGATGCCTGGGCGGCAGTTGAGGGCACGGATGTGCTGTAGCGTGCGGTGGATGTTCGGGTTTCCTTCGGGATGGACTGTGAGACCTGTCGCGCCAGCTTTGGCGAAGTCATCGATGTATTTTTCCGGGGTTTCGATCATCAGGTGAACGTCCAGAGGCAGGACAGTAATCCGCCGGCAGGTTTCGACGATGAAAGGCCCCATGGTGATATTGGGGACAAAATGACCGTCCATGACATCGACATGAATCCAATCGATGCCGCCCTGTTCACATTGGTGAATTTGATCTGCGAGGTTCGAGAAATCAGCTGAAAGGATCGAAGCAGAAAGAATATAGTCTGTCATCATGCACCCATAAGCGATTTTACCGTGAACCAGATATAGAGCCAAAATGGGATCAACCCGCCAACCAGCAAAACAGCAAGCAAGGCATAGCCGATCGTTTTCCAATCGACCTCGCCCTTTTCAGGTTCTTCAATTTCAGTATCAGACGCAGACGGGGGAATGATGGGCATCGCCAACGAGGGTTTGGTTTCTCGGGCGGGAGGGACTGAATAGAGGTTCACCGGCTGCGTGCCAAAGGTCATCAATACCCGGCCAAGTTGATCGGCTGTGCGATAGCGCGAGGAAGGCTCGCGAGAGAGCACCTTGAGGATGATCTGTTCGAGGGAGGGAGAGATTTCGGGATTGATCAGGTGGGGCGGAGTGGGAGAGCTCTCTTCGCGCAACCTGGCGAGCTCTTCTTCGTTATTGGTTGCATATGGAAGCTTTCCCGTGAAGGTTTCATACATAACCACGCCCAGGGAGTACACGTCTGAAGCTGGAGAAGGGGGTTCGCCTTTGGCCTGTTCAGGCGAAAGGTATTGGGGAGAACCCCAGACTACTTCGGCTCGTTCCTCAGCATTGATCGTCGCCAATGCGCGGGCGATTCCAAAGTCAGTGATCTTCAAGCGACGGTCATTAGTGACGAGCATGTTGTGAGGTTTGACGTCGCAATGGACGATGCCCGACCTGTGCGCATAGCCGAGTGCCGCACAAGCCTGAATCATCAAAGGGATGCCCTCTTCAGCCGAATAGAAACCTTTTTCATGGATGCGAGTTTTAAGGTCTTTTCCGGCGACATATTCCATGACAATGAAGATTCCCTGGGGGTCGATGCCAAAATCATAGATGGTGACAATCCCCGGATGGGAGAGGTTAGCCGCAGAACGCGCTTCCTGGCGGAACCTATTCTGAAAATCAGCGTCTTTAGAGAAATCATTGCGAAGTAGTTTAACCGCGATCGGGCGCTCAAGCATCAGGTCTTTGCCTTCAAAGACAAGTGCCATGCCGCCTTTGCCGATCTGGCGCAATAATTTATAGCGATTGAGCAGGATAATCCCCGTGGTATCGTGTTCTTCCATACGATGGGATTATAACATAGGCGTGTGTTGGCGAATTCGTTTATAATGCTCGAATGGGAACCGGCCATCCAGGAACGGAAAGAGAATGAGAATCTTGTTGAACAAGTACACACTTATCGGTGGTTTGATCACCGCCTTGCTTTTGGGCTTTTATGCATTTCTGCTCCTTAACGGAATGCAGTTCGAAAGCTCGGCAAATTCAACGCCGTCAGCAGGGTTGACCGTAATCGCAGCCGCTTCGGTACCCACCAAGGATATGTCGCTGCTTTCCGAGACAGCCACTCCCACGCCAATGCCAATAACAACGGACCAAAACGGTTTCGGCATTGGCAGGTATGTACAGATCAGCGGTACCGGTGGAGCAGGTTTGCGTATTCGGGAAGGCGCCGGGACCAGCTATTCGGTCAATTTCATCGCCAATGAATCTGAAGTATTTAAAGTGATAGGCGGTCCGGTAACCACTGACGATATCACCTGGTACCAACTCGTGGCTCCATACGACGACTCGCGCACAGGATGGGCGTCAGCAGAATATCTGACGATCATCGAGGGACAACAATAAATCGACCGGCTGCAGTGATCTGCAGCCGGTTTTGATTTAGAAGTCGAAATACTTCTCGATTTCGTATGGATGCGGACGAATGCGGATGTCGTAATCTTCAGCGCGTTTGGCTTTGATCCAATCCGAGATCAGCAGGTCGTCGAATACACCGTCCCGTTTGAGGAAATCCTGGTCAACCTCGAGGCTATGGACAGCTTCCTCGAGAGAAGTGGGCAGACTTTTGATGGTGGCTCGTTTTTCAGCCGGCCAGCTGAAAATGTCCTGGTCGATGGGGCCAAATCCTTCGGCTGTGGGATCAATGCGATTGATGATGCCATCCAGGCCGGCCATGAGCATGGCAGCTTCAGCAAGGTATGGATTGCATGTGGCATCGGGAGGACGGAATTCGAAGCGCACCTTTTGGGGCTGGGTGGCATATTTGGGGATACGGATGGCGGCGCTGCGATTGCCCGTGGAGAAGAAGCAATTGACAGGTGCTTCATAACCGGGGACCAGGCGGCGATAGGAATTGGTGGAGGGGTTGGTGAAGGCGAGGACTGAAGGCGCATGTTTAAGCAGGCCTCCGATGTAGTAGAGCGCATTTTGACTCATCAGGTTGCCCGATTTAGCATCGTAGAATGCATTTTTGCCTTTGAGCAGCAGTTGCTGGTGAAAATGCAGTCCACTGCCGGCTTCGCAGAAGAGCGGCTTGGGCAGGAAGGAAACAGTGTATCCATTGCGCGCCGCGATGCTCTTGGTGAAGTATTTCACCATCATGGTTGCATCGGCTGCTTTGACGAGACCGAGAAGAGGAGTCTCGATCTCGCACTGGCCGGCGGCGCCGACTTCGTGATGGTGATATTTGACCGGAACGCCTGCATCTTCAAGCGCCACGGCCATCTCCGACCGCAATCCAAAGAGTTTGTCTTTGGGTGGAATGATGTGATAACCGCCGTGGGTGGGGATATAGTTGCCTTCGCCACCCTCGGGGTTGTTCCAGATGCCTTCTTCGGCTTCCAGGTGGTAGGAGGCTGCATTGTTCGTATTTTCGAAGGTAGCGCTCGTGAAAACGTAGAACTCGAATTCAGGCCCCCACATGCTGGCATCTGCAACACCTGTCGAAGCGATCACGCTTTCGGCGTGAATTGCAATCTGGCGGGGATCCCGGAGGAAAGGTTTCTTGGTGTCCGCTTCCACGGTTGAGCAAATAAAGCTCAGGCAGGGGACTTCGGCGAATGGATCTTCGAAACCCGTGCTCAGGTCTGGAATCAACGCCATGTCACCGGATTTGACCGATTTAAGGCCAACGCTTGAGCCATCGAATCCGACGCCTGAGACGAGTACGTCTTCATCGAATTCGCGCGCAGAGAGCGTGACGTGGTGCCATCTGCCCCAAAGATCGATGAATTTCAAATCGACCAGTCGAATATGATTGTTTTCAATGAAAGCCCGCACTTCTTCGTATTTCGAAAACATGTGCTCTCCAGGAGAACAGAATAGGATACATGCGTATTCTACATTAAGCAGGCGGTTGTGACCAGCTACCAATGTTGAAAAGTGACTCGATTGTTACGTAGTTTTTATTGCGCCCTTTTTTGAGCATGGCTATAATCGGTCAATAGATGTTCAGTTTCACCCGCTGTTGGAGGGCGCCCTGGAAACACGTCGCATAGAAAACTCATTGGATGGAAACACAGGAGCTCTGAATCAACTGAGATCCGGCACAACCCTGGTTGGCCGTTATCAGGTTCAGGATGTAATTGGCGTCGGCGGAATGGGTTCGGTCTACCGTGCGCGTGACATGCATTTTCCAAACGTGCTTAAGCTGGTCGCTGTCAAAGAGATGATCAACCAGGCTCCCGATCCGCTTGTGCGGCAGACGATCGTGCAAAATTTCGAGCGCGAAGCCAACATCCTGGTCACGCTGAATCATCCTTCGATCCCGAAAATCTACGATTTCTTCACCCATGACGAACGGTCCTATCTCGTTGAGGAATTCATCAATGGGAAGGATCTCGAAACGGTTCTCAAACAGTCTCCAACGCCGATTCGCGAAGAACAAACCATCTTATGGGCAATCGAGCTTTGCGACGTGTTGATGTATCTGCACACTCACCAACCCGAGCCGATCATCTTTCGGGATATCAAGCCATCGAACATCATGATCAACCAGATGAATCACGTAGTGCTGGTGGACTTTGGGATCGCAAAGATATTCAAGACGGGGCAGAAGGGTACGATGATCGGTACCGAGGGTTATTCGCCCCCGGAGCAGTACCGCGGCGATGCCACACTGCAGACCGACATCTATGCGTTAGGCGCAACGATGCATTATTTATTAACGCATCGCGACCCACGGTTGGAAGCGCCATTTTCATTCAAAGACAGGCCAATCCGGGAGATTAATCCGCTTGTATCCCCGGAACTTGAGGTGATCGTGGACACAGCTTTGCAGTACAACCCTGAAGAGCGTTTTCCAAGCGCTTCAGACATGAAGGCTGCATTGGTCGCGCTGGCACGCCGAACCGGTGCGTTGACCAAGGCAACATCTGCCAGCCTGACGCTGCAGGAACAACCGATCACTGCGGTGTGGGAATTTGCACTGGAAGACGAAGTGCGCAGTTCGCCCAGCGTGGAAGGCGGGATCCTGTTTGCAGGCGCGTATGACAACAACCTGTACGCGCTGACCGCTGCAAAGGGCGAGTTCATCTGGAAGTATCCGACCGAAGGAGCGATCACATCAAAGCCGCTCGTCGATAACGGGGTGATTTACTTTGGCAGCGAGGATGGTAAGCTCCACGCGGTTTCCACCAAGACGGGCAAGCTTATCTGGGATTATGCGACAGGCGCACCCATACGAGGTTCGGCCAGGATTGCGGAAGGGCACATTTTCGTCGGATCGGACGACTGCAATCTTTATGCGATCAATATTGCTTCATATCGCAAAAGCTGGGCCTTGAGCACGGAAGGCGCAATCCGATCGACCCCGGCGATCCAGGGCGGGTTGATTTACTTTGGAAATGAAGCCAACGAATTCACCTGCGCAGATTTCCGCGGGCAGGTGAAATGGCGGTTCAGCACAAAACGTCCGAACACATCATCGCCGCTTGTACTTGATGGGATCGTCTACTTCTCATCACTGGACGGCAATTTCTATGCGCTGGATGCAAAATCAGGATGGACGATCTGGCGGTTCAGAATGGGCAAGGGATCGATCTCCTCACCCTGTTCGGTGGAAAATTTTGTGTATGTTGGATCAGCAGATACCTATATGTACTGCCTGGATAAATCAAGTTCACGCGAAATCTGGCGATTCAAGTGCGACCATCAAGTAAGCGGCTCTCCGATTGTCTACAAGGACGGAATCTACTTCGGAGCGGCCGATGGAGCATTCTATTGCCTGGATTACAAGACAGGGCGACAGCGATGGAAGTACGTGACACACGGTCCAATTACGGGAACGCCTGCTGCAGCCAATGACCTTGTCTATATTGGTTCCAGCGACCATAAGATCTATGCTTTCATGCCCTAGACTTTGGACTTGAGGAGTTTTTCGTGAAGACGTTCCTAGACAAGCTATTCAAAAAACCAAGCCAAGCGCAGTCGACAGGCGAAATGAATGTCCAGACCACGCCTTTGACTGAAGAACAGTTAAAGGTGGTTACGCAGGAACCCATCCCGATGCATCCACAACAGTACCTGGCCGGATGCGGTCAATCGAACGGTCTGCAGCGCGACCATAACGAAGATGCCTTGTTTATGATGAGCACAGTCGTAGCAGATGGTAAATCAGATCTGCCATTTGGGATTTTTATCATTGCCGATGGGATGGGAGGCCATATCCATGGCGAGGCTGCGTCACAGGCAGCTGCAAGGGTTGTAGCCAAATACCTGATTTCGAAAGTATATTACAAGCTGATCGATCCGAATCCAGAGCCGATGGATGAAAGTCTGCAGGAAACCGTAGAATCAGCCATCCGTGAAGCGCAAAAAGCTGTATTGCGGTATGCACCGGGCGGCGGTACTACGCTTACGTGCGCGCTGACGCTTGGAGACCAGGTGACAATCGGTCATATCGGCGACAGCCGGGCCTATTTTGTGTATCCAGACGGCCGCACCCAGAGGATCACGCAGGACCATTCGCTGGTGCAAAGAATGGTCGATCTGAATGAGATCACAGAAGAAGAAGCCATGTCACATCCGAACCGGAATGTGCTGCTTCGGGCGCTTGGCCAGGCAGACCCCGTACGCGCGGATATTCAGACCCACCAGGCTCCGCGTGTGGGCTATTTATTATTGTGCAGCGATGGACTTTGGGGAAGCGTTCCGGACGCCCAGATCCATAAAATTATCAGCAATGCGCCAGATCCAAGCCTTGCCTGTCATAAACTCGTTGAAGCAGCCAATGCAGCAGGAGGACCGGACAACATCAGTGTGATACTGGTGAACTTTCTTGGACAATAAGGGAGAGCGATGGGGGATTACTACGACCTGTTAGGTTTAGACAGGGAGGCGTCTCCGGAAGAAATTCGGGATGCCTATTTCGAAATCGTGCGCTTTGAGCATCCAGATGCCAACCCCCAGGCGGATGCCACTGAACGCTTTCTCAAAGTTCAGGAAGCGTACGAGGTCTTAAGAGATGCCAAGAAACGCCGGGTATACGATCGCCATCTGGCACCGCCGGCCAACCCCGAGGCGCAGGTCAAGATCGAAACGATGATGAGTAAAACCCGGTTGGCGAAGCTGGATGAACCGCAATTGCTCTACGCGATGGTGCAGCTCGAATGCACCGCAAAGAGCGAGCGAGCTGAAAGTCCAACGACGCATTTTTGTTTCGTGATCGACCGGTCGACATCGATGGCGGGCAACCGGATGGATATGGTGAAGGCGAATTTTAGCCGGATCTTGCCTAAAATTCGGGCTTCAGACCTGGTTTCGATCGTCACCTTCAGCGACAGGCCGGAAATTCTAAGTGCTTCTGCACCCAGAGGGCAGATCGAACATCTCGAGCAGAAGATTCAAGAGATCAGATGCTCAGGCGGAACAGAGATCTACCAGGGATTGAAAGCAGGTGTCGATCTACTTTGGCTGCAGGGATTACACGATCCAATCCGTCATCTGGTATTGTTGACGGACGGGCATACCTACGGCGATGAAGAGGCCTGTTATGAGCTTGCGCGAAAGGCATTCGACCAGGGCATCGTCATCAGCGCGATGGGCATCGGTAATGAATGGAACGACGCTTTTTTGGACCGGTTGACATCCTTTACAGGTGGAAACACGTTGTTTGTATCGTCGGAGGAAGATTTATATAATTATCTAAATCGGCAAATCGATACATGCAAAGAAATCTACGCCGGCAATTTAACATACGAATTCAAGAGCGATCCGGGAGTTGAAATCAAATCTGTATTCAGGTTATATCCCGAGATCATGCCGCTTGAAAAAGGCCCTTCCATTCCAATGGGAGATCTGACATATGGGTCAAAATCGCAGTATCTGTTCGAGTTTTTGATTCCAGCTTTGAAAGGAGGCAAAGAAACTGTTCATTTAGCCAGGGGAAGGGTTAAAATGGAGTTGTATAATGGCGCAACGAACCTTGTAAGAGCAAGACTCAACCTGACAATCAAAGCAAAAGAGACAACTGAAAACGAAAAACCGCCCGTTGAGTTGATGAAAGCACTCGCCAAATTGACCCTTTACCAGATGCAGGAGAAGAACAGTCAAGATGTTGGAGATGGAGACTATCGCTCAGCCGTAAAACGGATGCACTATTTGGCCTCGAAGATGCTTTCAAGAGGCGAACGCGAATTGGCACGAAAGATTTTACTGGAAGCCGAGAAAGTCAATAACGAACATAAATTCAGCACGGATGGTGAAAAGAATTTGAAGTACGGAACCCGAGGTTTA
>JAJXZS010000024.1 GCA_021779955.1 Chloroflexota bacterium | reverse complement strand
GTCTACATTCATCGGGTCGGTTTCGGACATCGTTGGCCTCAGTAACATTATCTTTTGACCTAACGATTGTATTTCAGTAACATTTTAGGTGAACTAATACGGTATTTCAGTAACATTTTAGCTGAACTAATACGAGGCTATTGACAAATCTCAAGGTCTGCCTATAATCAAATAAACTTGAATATAAGGCTGTGACAAGGACGAGTAATCTGGGCACAGGCGTTTCAGAGAGCAGGATGAGGTGTGAACCTGCACGCACTGCACAGATGAATGGACCTTCGAGTTGCGAGGTGAAAGCGTAAGCCTGTAACCGCCGACGGAGTTGCCACCGTTATCAGGGCAAAGAGTATAAGCAGAACTTCTGCCGTACTCGAAAAGAGTGAAGCTGGCATACCAATCCCCGGGCAATTCTCCGGGGTTTTTTGTAAGATGGATACCTGCTTAACCTGGGTGGCACCGCGGATATAACATCGTCCGTCCCTGAGTGGGACGGACGTTTTTGTTAACTCCTCCCACAAATGATGAATCGGAAAGACCAAACATTCATGATAAAAGGAGTGCAAAATGGACACACAAACAAAGTATCTTTTAGGCGAAAACGATATTCCCCGATTTTGGTACAACATCAATGCCGATTCACCGGCAAAGCCGTCGCCAGTCTTCAATCCAATCACCCGGGAACCGATCACCCCTGACTTTCTCTCGGTGCTCTTCCCCATGGGGTTGATCGAGCAGGAAATCAGCACAGAAAGGTATATCGAGATACCAGAAGAAGTGCGCGAAATATACAAGCTCTGGAGACCAACGCCACTGATCCGGGCAAGACGGCTTGAAAAAGCCCTTGGAACCCCGGCGCACATCTACTTCAAGTATGAAGGCGTGTCGCCTTCAGGGAGCCATAAATCCAACTCGGCAGTCGCGCAGGCCTTCTACAACAAGATCGCAGGCACGAAAGCCATGACCACCGAAACCGGCGCCGGTCAATGGGGATCCGCACTGGCGATGGCCTGCCAGTTCTTCAATATGGATCTAGAGGTCTACATGGTAAGGGTTTCGTACGACCAGAAACCCTACCGACGCATCATCATGGAGACTTACGGCGCGCAGGTGTTTGCCAGCCCAACCGATCGCACAGATTATGGCCGGAAACTGCTGGCCGAAAACCCCAACAACGCAGGCTCGCTTGGCATCGCCATCTCGGAGGCGGTTGAAGTCGCTGCAAAATCCAACGGCACGAAGAAATACGGGCTGGGCTCGGTTCTGCACCATGTCTTGATCCACCAATCGGTCATCGGTGAAGAAGCGTTGAAGCAAATGGACATGGCGGATGAATACCCAGACGTGGTAATCGGATGCGTGGGCGGCGGCACGAATTTCTCCGGCCTCGCCTTTCCATTCCTGCGCGAGAACCTGGTCCACGGCAGACATACCCGTCTATTGGCCGTCGAACCGGATGCAGCACCCTCTCTAACCCAGGGAGTCTACGCATACGACTACGGCGATACGGCAGGTACAGCGCCCATCGTCAAGATGTACACCCTCGGACACGATTTCATCCCGCCTTCCATCCATGCCGGCGGTCTGCGGTATCACGGCATGTCGCCCACACTTTCTGCGCTATACGATGCGAAGCTCGTCGATGCGATTGCCGTTCCGCAGACCAGGGTCTTCGAAGCCGCGGTGCTGTTTGCCCGCAATGAAGGCATTCTGCCTGCGCCTGAATCTTCGCATGCGATCCTGGCAGCCATCGATGAAGCCCTCGAAGCCAAAAAAACAGGCGAAAAGAAAGTCATCCTGTTCAATCTTTCAGGACACGGGCATTTCGACCTGACTGCCTATGAAAAATATCTTAGCGGCACACTGGAAGATTTCAAATACGATGCTCAAACAGAAGCCGGGATCAAACTGCATCTTCCTCAAATGACCGAATCAATCGACGCATAACCAGATTTCCTCTTCTTCCTTTCCTTCTTTAGACACAAAACACCGCTCGCGCGGTGTTTTGTGTGTTAGTTGCACCTTTTTGGAGTTCTCGGATAAACTATGGATGATGGAATACGACCTTAATGTTCCATACCTGGCATCTACTGGAGAATCTCTACCTCCACCCCTGGATCGATTTTTGCCCGAATGTCCCCCGGGTGTAATTTCTTCCTGGCTGAAAGATCTTGCACCGGGCAACTCCTGGGTGCTCGATCCTTTCGGGTCTACGCCTTTGACTTCCATCCATGCAGCAAAAGCGGGATATCGCGTACTGGCCGCTGTTAACAACCCCCTTCTCGCATTCGAATTACAGATGCTTTGCCAACCTCCTCAGCGCAGCGACTACCAGGCTGCCCTGGCTGATCTTGCAGCAAGCCGGCGTGGCGATGTGAGCCTCGAGACATTAATCCGATCATTCTACCTGACGACATGCGCTACGTGCGGGAGAGAGATCCAGGCAAACGGATTTATCTGGAAACGCAATGAGAAATCGCCATATGCACGCATGTACACGTGCCCGCATTGCGGCGACTCGGGTGTTCATCCGTCAACCGAAAGCGATATCGAGCGCCTTAACCCGCTGCAGAGAGCGGAGCCGCTTCACCGGGCGCGAGCACTTGAAAAAGCCATCCGTCCGGATATGGACGAAGATGAAAGGGATAACGTTGAAGAAGCGCTGAAGAACTATACTGTGCGCTCGCTCGTTGTCATCTTCAATCTCCTCAACAAACTGGATGCCTATTCTTCAAGCATGAGCAGCAAGAGGATGCTGCAAGCGCTGCTTCTTCCTGTGCTTGACGCGGGTACGAACCTCTGGCCCTGGCCAGAAACATCAGAAACTCCTCATCTGTTGCAAGCGCCCGCCGAGTTTGTGGAAAAAAATCTCTGGATGGAGCTTGAAGCAGCAGTAGATAGATGGCATAGCGCTTCGGCGACTATCGAGTTCACGCATTGGCCCGCTTTACCGCAAGACGCCGGCATCTGTGTTTACCCGGGACGGACGAGGGAATTGCACAATGAAGGACACGATCTCGATTTCACAGCTGTAACGTGCTGCCTGCCGCGCCCAAATCAGGCATTCTGGACACTTTCAGCTCTTTGGTCTGCCTGGGTCTGGGGCAAAGAGACAAGCGCGCACTATTCGGGTGTTTTGGGCAGGCGACGCTTCGACTGGCATTGGCACGCTCGAGCGCTTCATTCGACGCTCGAGGCGGTCAACCATACCACGAAGATAAGCACACCGATCCTTGGGCTGGTGTCGAATGCCACCCCTGGGTTTGTTCTCGCGGCGACTTCAGCTGCTTCGGCTGCCAATTGCCTGCTCAAAGGATTTGCTTGCAAATCCGAAACCGGAGAAGTACAGTTCCTTTGGGCGACCAACGATCAGACACTTCGCCCAATTGAAGGAAGCCTGCAAAACACCATCCGACAGACGATTCGCAATACATTCATGGCGTTGGGTCAGCCTACCAGCTACCTGCAGCCATTTCTCGCCACAATGGGCGCGTTGGCGAAGGCGAATCTGCTGCCGACCTCAGATGAGAAATTGACGCCCGAGAAGCTCAATGAAATACAAAAATCATTTAGCAGCATCTTGCTTGAGAAAACCTTTGTCCACCATTTTGACTCTGTCGCCCAGGAAATCGAGCCGGGCAGATGGTTCCTCGAAAATCAAGAGAATTGCGCTGAACCTTTAGACGATCGAGTGGAAAGGGAAATCGTCAGAATTCTGTTGGACCGCGGAAGCATACGTTTACCCGATTTACAGAATATCCTCTATTCGGTATTGCCGGGAGTTCTTACACCAGACGACGAGATCCTCCGAGCGTGCCTTGAATCGTATGCCGACTTCAATTTCACGGACGGTTCCTGGCACATCAAACCGGGCGAGACTCCAGAGGAACGGAAATCCGAATTAAGCCAGATGCGAGATTTTCTGCGCAAGACGGCTAAACGGCTCGGCTATCAATCTTCAGGCGACCAACCGATCATTTGGCAAACCCGAAAGCAGGAAGAACCGATCTATCGTTTCTTCCTTGGCGCATCGGCCATCTTCCAGTCTTATGCCTGCCCATCGGTTGTAGAGCAAACGCAGTCTGTGTATGTTTTTCCCGGAAGTCGTTCTTCCTTGATCCAACATAAGCTCAACCAAAATCCAAGCTTACGGGAAATGACCCGTAACGAGTGGCATTTCTTGAAATTTCGCTACCTTGAATCTTTGGCTAATCGACCAGAGCTCAACCAGGAGCTGTGGATGATGCTGCTTGATGGAGACCCCTTGAGTTCTGAGAAAGATACTCAACTCAGTATCTTTCTATAAAAAAAGAGGGCGTTCGCCCTCTTTGGCATCAATTACCTCACTTGCCTGAAATTGATTAGAACCAGGTTTTTGTCGCATTCGGCGTATGTATCGAACTGCACCGTTGCCGAGATGGCCACCATTCCTTGATCGGCCAATTGGAGGATCAACTGACCCGACGATCCGACCGGCTTCGAACCCAGGACGAATTCAAACCCCGATTCACCATACCAGGCCTGTGCTCCACCGGTGAGAGTTGTCATATCTACAGGTGTGCCATTATAGGTTCCGCTCAAATGAACGGCGAGTCCCTCGACCGGACGTCCCTGCAAATCGACAACACGGCCGGCAACGCCCTGCCAGCTGCAATTTCCATCTGGATGAAAGACGAGGTTCGACATGGGGATAGGATTACTCTCCAACGCGTAGGGGAATTCGGTGTTTGGATCGGAAGTGATCACGATCGGCAATGGCGTCGGAGAATTAGTAGCCTCTGGAGTGTTCGTAACCGTTGGAGGTACGAGTGTTGCCGTTGGCGAAGACGTCACTGTTTTCGTTGGAGGCAGCACGTATGAAGTTGCGGTCGCAACAAATCCTGCCGCTGATGGTAAGGTCGGCGGTGGAAACGGATTGAAAGGTAACGAAGGATCGAGGAAAAGAAGAGCAAGATAGCCCAGAAGGATCAATGCCACAAAGAGAACGAATCCGGTCAACACATTCCAGGTTGCATCGTGGCGCTGCCTTCTGCGTCTGCGTTCCAATCTCGCTGCAATCTCATCCTGGTCTGCAAAATTCATTGTCCGATTCCTGGAGCGTATGATTTATGGAACATTGAGCGTGATCTGACTTGAAGATTTGGCTGCATCCAACCATTCTGCCAGTTTCTTCTCCTGCAAAACACGACGAGCGTCTGGGCTCAAGGGATGCTGCGGATCTCTTTCGATCACAAAAATGATGTGATACCCGATTGCGCTTTTGATGATTTCACTGGTTTGACCCGGCTGAAGCGCAAATGCCGCTGTGTCCACTTCCGGTTGGGTCAGGTATCCCTGCGGGAACCAACCCAAGTCGCCGCCCGTCACGGGATCGTAGGTTAAGGCTAACGTTGCAAAATCCGCGCCAGCTTTGATCTGTGCCAGGATTTCATTCGCGGTTTCCTCGGTCTGAACCAGAATCTGCCGTACGTGCACCTGATCGGCCGTGATGGGTACGCTGTTCGCAATTTGGTCTCGCTGCCAGGCAACTGCAATGTTTCGCCGCATCGCTTCACTGAAGGAGTCTGCAGTATAACTATTCGTTGATTCCCAGGCCGTCAACTTGTCCTGCCCCCCCATTTCCGCGGCAAGAGCATCGATTCGAGCTTGGAGCGTGGCATGGTCCAGTGTAAAACCTGCCTGATAGGCGCCCTGCTCAAGCAGAAGCTGGTCGGTGAAATCGTCGATCACTTTTTGTTTTTGCTCTTCAGGCGTCGAACTGACCCCCAGTTGAGTCTGAGCTTGCTGCAGACGAGTTAATTCCTGCTGGAATTCCTCAACGGAGATGCCAACATTGTTGATGGTGATGGCCATAGGAGGTTGGGTTGCCGTCGGAGTTTGTGTGTCTGTAGCTTCTGCTGTGGTACCACTTGGAGTATTGGAGCGCCCGCACGCAGAAACCAGGATTATAAAAATCAGCGATGTGATTAGCGTGAGTTTTGTGTGTTTCATTTGAACGATTATAACCGAATAACAAAAAGAAAAACCCTGGCGGGATTTTTCAAACCAACCAGGGTTTTGACTTCAGTATGGATTAGTAATCCATGGGGGGTTGCATAGGAGCGGGCGGATTCTTTTCGGGGATATCCGTTATCAGGGCTTCTGTGGTGAGGATCATCGCGGCAATGGAGGCTGCGTTATCGAGAGCACCACGGGTCACCTTGGCAGGATCACCCAAACCGGCCTTGATCATGTCGACGTATTCGTCGCGAATGACATCGTAACCAATGCCTGGATTCTTCTTGGCTTTCTGTGCGGCGCGGACGTTCTCAACGATCACAGAACCGTCTTTTCCGGCATTCTCAGCGATGCGGCGCATGGGCATCTCGAGTGCTTTGCGCACGATCTTGACGCCGATCTGCTCATCTTCGGTCTCGGGTTTCAGAGAATCCAATTCGGGCATGGCATTCAGCAGGGCAACGCCGCCGCCAGGGACAATACCTTCTTCAACGGCTGCACGAGTGGCAGAGAGTGCATCTTCAACGCGATGCTTCTTCTCTTTTAGCTCGGTCTCGGTTGCAGCGCCAACGCGCACGATCGCAACACCGCCGGAGAGTTTGGCCAGTCGTTCTTGCAGTTTCTCGCGGTCGTAGTCGCTGGTGGTGTTCTCGATCTCGACACGGATCTGCTCGATGCGGCCCTTGATCTGGGCGTCGTCGCCCTTACCACCAACGAGGGTGGTATTGTCTTTGTCGGCAACGACCTTCTCAGCACGGCCAAGGTCAGCCAGGGTAACCGAATCCAGTTTGCGTCCGGTTTCCTCAGAGATGACTTCAGCGCCGGTGAGGATGGCAATATCCTGCATCATAGCCTTGCGGCGATCGCCAAAGCCCGGGGCTTTGATGGCGAGCACATTGAGCATACCGCGGATCTTGTTGAGCACCAGGGTAGCCAGGGCTTCGCTATCGACATCTTCCGCAATGATAACGAGATCGCGCTTGCCAGTTTGGACAAGTTTCTCGAGAATTGGAACGATATCCTGTGCAGCCGAAATCTTCTTATCGTAGATGAGGATATACGGCTCAGCAATCACAGATTCCATGTGCTCGGTATCGGTGACGAAATAGGAGGAAATATAGCCGCGATCGAACTGCATGCCTTCGACGTACTCTTTTTCGAATTCGAGGCCCTTAGATTCTTCGACGGTAATCACGCCGTCTTTGCCGACTTTGTCCATCACCTCGGCGATCAGGTCACCGATCGAAGCATCCTGGGCGGAAGTCGTGGCGACTGCTGCTATATCTTCGCGTGTGGAAATGGGAATTGCCTGTTTTTTGATCGCTTCTGAGATCTTCTGTGCAGCGACTTCAATGCCACGTTTGAGCAGCATGGGGTTGCCGCCGGCTGCAAGGGTTTTGAGACCCTCATTCACGATGGAATGCGCAAGCAGAGTGGATGTGGTGGTTCCGTCACCTGCAATGTCGTTCGTCTTGGTCGCTGCTTCTTTGATCAGTTGAGCGCCCATATTTTCAAATGGATCTTCGAGTTCGATCTCTTTCGCTACTGTCACCCCATCGTGGGTGATGGTCGGCGAACCGAATTTGCGATCGATAGCCACATTGCGGCCTTTCGGTCCCAAGGTAGTGACGACTGCGTCTGCAACCATATCAATGCCGTTTTTTAGTTTGCGGCGCGCGTCCTCGCCAAAAACTAATTGTTTAGCTGCCATAGAACTAGCTCCTTATTGAAGAATGACTTTATTTCTTGAGAACAATTGCGAGAAGATCAGCTTCACGCAAGATCAGGTATTTTTTACCGTCGATCTTGATCTCGGTGCCGCCATATTTGGCGAAGAGGACTGTGTCGCCTTCTTTGACATCCATCTCGATGTGTTTTCCGCTCTCATCGCGATCGCCAGGTCCGACAGAAAGGACAACGCCCCTTTGAGGTTTTTCTTTCGCTGTTTCGGGTAGAACGATTCCTCCCGCCGTTACCTCGTTTTCTTCAAGAGGCTCAACTACAACACGGCTGCCCAAAGGCTTCAAATTTAGTGCCATACAATCCTCCTGTAACGGAAATCCCTTGAATATTTTAGCACTCTCGTTCATAGAGTGCTAATCGACTTTATGATAATCGTCTTTAGAACTCAAGTCAAGGGGAAGAAAATGAATCTTATGAAATTCTGATGAAATAAAAGATTTCAGTAGCCGTAGTACTGGCAGATCGACTCGCCTTCCTGCACGATGGACATGATCGTCGGATCGGAGCCAAACCCCTGCCGAACCTCAGCGAACACCTTCATCGCTTCTTCACAATATCCATTACTGGGTTGGTGCAAGCCGGCAAGCACTGAACCATAAGTGAAGTAGTAGGCTACAGTACTTTGCGACAGGGGTAATCCCTGAATGGGAATATTGGGAACTTCAGCAGAATCACACGGAGCTCCATGATTGCGCACTTCACAACTCTCAGCCGCAGTGCAGCCACGGATGATGCACTTGAGCGGTAAAATGGACCCCTCGTAATTGCGGCCCTTGTAATAGATGATCCCCAGTTGACCATAAACGGTTGGCTCTGAGGGGGTGAATTCGACCGCCTTAAGCATATTTCTGGCAGCTGACAGGAAATCTCCCATCTGTCCATAGGTGTTGGCTATCGAGATCAACGGGATTGGATCTTTGATTGTCTGGGCATCATTGATGTAAACAGCTTGCTGGAATTGATCCAAAGCCTTGTGATAATAATCGGACCATTGGGCAGAACCGTAGTACGACATGTCGCCCAATTTACGATAGTTTGCGCCAATCGAAATGTATAGAAAGTTCAATTTTGGGGTGATTGCCAATGCCTTCTGGTAATTGACTATCGCCTCTTGATAGTTGCCCAGGGACTCCTGAACGTAGCCATTAACCCTGAAGACGTCCATCAGTGTCGAATCTCGTTGGATTGCCTGGGATATGTATTGTTCTGCCTGATTCCATTTCTGTTGATCGACAAGAATTTCCGCATAATACACCAGAGCAAGCGTATTGGTGTTGTCCAATTGGATACCCTGGACAGCTTCCTGTTCTGCCTCAATTAAAGAGCTTTGCCATTTATCTCCTGCGATGTCGGGAGTAGCATACCAATCGAGGGCAAAAGCATGCACAGCTCTTAGCGCGCTATTTTGTGGGAATGTTGTGATAGCATCTGAGGCTGTCTTGATTGCAGCTTCCAAGATAGCCCGTTTGTTGGCATCCGTGGTCTCTTGAGAGGATGAATAAACCTGGATTCTGACCAGTTTTGCGATCAGATCAGGATTGTTCGGATCGATTCTCACAGCATTTTGGTATGCCTCAATTGCGGCTTTCAGGTTCCCGGCCGCAAATTGCGTGTCGCCTTCCTGTGCATACGAATCGAATGTCCTGGTGGGAACCGGTGTGGGTAAAAAGGGATTATTGATTACGCCATTGTTCAAGCCTTGAATGGTAAAAAGAAATCCAAGGATTACCAACAGGCCAATAAAGATTCTGACTGGATTGTTCTGTTTCTTCGGTTTGCTAAAAATATTACGTTTTCCGTTGTAATCAATCATTTTTTGTCGGTCTCAAGCGCGCTATCCGCCCAAGAGAATGGATTACGGGCCGGGAGTTGTCCCGGCGGATGAACCCGAATCACTGCTTTGCGTTGCTTCAGAAGTTACAGTGGGAACCCCACCATATTTGGCGACCTGCTCACAGATATTGATAATTTCCTGGGCGTTATATTGGGCGATCTCATCAGTCTTGAGATTCGAAGCAACCGATTGAGCGATCGGTAACGCCTCTCCGCATTGGCCAAGGTTTGCCAGGGCGAGCCCGAGGGTATAGTAATAATACCCCGGACGACCGTAGTCCAGGGGAAGGCCTTTGACCTCTTCACCGGATTGAGCAACCCCGCCTTGAGTGGCGATGCGTAATGCGTCTACAGCACTCTGATAATCTTTGGTTTCCCAGTAGATCAGGCCAATATTCCCATACAAATATGGATCGGTGGGGCCGACTTTGAGTGCGTCTTGAGCGTACTGCAATGCTTTGACGTCATCACCGTTTGTGAAGTACGTGCCGCTGATCAAAGAATATGGCGCAGAATCCTTTGGATTCAAGGAAATTGCCCTCGAGAATTCGTTGATCGCTTCATCGTAGCGCTGAAGCACTTTGTAGTTTCTGCCAAGTGCAAGATGCAGGTCGGCGATATTGGGATTGATGGCAATGGCTGCTTCAAACTCTGCAACTGCTTCTTCGTAGTTGCTCGTGTTTTCAAGGACAAGTCCGCGAGCCCGGTGGGTCTCCAATGACTCAGGGGCCAATGCCTGCGCTGATTTCGATGCCGCAATGGCTTTGTCCATAGTATCCAACGTTCCCTGGCCTGCATTGACCATATCCAGGTACACTTCGGTCAAATATGCATAAGCGACAGCGTTGTTTGGATCTTGCTCGATGGCATTATTGAGTGCTCCTTCTGCTTTGATGTAATCACCCATAAAACCATAGATCCAACCCTGCAATGCAAGTGCTACCGAATTCTTTGGATTGATCAGTAAAGCATTGGCAGAATCGTCGAGCGCTTCCTGGTAATTGGTCGTGTAGATTTCCAATCTGGCCAGAGCAATAAAATTGGATGGATTCTTGGGATCGACGATGATCGCCTGCTTGTATGCATCGATCGCCTGGGTGTATTTACCCGCCGCTTCCAATTCCTGAGCATCCGAAATATAAGATTCCGGCGGGCGCGTAGCAGTCAACGTGGGCATAAATAAATCCGGCACCGTTGGAGCAATCCAACGGTCAAAAAAAACTACCGCTCCAATCGCAAGCAACAGAAAAATCACCGTAAAGGGATTCACCCTTCGGCGTTTCTTTCGTGTCATATTCCATTTGCTACCACGGATGTACATATGCGGTCATCTTACCATGTTGAATCTTTAAGCGTCAAGATAACTTGCAGAGCATTATAAGGAAGCGAGGGCTTTTTGAAAGATCAGAGAAAGAAGTTCCTTGTCAAATCGACTAATTTCGATAGAATGAATCCATGCGATTCGATGTTTTTACGCTCCTTCCGCAGGTATTCGCCCCTTATCTTAACTCAAGCATCCTCCAACGCGCACAGGAAAATCACCTGCTCGAACTAGCCATTCATAATATCCGCGATTGGACGCACGATCGCCATCATGTGACCGATGATACCCCATACGGCGGTGGAGGGGGGATGGTGATGAAGGCGCCTCCCATTTTCGAAGCAGTCGAAAGCGTGCTAGGGTCTGCACCTGACTGCCCCGTTATATTGATGACGCCTCAAGGCAGGCCGTTCAGCTCAGTTGTTGCACAGGAGCTGGCAGAGATGCCGCACATCGCACTGCTTTGCGGGCGCTATGAAGGCGTGGACGAAAGAGTTCGGGAGCACCTTGTAACTGACCAGATTTCTGTAGGGGATTATGTGCTTACAGGCGGTGAACTGCCTGCAATGATCATTATCGATGCAGTAACCCGATTTATTCCAGGCGCCCTGGGCGACCCCATGGGTGCGCTTGACGATTCTTTTGCTTCCGGATTACTCGAATACCCACACTACACGCGTCCTGAAGAGTTCCGCAGTTGG
This sequence comes from Chloroflexota bacterium, assembly GCA_021779955.1. Lineage (GTDB taxonomy): Bacteria > Chloroflexota > Anaerolineae > Anaerolineales > Anaerolineaceae > UBA6107. Next base: position 32,817 of record JAJXZS010000024.1, on the reverse strand, counting down.
AAAGTTCCGGATGTACTTCTTTCAGGGAATCACGCCGAGATTAGCCGCTGGAGGCGCAATCAGGCACTGATTCGCACTTACCTTCACCGGCCGGATCTGCTGGATGAGTCACAATTAAGCAAAGAAGATCGAAATACCTTGCAGGAATTTATTGACGCGCATATGAAATAAGGGTGGTCTCCCAAACACCCTTTAGCAATTTGTTTGTTCTTCAATCCTCATTCTGCACAGGAAAGGTATCGTGATGATGAAATTCAGCTATCCTAAGACTTTTTTGCTCGGCCTGGGTTTCTTTGGCGTAAGTGTGATCTGGAGCGTCTACAATGCCTATGTCCCGATATTTCTGCAAGACAGATTTCTCCTGGCAACCGGCTTCATCGGCATTTTCATGACCCTGGATAACATAGCAGCCCTCTTCATCCAACCGGCTGTCGGCGCATGGTCAGATAACGTGCGCACACGTATCGGCCGGCGTCTTCCATTCATTCTCGTTGGAGCTCCGATCGGCGCGCTTGCCTTCATTTTTCTACCCCTGGCATCAAGTCTTTTTCTGTTCTTCCTGGCAGCCTTATTCCTGCTGCTGGCTATGGCCGTCTGGCGCACGCCTGTTGTGGCGCTGATGCCCGACATCACACCATCCGAGCATCGATCGGTGGCGAACGGAATCATCAATTTGATGGGCGGTCTTGGCGCGATCATTGCCTTCCTTGGCGGAGCTGCCTTGTACGATCTGAACCCCGAATATCCGTTTCTGCTTGGGGCGGTCCTTGTCGTTCTTTCAGCCCTTTTGGTGTTGCTCTTTATCCGTGAGCCAAAAGTGTATCCGGCTGCCAATGAAGAACGGCCGAATTTACTGAAATCGGTAGCGGGTTTGTTCACGGCTGAAGAGAAAAGCCCCCTCTTGATCCTTCTTGCGATCCTGTTCTGGTTCGTTTCTTATAACGGACTTGAAGCGTTCTTCACTCTCTACACAACGAATTACCTCAGCCTGACAGCCTCTGATGGAGCTCGCTTGCTTGGTCAGCTTTCCCTGTTGTTCGTGATCTTTGCGCTTCCTGCCGGCTATATCGGCAAAGCGATTGGACGACGTGTGAGTATCATGATTGGCATTGTCTTATTTGCCATCGGAGTTGGGAGTATTTTCATCATTCCACCCGCCACATTGACTCATGTGCTGACAAAATTGCCGGTCCTGGGGCAGGTGCCGGTGATTGGACTAATCCTCATGGGAATTGGCATCGCCTGGGCATTGATTAATATTAACAGTCTGCCCATGGTTGTAGACATGACGGATGATTTGCATCTGGGAACTTTTACGGGGCTGTACTACTTGTTTTCCACGATTGCGGCAATTGCGGGCCCGATCATCTACGGCTGGGTAGTGGAATTGGCAGGTAACCGTTTCAACCTTGTTTTCCTGGTAAGCCCCATCTTTCTTGTCTTCGCGATGCTCTGCATGGTATTCGTCAAACGTGGAGAGGCTAAAAAGGCATTACCAAATTCGTGACGGGTTCATTAAAATATGGCTAACTGTATCACTTGCATACCATTTAAAAAGACGTTATACTTGATTCACCGTGCGGTAAATCAACTTAACATCCGCAATCTAACAATCTCTGTAGGAGGAGAAACTAATGTCTAAAAAGTTGTTTGCCATTTTAGCAGTCCTGCTTGTGGCGTCGATGGTACTTGCCGCTTGCGGCACACCCACACCCACCACTGCGCCGACTACTGAGGCGCCGACCACAGCCGCTACTACTGAGGCTCCGACCGCAGCGCCAACCGAAGCCACAACCGCTGCCCCCACCGTTTCTGTCTGCCAGATCACCGATACAGGCGGTATCGATGACAAATCCTTCAATGCGACAGCGTGGAAGGGTGTCGAAGATGCAGTTGCCCAGCTCGGTGTTTCCGGCAAATACCTCGAATCCAAAGAGGTTGCTGACTACGAGAAGAATCTGAACGCCTTCATCGAAGAGAAATGCACCCTGATCATCACCGTCGGTTTCTTGATCGGTGACGCCACCAAGGCCGCAGCTGAAGCCAATCCGACTATCGACTTCTCCATTGTCGACTATTCCTATTCACCTGTGATCCCCAATGTCGTTGGCCAGGTCTTCCAGACGGATGAAGCTGCATTCCTCGCCGGTTATGTTGCTGCCGGTGTAACCAAAACCGGTAAAGTCGGCACATTCGGCGGCCTGCCCATCCCGACCGTGACCATCTTCATGGATGGTTTCGCTCGCGGTGTGGCTTACTACAATACGAAGCACTCTACCTCCGTGCAAGTTCTCGGTTGGGACGTCAATGATGAGACCAAGGGCCTCTTCACCAACTCCTTCGACGATCAGACCAAGGGTCACGACCTGGGTATCTCGTTGATGGACGAAGGCGCCGACATCATCATGCCGGTTGCAGGACCTGTTGGACTTGGAACTGCAGCAGCCGTGCTGGAACGTGGTAACGCCTATGTCATCGGCGTGGACTCCGACTGGTTCCTCACCAGCCCCGATTACGCTTCCATCACTCTGACCTCGGTCATGAAAAAGATGGATGCCACCACCCTGGCAGTCATCAAGTCTGTCGTCGATGGAACCTTCAAAGGCGGCAATACAGTCGGTACTCTTGCCAACCAGGGTGTCGATCTGGCCCCATTCCACGATCTGGATTCCCTCGTTTCTGCCGATCTGAAGGCTGAGCTTGACCAGGTCAAGGCTGATCTCATCAGCGGCGCAATCGCCCTCAACCCGAACTTCAAACAGCAATAAGTAATTGTCAGACTAGTGACAAAAAGACTGGATCAATAGATCCAGTCTTTTTTTTCCAGATTAATTATTGCAATATGGTAAAATTATTCACAAATCCAATATAAGAATCGGACAAAATATGACTCCTATCCTTCAGCTCAAAGGAATCACAAAACGGTTCCCCGGTGTGTTGGCAAACGATCATATCGATTTGACACTGAACCAGGGTGAGATTCTCGCCTTGCTGGGAGAAAACGGCGCAGGTAAAACCACGCTGATGAATATCCTTTATGGCTTGTACCAGCCGGATGAAGGCGAAATCCTGGTTAAAGGACAACCGATTAAAGTGAGCTCCCCGACGGATGCGATCAACGCTGGCATTGGCATGGTGCACCAGCATTTTATGCTAATACCAGTTTTCACCGTCACTGAAAATGTGATGCTTGGGGATGAGTCTTTGAAAGTAGCTGGATTCCTGGATCGGCCCACTGCTGCCAAGAAAATCAAAGAAATTAGCGAACAATACTCCCTTGAAGTCAATCCAGATGAATATGTCCGCGACCTTCCGGTAGGCGTTCAGCAGAGGGTCGAGATTATCAAGCTGCTCTATCGCGAAGCAGAAATTTTAATTTTCGACGAACCAACCGCAGTACTGACTCCTCACGAAGCCAATGAGCTCTTCGACATCATGCGCGGCCTAGTCAAGAAGGGCAAATCGATCATATTTATTACCCATAAATTGCGCGAGGTGCTTGAGGTTGCAGATCGGATCATGGTCATTCGTCGTGGTGCGGTTGTAGGAGAAACAACACCTGCTGAAGCGGACATGAAGAAATTAGCCTCGATGATGGTCGGTCGAGAAGTTCAGCTTGTGGTGAGCAAAGTTCACAAGGAGCCTGGTCCCGTCGTTGCAGCGGTGCAGGATCTTGTCGTTGCAGATGCCACCAACCAGATCATGATCGATCAGATCTCATTCGATGTCCGCGCGGGTGAAATCGTTGGAGTGGCAGGTGTTCAAGGTAACGGTCAAACTGAATTGGTCGAAGCGCTAACCGGCTTGGTGAAGATCACAAGCGGCAAAGTCACCCTGCTTGGCGAAGATATCACGCATGCCACCCCACGTCACATCACCAAGCTGGGCAGTGCGCACGTCCCTGAGGATCGGCAACGCGACGGGCTCGTACTTCCCTTCCCGGTCGCCGAAAACCTCGTGCTTTGCACATATCACAACAGCCCATTTGCCAAAGGAGTCATCCTCCAGTACGACAAGATCGTAAGTACCGCTGAAGAATTGATCAAAGACTTTGATATTCGAACCCCCAACGCTTATACCCAGGTCGGCTCGCTATCCGGCGGTAATCAACAGAAAGTGATCATCGCGAGAGAATTGTCCCGCCCCATCAAATTCCTGGTGGCGTCTCAACCAACTCGAGGCTTGGACGTAGGTTCGATCGAATACATCCATAAACGCATTGTTCAGAAGCGTGATGAAGGCTGCGCAATCTTACTAGTATCTCCCGAGCTTGATGAGATTCTGGAGCTTTCCGACCGTATCGCCGTCATGTTCCGCGGTAAGATTATCGCCATCGTACCCTCTGAAGACGCCACGAAAGAATATATCGGCCTTCTAATGGCAGGGATCACTCCTGAAACCATCGAGAAGCCTACCGGCAAGACTGTTGTGGAAACCACTTTCTAATGAGGTGCTCCGTTGAAAAAACCCGACCTTGAAAAGCAAGATGCTGGTAAGGTGGTGCTGCAAGAACTCACCGACAGCCCCTCCAAGAAAAATCACGAGAAGAAATCATTCTGGATGTCGATCCGCATACCGATCCTGGCTATTGTTACAGGACTCGTCTTTGGTGCCTTCCTGATTGGCGTTACAAGCACAAGAATGTATGCAGCTTTTGGGACATCATTCGGAGCCGGAATTGCCGAATTCTTTAAGGAAATCGCAACTGCATACACAGCTTTGTTCCAGGGTTCGATCGGTAACCCATCTGCGATGATCTCCGCTCTGCAAAGTGGAAATCAAGTAGCCATCCGCGAGGCATTTAATCCATTTCTGGAAAGCCTGGTGCAATCAACCCCGTATATCTTCGCAGGGTTGGCAGTCGCTTTAGGCTTCAGAGCAGGTTTATTCAATATCGGTGTCGAAGGCCAGCTTTTCATCGGCGCCGCTGCAGCAACTTATGTCGGCTATTCGATCACGGGGTTGCCCCAGTATATTCACATGCCGCTTGCGTTTCTTGCTGGAGCTTTGGGAGGTGCCCTTTGGGGGTTTGTGCCTGGAATTCTCAAAGCAACGACAGGCGGACATGAAGTGATCAATACAATCATGATGAACTGGATTGCATTTCGTTTCACCGAATGGCTGCTTTCCGGTCCCATGAACCGGCCGGGCGCTGGGGGCATGCCGATCAGTCCTCTCATCCAGCCAAGTGCTGAAATTCCGAAATTTTTCCAATCACCAATCCGATTCAATTTGGGATTCTTCATTGCGCTGTTCGTGGCATGTCTCGTTTGGTGGTTGCTCTTCAAAACAACCTGGGGCCTTAATCTGAGGCTTGTCGGCACAAATCCAAGAGCTGCAAAGTATGCTGGCCTGAACATCATCTCGATAACAGTGATTGGCATGGTTTTGTCCGGGGCTCTTGCAGGCATGGCCGGCGCAAACCAGATCCTTGCCTTGAATCACAGCATGGCACTCGGGCTTTCCTCAGGTTATGGTTATGACAGCATCGCGCTTGCTTTGCTTGGCAATAACCACCCTCTCGGCGTTGTCCTGGCTTCCATCCTCTTTGGTACTTTGCGCAATGGCGCAACCAAGATGATGGTAGTGTCTCAAATTCCTATCGACATTATCTCGATCGTACAGGCGTTTATCGTTATGTTCGTTGCGGCGCCCGCAATCATCCGGGCAATCTACCGCTTGCGCAAACCTGAGAAGGAAGAAGCTACCGCAGTCTTCTTGAGCGGATGGGGTGGAGGTAAATAATGACAACAACTACTGCACCAACAACCATGGCAGTTCACAAGACAATTACCCAGACCTCCCCTGTAAAAAGGATTATCTACGGCATCATTGAGCTTGCGTTTGCCGCATTGATCCTCTTTATTTTCGCGCAGACAGTTCCTGCAGGGAATATAACCACTTTCGTGATGACCCCCGGCGGCATTACGATCGGGAAGGCGCCCGATTGGATCCTTCCAACCCAATTAACGCTTTATATTCTTGTGGGAATCAGCGTTGTCCTGGCAGCGATCCAGATGATCAGAGGATTTGGCAAAGTAACAATGATCGTGCTGGGAGTGGTTGCGATCTTGTTCATCTTCAGCTTTCTAACCTGGCAAGCTTCAGGAAAGTCGCTCAACCTGGCCGGTATGCTCTCAAGCGCCGTGCTCCTATCCGTGCCGATCACCCTGGGAGCCTATTCAGGCATACTTTGCGAACGCTCAGGCGTGATCAATATCGCCATCGAAGGCATGATGCTCATGGGCGCGATGGTCGGAGCACTTGTCGGAAGCGTGACGCACAGTCTGATCATCGGCCTGGCCGCAGCGATCCTCTCGTCAGTTCTGCTTGCCGCGGTTCATGCTGTCTTATCGATCAAATACAAAATCAACCAGGTCATCTCCGGCACGGTGATTAACATCTTTTCCACAGGCATGACCTCGTTTATTTCGCAGAAATTCTTGCAAACGAACCAGGCGTTGAATTCACCTCCGATTTTCCCCAGAATCCCCATTCCTGGCCTTGCTGAAATTCCGGTGATCGGCCCGATCCTCTTCAACACGAATCTCTTTGTGTACCTGATGGTCGCGATCTTGATCATCCTGCAGGTGGCACTCTTTTCCACCCGTTGGGGTCTGCGTGTCCGCTCTGTAGGCGAGCATCCAAAAGCTGCTGATACATTGGGCATCAATGTCATTAAAACACGCTACATGTCAGTTCTTCTTGGCGGCGTTGTTGCAGGCATTGGCGGCGCCTTCTTCACCCTGGGCAACGTTGGCCGGTTCGATGAAGAGATGACCGCCGGCAAGGGTTTTATCGGTCTGGCGGCCATGCTGTTCGGCAATTATTCTCCTCTTGGCGCGACAGGTGCAGGCTTGCTTTTCGGCTTCGCAGACTCGCTTGGATCCAAGCTGTCGTTGCTTGGGTCCGCCATTCCGCCGCAATTCATGGCAATGGCCCCTTATCTGTTGACTATGATCGTTCTGGCAGGTTTCATCGGACGCGGACATGTTCCGGCAGCCGATGGAGAGCCGTACGAAAAAGAGTAGTTTCTGGCAACTTAAAGTGCCCTCTACTCGTATACGAGTAGAGGGCACTTTTTTATCTTATAATCAAACCATCCGAACGAAAGGATTTCAAATGCCGTCCATCGATGTCAGGGAGATATCCAAGAAATTTGGTAATTTACAAGCTGTCGATAAAGTGAGCTTCACGGTCGAGCCTGGAGAGATCTTTGGTCTGCTTGGACCGAACGGCGCAGGTAAAACGACGTCTTTGCGCATCATTCTCGATATCTTCAAGCCGGATTCAGGAACGATATCCGTTCTTGACGGACCAATGTCTGAGGAAAAGAAGAATCTGATCGGTTATCTTCCCGAAGAACGCGGCCTTTACCAGGAGATGCAACTCGATCGCTGCCTGATCTATCTGGCGACTCTGAAAGGCCTTACGGAGAGTGAAGCACGCAGCCGAGTCAACGACTATCTGGTGCGATTCGATCTATTGGATGCCAGGAAGAAGAAGGTCAAAGAGTTAAGCAAAGGCATGCAGCAGAAGGCACAATTGATCACCACCCTGGTTCACGAACCTCAGATTGTGATCATCGATGAGCCGTTCAGCGCGCTTGACCCTGTCAACACCCAAATGGTGAAAGACATACTGCTCGAATGGAGGGCAAAAGGCACGGCGATTGTCATGTGCACCCACCAGATGCACAATGCCGAAGAGTTATGTGACAGGCTTGCGCTCATCAACCGTGGGCGGGTTGTGCTTTACGGCGCTTTGCATGAAATTCAGCATCAATTTGCGCGGGATGCTATTGTGGTCGAATCAAGCCAGGACCTCCCTGATGGTCTACCTGGGGTTACGAGCGTGCAAAAACATAACGGGAGCAAATTGCTCACATTGGCAAAAGGCGTAAAGACCGAAGACATACTGCGAACTCTATTGGAAAGAAATATTCCATTAGAAAAGTTCGAAATCGCAATGCCAACCCTTGACGAGATCTTCATCCAGGTGGTGAAAGAATCAGGGGGCGAGGAGTGAAGAAATTTCTTCTGGTTTTTGCTTACGAATACAAACGGCATGTGCTGCGAAAGCGATTCATCTTTGCCATCTTGAGCATGCCGTTGATGGTGGGATTTGTTATTGGGCTGAGCTACCTTACTGTAAGGCTCAACGAGAATCCATCGCCAATAGGATATGTTGATCCTTATCACATAATTGATAATCCACAACAGGTACCGCCAAGCCCTACCTCAACATCGCCTGCTGTGCGAGTAATCAATTATGACACTGAAAACGCAGCAAAAGACGCTCTCGCAGCCGGGGATATTCAGGCGTATTATGTGCTTTCGCAGAATTATATGAATAGCGGCGAAGCAACCATGGTCAGCGGGCCAAATGCCGGGAATAATGCCTCGACGGATTTTGGTGATTTTCTGAGGTACAACCTGGTTTCAGGGTTACCTCAGGTTGACGCGACACGCCTGATCAACGGGAACAATCTGATCGTTCGTTCTCTTGACGGAGCCCGGGAAATGAATGCCAATAACTGGATTTCGATCGTGCTCCCGCTGCTTTCCGGGGTGTTGTTCTTTATCGCCGTCAACATCACCGGAGGATATCTGCTTCAAGCTGTTGTCGAAGAAAAAGAAAATCGTACCATGGAAATCCTAGTCACATCGATCTCTCCTACCCAATTGATGGCAGGCAAAATTACCGGAGACTTGATGGTTGGGCTCACGGAACTGGTCGTCTGGATTATGTTTGCGATCGTAGGCCTGAGTATCGCTCCCAAATTCCTACCGATCGACCAGACGATCAATATCGATCCAGGATATATGGTATTGCTCTTGGTCACCTTCTTGCCAGCGTTCATCGCCGTTGCAGGATTCATGGGTGCGATCGGATCCATGGTAACGGAAATGCGTGAAGCTCAGCAACTAGCCGGTCTGTTTACATTGCCATTGGTGGTTCCATACTGGTTCGTAACCAGCATTATGTTCAACCCCAATGGGCCTGTAGCGCTGGGAATGAGTATGTTCCCGTTCACTGCCCCGATTGCGTTGCCAATGCGAGCTATCTTTACTACGCTTCCATTTTGGCAGGTCGCCATTTCCATTTCGCTGCTCTGGGCGCTGGCGATCTTTTCCCTCTGGTTTGCCGGCAGAGTATTCCGCCTTGGCATGCTGCAATATGGCAAACGCCTCTCATTACGTGACGCTTTTAACCGAGGGTAGAGGCCAACTATGTCAAAAATGCTACTCGTTTTAAGAAATGAATTTGTGTCTACAGTCAGGCGAAGATCTTTTATCTTGACGCTGATCTTGATCCCCCTCGTGGGGATGCTCTCGGTAGTGATCATCAATATCATCCAAAAATCGACCGGACAATCGGCCGGTTCCATTGTGAGCACGCTGTTCCAGCCCACAGTTTCAACCCTGCCTGAAGGTTTCATCGATGAGAGCGGATTGGTAAAGGTAATCCCGCCTGGTTATGAATATCGCCTGATACGATTCAATAACGAGACGGATGCCAAAGCCTCCCTGGCGAGCAAGGAAATCGGCGCCTATTTCATCATCTCCAAGGATTACCTCCAGAGCGGCAGCGTGATCTATGTCAGGCCGGACTACAATCCCATGTCCGGGGTCAGTCAAAGCTCTTCTATTGATGCCTTAATGGCCTATGCGCTCACGAACGGAAATCTCAATCTGGCATATCGCATTCAGGATCCAATCAATGCAACGCAGGTGTCGGTGACGAACGTCGAACAGCGAAACGTCGATAATCCTTTGACGTACATCATCCCCTATATCGTCACATTTCTCTTTTATATCGTGATCCTTAGCTCATCTACATTGATGCTGAGCAGCATCACGAATGAAAAGCAGAATCGCGTCATGGAAATTCTGATGACTTCGGTAACTCCTGCAGAATTGCTTAGCGGCAAGATCATCGCACTAGGGCTGGCCGGCTTGCTCCAAACCGTGGTCTGGTTGGGCTCAGGAATGTTGTTGCTCAACTCTTCCACATCGCTTTTCGCCCTGTCTTCTGCATTTCAGATTCCCGTTTCTTTGCTGATCTGGGGAGTCTTCTTCTTCCTTCTGGGTTATGCCGTTTATGCCAGCCTGATGGCCGGGATCGGCGCGCTGGTGCCCAGCCTGCGTGAGGCATCGCAAGCAACCACCATCGTCATTTTGCCGATGGTCGTGCCGCTGGTGTTCATCAACCAACTCATCCAGCAACCGAACAGCACACTTGTTGTCATCTTGAGCATTTTCCCGCTGACCGCACCTTCCACGATGATGGCACGGCTTTCCAGTATACCGGTTCCAATCTGGCAAATCCTCTTGAGCCTGGGTCTGCTCGCGCTTACAGCGATATTCCTTGTTCGGGCAATCGCAGGCCTTTTCAGGACACAAAACCTGCTATCAGGAACAGCATTCTCGCTGAAATACTTCTTGCGTATGCTTTTCAGCAGGGCTTAACCGGCAAAGACCTCTGAGAGTTTGGAGGTCTTCGCTTTTGATCGGTCTACAGAGAGGTGAAAATGAAATCACCGCGTCACTTCTTCAATCTGTTGATCAGCCTGGTTCTCGTCCTGGCGAGTGCCTGTTCGGTCGTCGAAAAGACCACCTCACCCACCCCAAGCCTCACCCCGCCTGCTCCCTCAATCGATGCGGACCGAATGTACGGTTTTCTCGAAGAACTTACTGCCGTTCAGGCTTATTCGGGTTGGCGTACCTCTGCAACACAAGGCGAGAAGGAAGCTTTCGACTATGTTCAGCTGCAATTGGGTCAATTGGCTAATCTCACTTCGTCCGGTCTCGAGGTGACGCGGGAATCTTTCAACGTGTTCCTTGCCACCGAGATCCATAAAGCAGCTCTGCAACTCTCATCCAACAATGGAACTGTGGACGTGCCTGTCAACGGATTGAGAGGATCACGGAACGATATTCAATCCGCGCTACGGCTGGACTCTGACGGCGTTCTCAACGATACGGATCCCAATCCAGTCACGGTTTCTGGTGAAATGGCAATAGTCCGTGACGGTGTTGACGCAATGGAGCTTGCAATCGGCAGCATGAAAGGCAAGGTTCTCTTCGTCGACTATGCCTGGATCGATATAAACCTCGTTGATGAAAGCAAAGCGATGCAAAGAACGGTAGCTGCAATCGATGCGCAACCCGAGGGGATCGTCTTTGTGACGCAATACTCGAATGCGCCAGATGCCAGCCACGGAACCTACCTTGCCGACCTTGGGACCACGTCGTACATCCAAACAAAACCATCCATCCCGACGATCTACATGCGCCTGGAAGATCTACCAGGAAATCCTTCCGATCCGTGGCAAGCCCTGGGCAGTTTTGGGTCGGCGAGCCTGACCTGGGACACCGACGTCCTCTCGCCGGGTACCTCAGCCAATCTGATCACAAAGATACCCGGAAAGAATCATGAGAGAGGTGTGCTTCTTTCGGCGCATCTTGACAGCGCCAACACCCCCGGCGCGCTCGATGACGGCGCTGGGTCAGCGATTCTTCTCGAGATTGCGGCTACTTTCAACCAAACCGGATATATCCCAGAATACGATCTTTATTTGGTCTGGTATGGAAGCGAAGAGCTTGGTTTGCTCGGATCGGCAAACTTCACGGCTTCACACCAGGAGATCGTGGATAAGTTGATCGGCATGGTCAATATCGATTGCCTGTCGCGTCCTGTTGAGGGCGCCCCTGCGACCTTGAACTTTGCCTATGGATCGGGGATGCAGCCCGGGGACACCGATGATCCGTGGATCACTTACCTCTCCGGGCGCGCAAAAGACCAGGGGATCGATGTCCAACAGGTGTATATGCCTCTGGCGTCAGATAACAGCAGCTTTGCCGGTTACAATGTAGCCAATTTCGACATCGTCTACGATAGTGAAGAAATGATGGACGAATACAACGGCGTGTGGTTCGCGGGCCACCTGCACGATCCTTATGACGAAGTGACGCTTGTGCGCGAGGTGGAACCGGAATTCCTGAATATGGCCAAGATCGCGCTGGATGCCGCTACATTGCCAGCCGGTGTTCCGACCTTCAGACAGGAACCGGCGGATACGAAAAGGATTGTGCTGGTGGCATCGCACACTGAAGATGTCTTGATGACCCCTGCGGGTATGTTCGACCTGGGGCTTGCATTCGAAAACGCAGGCTACGACGTGGATGTCGTGCCTTTCGGGAGTGAATTGAACGCTGCAGATCTTGAAAATGCGGCGTTGGTCATCGCCCTGCCCGCCTTCGACCTACCCGGCAGCAATCGGACCGAAGCAGCCTATGACGTCGCCTGGACGCAGGGAGAAATCGGGGTGCTGAAAAGTTACGTTGATTCGGGAGGTACCTTGCTCATCACCAACGCGGCGTCAAGGCTCGGGTACTACGGAACACAATATGAAGCCAATGAGGATTGGAGCAAGATGAATCTCCTTTCCGAGTCCTTTGGGATCAGCTACATGCCGCCGCAGTTTGAAGGGGGCTTTGCATCAGACATCGTAAGCGACGAGCTGACAGACGGCATGATGGGAGTGCTGTGGTACTACGGCGATGGCATTTGCTTCACGATGGAGCATGGGACTGCCCTTGCGCTGATCAGCGGGGATGCTGTGCTGGGTAAAGTTGAGCAAGGATCGGGAACCGTGATCGCGCTTGCAGATATCGGCATGCTCGGGGCTGACCAATCAGGGCTGCTGAACCCGCAACTGGTGCAAAATCTGATTGACTACGCGCAAAAGTAAAGAATGGAAAGTGAAATTACAGTATAATTGAGGCAGTTCGCCCCCGTAGCTCAATTGGACAGAGTGCCTGACTTCGAATCAGTAGGTTCAGGGTTCGAATCCCTGCGGGGGCGCTTTGATTTTAATATGACTTCGAGATCCCCATTGAGAGGACTTCGAGCCTCCCACGCCCCTGAGGGGTGCTGCGCGAGGGGCGCCTACCCTTTACCCCCATCGAGGGGATGATATCAGCAGGCGGCACGGTCGAGCCGCGCCGGGGGGCGCACCCATTGCGCAAATCATCGCCAGGGCTATGGCAGTTCACGCGGCCGGATTCGTTATTTGTGAAAAAAAATGGGGACGAATCGAAACGAATCGGCGGGTTGACCAGCGCAGGGATCGCTGTGGTTTGCCGGCGGTTGATTTGATGTAGAACATATGTTCTCATAATTTAATTATACAACCCCTGTCAAGCCCTGCAAAGCTGGCGTGAATTCTGGCAGTTTGGTAATTTTATTGGCCGATACGCGGGGATATAGCAGGGGCTGCATACTGGGGCAGGCCGGGCATTTTTTGATAGGGGCTGGAGCCGTGTTGGACTATCGGAGGGCGCCCAACGCTGCGTGGCACACAGGAGGCTGGGAAAACGGTAATGAAGTTGTACCCATTTCCTGTTTACATCCAAATAAATATCTGTGGTAAAATATTTCAAGCTTTCTCATATCGTTTTAATCAAATGGTCCAACGAGCGGAATATGGCGCCCTGTCCACAGGGTCGATGATCCTGCAGGGGGCAATGGCAAGAGAAGTTGAGAAAGATGCTCAAAACCCAACATATTTGACCCGCAAATGCCTGAATCAATACCAGGGCGAATGATTTTGCATCAGCCCGCGCAAAATCGAGGATGGGGTAAAGGACGATTATTCGTGGCAATTGCACTTCGATTAAGCACCTATGGATCAAATAACGGTACCGGCTCAGGGGTAAGTTACCCTCTTATCCAAAACGGCTGACTCGCTCACCCAGGAAAGGGTGCCCGGTCAGCTGCGTAATGTTTGTATCTTGTTCGACATGAAATTCATGTCGATAGGGCGGAGCACGGAAAGAGCCTTTCATGACCCAATCCATCGAACAACAAATCGAAAATCAAATCGCGGAAATGCCTGAAAAATGGGACCTGATCATCCAGCCCCAACGGAGGTTGCTTGACCTGCGCCTGGGTGAGTTGTGGAAGTACCGCGACCTGGTGATGCTGTTCGTGCGCCGCGACTTTGTTTCGGTGTACAAGCAAACCATCCTTGGGCCGTTATGGTACCTGATCCAGCCGCTGCTGACCACGCTGACTTTCACGTTCATCTTTGGCAATATCGCCCAGCTTCCCACGGACGGGTTGCCGCAGTTCCTTTTCTATATGTCCGGTACCGTGGTGTGGGCTTACTTCGCGGACTGCCTGGTCAAAACGTCGAACACATTCGTGCAGAACAGCAACCTGTTCGGCAAGGTGTACTTCCCGCGCATGGCGGTGCCTGTTTCGATTTTGATCTCCAACCTGATCACTTTCTTTATCCAGTTCGCGTTCTTCCTGGTATTTGTGGGTTATTTCGTGCTGCGAGGGACGGCGATCCAGCCCAACATCTGGATCCTGTCCTTCCCACTGCTGCTGCTGATCATGGCAGGACAGGGGCTTGGGTTGGGGATCCTGATTTCGGCCATGACGACGAAGTACCGCGATCTGCGCTTTTTGGTGTCGTTCGGCGTGACGCTGCTGATGTACGCCACCCCGGTGATCCTGCCGGTGTCTGCGATACCAGAGCGGTTTCAGATTTTCATCCGGCTCAACCCGATGACGCCCATCGTTGAGACTTTCAGGTACGCTTTTCTGGGGGCGGGATTGGTGAGCGTGTTCGACCTGCTTTACAGTTTCGGGTTTATGGTGGTGATCGTGGCGGTCGGTTCGATCGTGTTCAACCGGGTGGAAGCTACGTTCATGGATACGGTGTAAGCGGTAAATAACGGGTAGCATAGGTCATTTCCAACCATTGATTCAAGGAAAAACCATGAAAATCGAAGTACAAGAATCCCTGGCCAACCGAACAATGCACTTTACTTTCTTGAAAAAAGTGCTGAAATTCGTATCATTTTTCTTTAGATATTACATGTTAAACACTCTGATCAACCAAATACCCAGCAGGCGATTCAGACGGTTTTATTATTGCTGTTGCGGAATGAAAATTGCCGGAAACTCGACAATTCGCAGAAATTGTATTATCACAACACCTGAAAAAATCACAATTGGCCTTAACACAAGGATTGGATCAGATTGCCATTTTCAAGGTCAGGGTGGTATTCAAATCGGGAATAATGTAAGCTTTGCCAGCTATTCCAGAATTTGGACAGGTTCCCACGACATTAATAGCCCTGATTACAAAATCATTCATAAACCCGTAATCATTGAAGACTATGTTTGGGTAAGTACCGGTGTCAATATTCTCCAAGGTGTAACCATAGGAAAAGGCGCGGTGATCATGGCTGGAGCTGTGGTCACAAAGGATGTTGAACCCTACTCCATCGTTGGAGGGGTTCCGGCTGTCAAGAAAGGGGAAAGATCACGAGATCTGTCTTATCAATTGTCCTCACCTAGTCCGTTATTCTATTGATCGTTTTTGCTGAACGAATCGGTATAGAAAATATGCACCAAAACTTCAATGATTTTGAGTGGATATGTTACAGCATTTATTGTTGGCTTGCCGATTTTATAATTAATGACGATTTCCGATGTACTTCATACAAATAACTAGAGACTCCAAATAATGACAGTAGCGATATCAGTCGAGCATCTCTCCAAATCCTACCGCCTGGGACAGATTGGCACAGGCACGCTGACCAACGATATGAAGGTCTGGTGGGCAAAGAAGCTGGGTAGACCCAACCCCATGCTGAAGATCGGGCAGGTGGATCACGGCAACACGGATGGCGAGACGATTTGGGCGCTCAAGGATGTGAGCTTCCAGGTGGAGCAGGGCGAGGTGTTGGGGATCATCGGGCGCAACGGCGCGGGCAAGAGCACGCTGCTGAAGATCCTTTCGCGGGTGACCGCCCCAAGCAGCGGTTTCGTGAAGGTGAAAGGACGCATCGCCAGCCTGCTCGAGGTGGGAACGGGTTTTCACCCCGACCTGACCGGGCGCGAGAATATCTATCTCAACGGCGCGATCCTGGGGATGACCAAACAGGAGACCGCGCGCAAATTCGATGAGATCGTAGCCTTTGCCGAGATCGAGAAGTTCATCGATACCCCGGTGAAGCGGTATTCGAGCGGCATGTACGTGCGTCTGGCCTTTGCCGTGGCAGCGCATTTGGAAAGCGAGATCCTGCTGGTGGACGAGGTGCTGGCAGTGGGCGATGCTGAGTTTCAGAAGAAGTGCCTAGGAAAGATGGGGGACGTGGCTTCGAGAGAAGGCAGAACGGTGCTCTTTGTGAGCCATAATATGGAATCCGTCCGACGGCTCTGTATTAATGGGATGGTGATGAGGAAAGGTATTCTTCTTAATAAGAGTAAAATTGATGATGCAATAGCCAATTATATGAAAAGTGGGAGCATCGGTGATGCTCATATGTTATTTCCAATTGACAAAGCAAAAAGCGCTCAATTTACATCAATTAAGCTTAGTAACATTGATGACATAGAGTGCAATCAATTCAGACAAGATGAAATCGTAAGAATCTCAGTCTCAATCTGTTTTCGCGAGAAATTGCATGCTTGTATGGCAGCAATCTCGATCATTTCGGATTTGGGTTTTCCGATTTTTACTACATCGGATTGGGATTATTTACCTGATCTGCGGTTTTGCCAACGGTTGCCAGGAAAACTAGAATATGTCGTAATGATTCCCGAAAAGTTTCTCTTTCCAGGAAGATATTTCTTACGGCTAGGATTGGGAATATCAGGTCATCAAAAATATGACCAAATACCCTCTACAGTTGGTTTTGAGATACTATCTGAAGGTAGCATTATGGCGGAACTAGGAGATAAACGGATAGGTGTTGTTACGCCAATGTTAGAATGGCAACGAAAATCATAAGAGTTAAGCACACATGAGATTGATTATGATATTTGAAAAAGCAATTAAGAAACTAGCCTTCATAAAATGGAAACATCGATTAGCCAATATCGGCGAATCATGTGCCATTGATCAAACGGTGGAACTTCGCAATTGCTCAAGAATTTCGCTAGGAAACAAGTGCACTATCAGAGCATATGCAATTGTAAACGGCGCATACAATAATCAGGGGTCAATTATATTGGGTGATAATTGTACTATTGGAGAATTTGCAGTGATTTCTTCATATGGGGGAATTATTGAAATAGGAAATCATTGCTCAATAAATCCACATTGTGTCGTATATGGGCATGGCGGCCTGAAAATTGGAAATTATGTTCGCATTGCCGCAAATACCGTAATAATCCCAGCAAATCACATTTTTTCTGATAGAGAAACCCAGATCACAAAACAGGGATTAAGTCTGCAAGGAATTGTCATTGAAGATGATGTCTGGATAGGTGCTGGCGCAATTATTACAGATGGTGTAAGAATCTGTAAAGGGGCTGTTATCGGTGCAGGTGCTGTTGTAACATCGGATATTCCATCTTATCAAGTTTGGGTTGGAGTACCAGCCAGATATTTACGAGACAGATGATATGACGCTTTTCAAAGAGAAGATTAATTCAACCAATCGTCGCGAAAAAGCTTGGAAAAATGGGCGCCTTGTTTTTTTTCAAAACCTGCCAGATGCCAATTATTGGGATAATTATTGGAATGATACCATTACCAAAGAATATTACGAAACATACGAAGAAGGCCAGCTAAACGAATTTTCGGGGATTTTTGATAAATACCTAAAAGTAACAGATTCTATCTTGGAAGCTGGTTGTGGCAATGCAAGATACATAATCGCTCTATGCGCAAAGGGATTCAACAAAATCGACGGGATAGAATGGGGTGAAAAAACAGTTGAAAAGGTAAAAAAAATCTATCCTGATTTATCTATACAAGTTGGCGATGTAACCAATACCGGAAAACCTGATAGTTCATATGATGCATATATTTCTTTAGGTGTCGTCGAGCATAGACTTGAAGGACCGGAACCCTTCTTGATCGAAGCGAACAGAGTTCTTAAACCTAGCGGATACGCTTTCATTACCGTTCCATATGTTAATCCATTAAGGACATTAAAAGCAAAACTCGGACAGTATGCAGATGTCACTCCAAATGCAAGTTTTTTTCAATATGCATTTAGAAGAGCTGAATTTCGAAATTTCCTGCATCAAGCTGGATTTGAAGTCATTGAAGCTCACGGAATTGCTGGCTATTATGGTTTATTGGAGGAGATACCAGGTTGGCTTAATTTTATCGATGGTCTTCCTGGCGGTTGGGCGATTAAGCAATACCTTAAAAGAGCTGCATGGATTGACATATTTGGCCACATGATCATATTTGTATGCAAGAAATGCGAAATTAATAGATATCACCTGAGTTCGAATAGTTGAAAATACTTCTCCTAGTTGACTCTTACCCACCGCATCATGGTGGCGGCTACGAACTGCGCTGCAAAGACGTCGTAAATGGATTAATGAGCCGTGGTCACAATATACATATTATTACGACCCGCTGCACAAATGACCACTGCGGCTTACATCCTAATGAAGGACCTGTTGACAGGATTCTTCACAGGAAGAGCCAGGCTTCTTCGCTGCTTGTCCAGATCCTTCGTGACTTTTCCGATATGTGGTTTATCGACCATACCACCCGATCCTTCAAACCAGACCTAGTGTATTTATGGCATCTTGGGGATCTTTCCAACGCCATCATCCCTTACTTTGCATCCAGCAAAATCCCCATGGTATACGATGAGGGGGGGAAAGGCTTGATCGCCACAGCCCGAATTCTGAAGAGGGGGCTTTATTTTTTCAAAAATGAAAACGACTCATCTCTCAAAAAATGGGCAAAGAAAACGATCAACACCCTTGTTGATTTCCTGAGCGGCAAGCGAATTTGCACCAACGCTACCTGGCCGGATGAGATGAAGATCATTTTCAACAGCCAGCATTCACTGGATTATGCCCAACAAAATGGAGTCCCGGTACAGAATGCGAAAGTGATCTATTCGGGAATAGACGTGGGGGAATTTCAGTACCTCCCGCGTAATGGGCTTGACGGAAGAGTGAAATTTCTCGTCCCAGGAAGGATCACCCCCATCAAAGGCACAAAAGATGCCTTGTCCCTTTTTGACAAATTAAATGAAGCGGGAATACCAAGTCACTTGACCATTATTGGAAGGGATTTTTCTAATACCTATTTTGATGAAATTCAGCAAGTTGTCGAACAAATGGATCATCATGATATTTCTCTCCTGCCGATGACCTCGCAAGAAGAATTGGCTAATCTTTACCAGACCCATGATATCTGTTTCTTCCCCAGTCATCAAGAAAACGGCTTATCCAGAGTTCCTTTGGAAGCCATGGCATGCGGCTGTCTGGTCCTTTCCTACGGCAATGAGGCATCGAACGAGGTCATCACAAATGGTATAAACGGATTCATCATTTCAGAAGGGGATATCTCTGAAGCAGTAAAGATAATAAAGTCTTTACTAAACGATCCTGAGCAAGTCAAACAAATTACGCAATATGCGCACGAAACCATCCAACAATACTTCACACTGGAACGATACATCCGATCAGTCGAACTCTTTCTCAAGAAATCTGCGCCTGTTTTGACCGATCACATATGAAGAAATCATCCGTTTCCTCAGTGTACCCTCCCAAAGATCATCCTTCCCAAACCCAGAACGAAGACAGACGAGAAGTGGTTTTCTTTCCTGCAGTTGTCTTGATGACGGATAATCCTTACTGGCAAATTCTGAAGTCCTCTATAGAGAAGTTGGGCGTTCCCATTTCAAGTGATACTCCTGAAAGGTTTTCTTTAAGTTGGCTGGTTTGTAGACGGAAAAGAGTATGCATATTGCATTTTCATTACTTCCAAGGATTTTATAAATCATCGAATGGCATAAAGAAATTCATCAAACTCGTCATGTTTGCCTCAAATATGATCGCTGCACGCTTGTTGGGTTATAGAACAGTACTGACCCTTCACAATCTTGAGGGAACCTATCCGGTTCAACCCGCCTGGATAGACTACCTGGGGCACTGGATTGCAGTGAATTTTTCGGAGCGTGTGATCGTCCATTGCAAAGCAGCAGGAGATTTGATGGCGGGCAAGTATGGCCGTCGAAAACAGGTTTATGTTGTCCCCCACCCCAGCTACATCGGATGGTATCCAAACCAGATATCAAAGAATGAAGCCCGGTCCCTGATCAATCTTCCTGAGAACACGGTTGTATTCTTATTCTTTGGCGGGATACGACCCAAAAAGGGAATCGAAACATTAATCCGTGCTTTTCGAATCCTGCCAAATGAAAATTACCGACTACTGATCGCAGGGAAAGAGAATCCAGACGATCATTACCTGCAAATGATCCAGGAGTTGGCCCAGGGTGACAACCGAATCGCTTTTCACACAAGGTATATCCAGAATAATGATGTCCAGATCTATCTGAACGCCTCAGATATCCTGGTGTTGCCGTTCACCAAAGTCCTCACTTCGGGTTCTGCCATCCTAGCCCTATCATTTTCGCGTCCAGTGATTGTTCCAAGGATGGGATGTATGTCAGAATTGGTTGAGCCAGGTATGGGATGGTTTTATAAGCCTGAGGATATAGATTCGCTCAGTCAAGCTATGGAATGTGCTGTAAACAGCGATTTCAGACAAGCAGGTGTAAATGCTTTTAACAATGTAAACCAATTCACTCCAGAACGTTTTGCTGAGCAGACGCTGAGAGTATATTGCGAATAAATGATCCGATTTCTGGAATTCTTTTATGATTTAGATATTTGGGAAAGAGAACGCATTGATTAATATTTTGTATCTCTCCAACCAGAAGTATTTTAACGGAGGCGCCGCTCGAAGTCTTTATGAATTACTAGAGCATTTGGATCGACAAAGAGTCAATCCCTATTTTGCGTCGATATATAACGACAAAGTGGCACAAAGAATTAAAGAACTTGAAATACCGTTTTTCCAGATTAGCCGAAGAACCCGATTTACTCCACCGTTATTTGCATTTTCTAATGTGGGGTCAATTATCAAATATATACACCAGAATAAGATTGATATTATTCATAATAATCAATGTGACGACGCTCTATACAGTTGGCTGCCAGCTAAGCTCACGAGTACTCCCATAATTATTCATCACCGTGATCCATCATTTTATAAGCGAAGTCGATTCCTTATGAAATATGTAGACGCAAATATTGCCATATCGAGCTGGCAAAACAGGACAAATCTGTCCAATAATGGCATCGTTATTCATAATGGTATTGATTTGAAGAATTATCCAACAATGAAGAATGAAGAGCACCATCTTTTTGAACCTGATAACGGGAAAACAAAAGTGGGGCTGTTAGGTAGAATCATGCCATATAAAGCTCAAGATATATACATCAAAGCTGCAGCATTAGTCCTGGAAAAATATAACAACGTTCAATTCTTGATTATTGGTGATGATCACGATCCAAGTTCTTTAGAGTATATTGAATCTCTTAAATCAATAATCAGAGAGTTGAGAATCCAAGAAGAAGTGCTCTTTACAGGATACATTCCAGAAAGCTGGACCATCTTACCCGAATTGGACATATCCGTTGTGCCAAGCCGGAAAGAACCCTTTGGTCGGGTAACCATCGAATCCATGGCATGCGCAATACCCGTAATTGCAACCAATGTTTGGGGAGCTTTGGATATTGTGACGCCAGAAACCGGCATATTGATCCCTCCAGATGATCCAGAGGCCTTGGCTGAGGCAATCCTCGTGCTATTAAATTCCCCAGAAAAAAGAAGGGTGATGGGAGAAGCGGGAAGAAAAAGGGTTGAGGAATTCTTCACAATTGATTTTATGATGCAGAATATCTATAAACTTTACGATGAAGTATTAGCGGGAAGGGCTCATCACTAACATGCCAATGAATATTCTCTTCGTCTCTTACCATTATTGGCCGCCACATTTCGGGGGTGAACTGCTCATAAGCATCGAGCGTTTTGAATCCCTTGTTCAACGGGGGCATCGAGTGATTGTATTAACCTCCGGAGCATCCGGCTTTCCGGACCACGAAGTTATCAACGGAATCGAAATCTTCCGATCCCCAAAAGTACATTCATCCAAAATAGGCAGGGGGCTTCGACGGCTGCTTTTTCCTCTTTGGGCGATACGGATGATGAAGAAGATCGACTTTGATATTGTGCATTTTTCGGGAGCAGGCGGGGTAGATCCAATAACCTCAAATTTTGGAAACTGGCTCACCTGTAAGGCTGCAAAAAAACGTGGCGCTAAATTGGTCTGGGTTCATTCTCTTGCTGATACTGAAACTGAAATGTTTTCTGAAGCGGGACTCGATCGCCGTCTACGAAGGTTCAATCTTAAGCAAATCGATACAATTGTTGCAGTGAGTCCGGCATTGTACGAAGGCGTGAAGAAATATTACCCCAATTCTGCCCTATGTCTTCCGTGCGGCATTCACGATGATATTTTTTCTCCGTGTTCAGACGTGGAAAGAAGAGCATCAAGAGAAGAGTATTCGATCTCGGAAAACCAAATTGTGATCTCCTTCTTAGGTTCGGTTGGCTTAAGAAAAGGATTTGATCTATTAGCAAATACTTTCCTGGAGCTAAATGGACAATCTCCCGAATGGGTCTTATGGGTAATGGGTCCTTACACGAAGAAGGAAAATCAGAATATTGACAATAGCGAAGTATCAGATTTGATTGACAGATTACAGGAATTTCGAAATGTACGGTTTTGGGGAAGAATCGATGATCGCAAACAACTGGCCACCCTGTTGGCACTCTCTGATATTTTTGTATTTCCGAGCCGAAAAGAAGGTATGGGCATAGCACCTATGGAAGCAATGGCAGCTGGAGTTCCAGTTATTATCAGCAGAATCCCAGGTGTGACAGATTTAGCGAATATCGAAGGGAAAACTGGTCTTTATGTGGAAGTGGGAGATGTGCAGTCATTGAAATCAGCCATGGTCAAGTTGGGAACTGACAAACAATTGCGGCAAGCCATGGGAAAAGCTGCTCACGAACGAATCCGCGCGGAATTCGGGTGGGTGAATTATATTGATAAATGGGAACAGTTGTATTCCTCGCTGCTGGAAAAATGACAGATACCTCTTTAATGTCGGTCGAGAACATTCAAAATAAGTTCAAAGGCAAAATCCTTGCTTTTCCCCGCATCATCTACCTTCTCTTCTATGTCTTCGCTCTTTACCTGGTTCTGCCTTTCTACGATGTTCCGCTGCTGGGGCTTTCGCTTTCCGCTCCGATCTTCTTCATAATTGCAGCGGTAACCGTTCTCAAGCCGCCCCGACCCTGGTTCCGCGCTTACCGGGGATGGATCCTCATCGCGGTATTGATCTGGTTGGGGATTTTCATCAGCGCGGCGGCGAACGGCCTGCTAAGCGGAGGGGTCAATATTGACACCTCAGGGATTTCACTGACCATCCATTATGCCTACTGGCTGCTGGTCTTTGTCATCACCGCTTACTTCGCCAGCCAGGGAGACATGCTCAAACGGATCAGTGAAGTGCTCGGCTGGGGTGTGCTTGCCCTCGCACTCCTGCGTTTGCTGGAAGTGGTCCTTTATGGCAATGTAGGCGCGTGGACGCGAACTCATTGGCTCGAGCAAAATGCCTACGGAGTCCTGTTCTCAACCTATTCACCATTCTTATTGCTGCGCATTCTCGAAGAAAAGCGTTGGAAAAAGCTTCTGGCAGTTGCCGGTACTCTGACTCTTTGGGCAGCAGCCGCCATCAACGGTTCGCGCGGGTCGTGGGTTTCCATCGCCATCGGTTTGGCTTTGTGTTTGATCCTTTTGGCAGTATCGCGCCCAGGTAAGTTCGCCGGCCTGTTGATCGCCGTGCTTTTCATTTTTGGGTTGGCCGGTGCTGCCTGGACAGCGTTTCCGCAAGTGCACACAAGCGTGGTGGATCGGTTCAATACATTTCAAACACTTGATACTGAAAAATCTTACATGATCCGCCAATTGATGATCCAAAAGGGAGTGCGCTTGTTTGAACAATCCCCTATTATCGGCGTAGGCGCAGGCCGCTTCACCAAATCGTCAGCCCCATTGGATATTCCTCAAATTCTATCATATGCAAATCAGGCGTATTTTAATGCAAAATCCTCTCACAATTCCTACCTGGATTTTCTTGCTGAAAGCGGACTTGTTGGTGCAATACCTTTTGGAATTCTGTTGATCACACTGGCATGGGGGGGATTCAAATCGGCGTACCGGTTTTCGCGTAAGGGGAGTTACCTGATCCTCGCGGTGTTCTTAAGTTTTGTGCAGATGAGCATTCATATGTGGGTGATCGCCTCGCTCACCAATACGGGTAACTGGTTTATCTATGGGTTGGCGGCAGCCGCCATTGTGATTGCCAATAAGAAGGAGCCATCGCTTTGAGACTGGGATTTCATTTTCATGTTCCTGCGATAGCCAGAGATGGGGGAGTGTTTGTGCCCTCGTTTATAGGCGGATGGCTCGACAGCATTGCATCTAATTGTGAACAGGTGATATGTTTTCTTCATTCGCCAAGTTCTGAAGAAGAAGTCTTGATGGATTATCGGCTGCAAAGTCCAAATATCACATTGGTTGGAATCGGTCCCCACTCATCGGTTCCCAGGCGTTTGCTTTCGGCGAACAAGACAAAGAAGATTATTCGGCAGTGGTCACACAACATAGATGTAATGCTAATCAGAGGGCCTTCTCCATTATTACCTCAAGTAGCATTGGCTTGTGGAAAGACACCTGTCGTTTTAATGTTAGTAGCAGATTATGTAGCTGGTGTCAGTAGCTTGCCACAACCACGTTGGCGAAAAGAAATTATACGTTTATGGTCCTACTGGAACAAGTTTCAGCAAAATAGAGTCGCAGAGAATACGCTTACTTTAGTCAATAGTCGACTGCTTTATAACCAGATGGTTTCAAGAGTATCAAATCTGATCGAAATTCGTACAACTACTTTGACAAAAGATAATTTCTTTTATCGGGAAGACACATGCCAAAGAATGCCATTTAAGATACTTACTACAGGTAGGATGTCTCGATCAAAAGGCATTCTCAACGTCTTGGACGCAATTGCTGAGTTAATAAAACAGGGAGAAGATATTCATTTCGATCTGGTTGGAATGATTGAAAAAGGCGACCCGGTGCTAGATGAACTAGCCAAAAAAGCAAAAGCATATGGAATATCCGATCGGGTTAGATACCATGGGTATCATCCTGCCGGATCTGAGCTTCTAAATTACTATAAGAACTCTGATATATTCGTTGTTGCGTCAAAATCCTCAGCTGAAGGATTCCCGAGAACGATTTGGGAGGCTTTCTCCCAAGGCACGCCCGTTATTGCCACAAATGTAAGTTCTATCCCCTATTTTCTGAAAGATGAACAGGATGCCCTAATCGTCTCCCCCAACTCTCCTTCAGAATTAGCGATGTCGATAAAACGGTTAATCTCAGAGCCTGCCCTGCGAAAGAAACTAATAGCAAATGG
Organism: Chloroflexota bacterium; assembly: GCA_021779955.1. Lineage (GTDB taxonomy): Bacteria > Chloroflexota > Anaerolineae > Anaerolineales > Anaerolineaceae > UBA6107. The sequence continues at coordinate 7,413 of JAJXZS010000024.1, read as the reverse complement.
ATATAAATTGGCTGAAGAAAACACACTAGATCGTCGAGCAAAAGAGATGATCACCGAGATAGAGAATTGGCTAGCTTCATCAAAAAGTTGAAGAAGGTTCATAATGAGTAGAGTTTTGATTACGGGCTCAAATGGATTTATCGGTTCACACCTGGTAAGGCATTTCTGTGAGCAAGATAAAATTGTTTTTGCTATAGATCGCCCCACAACCTATAGTATTATTCCAAACCCAAAGAAGTATACCTATTTTCCCCTCGACCTACCTGATCCAGTATTGATCGAGAAATTATCTGAATGGAAGCCTGACGTAATAATCCATACAGCTGGGAACTCTTCGGTTCCGAATTCAGTGATCAATCCCCTGGGTGATTTTTCTGGATCGGCGGTCGTCTATTTCAACCTCCTTGATGCGGTTCGAAAATCTTGTCCAGAAACTAAAGTTATAAATTTTTCAAGTGCAGCAGTATACGGCAACCCTGAAAATCTACCTATTGATGAAAATGAAATCACACATCCAATATCTCCTTATGGTTTTCACAAATTAATATGTGAAAATATATCCAAGGAATTTTACTTACTTTACAAATTGAATATATGTTCTGTCAGGATTTTTTCGGCATATGGACCGGGGTTGAGGCGTCAAGTGATTTGGGACATCTTGAACAAGGTAATTTACGACCCAGAAATTCAGCTGGCAGGGACTGGAAAGGAATCAAGGGATTTCATTTTTGTTGATGATATTGCTAATGCTATTGATGTATTAATCTTAAGGGGAGCATTCACTTCCGAAGCCTACAATGTTGCCTCAGGTCAAGATACCTCAATTGAAGACCTTTCGAAGCTTGTAATCACCTCATTAGGTGTTAAGAAAGACATTGTTTTCTCTGGTCAACTAAGGCTAGGAGACCCGTTACACTGGAGAGCTGATATTCACAAGATGCAATCTTTGGGATTTACACCGAGAATATCGATGATAGAGGGGATAAGTCAATTTACTTCATGGGCAATAAATGAACTCAATCAAAATACAAGATAATCAACCTATTCCTGGAAAAGTAAAGAAAGTATTACTTGTTGGTCCAGTTTCCCCACCATTTGGGGGAATTGCCACTTATGTAGAGCAATTATCGACATCACAAATTGAGAATATTGAGTTTTCTATTTTCAATACATCTTTTCCCAAATGGGTAGCACCTCTAGATCGGGAAGGAAAGAGAAGCTATTTCTCTATTTTTGAAGGAGGGGTGATATCTGGACTCAATAAGGTCATTTTTGTCATCTCCTCTTATTTCAGATTCTTCTTTGTTATTGTCTGTAGGAAACCTGACATTGTGCAAATATTTCCGGCCTCATACTGGGCATACTGGCGAAACTGGCTTTATCTTCTGCAAGCTAAACTCCTTGGCAAAAAAACGATTTTCCATGTTCTCAATGCAATAGATGTGTTTTATGAAGAGGTCGGGAAGACCCAGAGGAGAATGATTAAGAATAGTCTCTCGCTGCCCGATTACGTATTAGTTCAATCTCCACAACTTCAAAGCTATGTTGAAAAATTGACAGATACAAAAGTAAAAGGAATTCTCAATGGAATACATCTTGATGATATTCCCCAAGCGCAGGTTAGAAAAACAACATTGACCGATGCGCACGATTTCGTTGGCTCGACGATCGGTAATTTAAGCAAGAATAAGGGTACATACTTAATTCTAGATGCTTTACGTATTTTGAAATCTGAAGGTATACAAGTTAATTGGATCTTCATCGGTAGGGGAGATATAAAAAATTTCTCCGAGTTAGCAAAGGACAACGAAATAGAACAACAAGTTGTTTTTACAGGACCTGTCTCAGAAGAGACCAAATGGAAATATTTACTCGCATCTGACTTTTATTGCCTTCCGTCATATGCAGAAGGCCAACCTATTTCAATAATAGAAGCCATGGCAATAGGTTTGCCAATTATATCGACAACCATAGGATCTATACCCGAAATTGTATGCGATAATGAGAACGGTTACTTAATCAATGTTGGGGATTCCTTAGCCCTTTCTGAAGCTATTAAAAAGATAGTCAATGATCCCAAACACACCCGATTTATGGGGGAAAGTAATGAGAGTCTTTGTAAAGAAAAGTTTGACGCGAATACAATGTTCAAGGCAATTAGCACAATCTACGATGACTTAATCCAATCATAAACAAGACACTAAGAGAATGACCAAATTCGACCAACTCTACTCTGCTCTACCCCTCCCTTTACAAAACCAGGTGGTTTCACTTTACGGTTTGTACTGGCACTGGCTGAGATTTGGAGGGAATTTCGCGGAGCATGATAGGGGATATCGAGAGCGGGAGCGCTTCGACGCCGATCAATGGGCTGCGTATCAGCAGAAACAACTGCGGGAGCTGATCACCATTGCTGCTGAGCAGGTTCCCTATTATCAACGCATCTGGACCGAGGATCAGATCAGCGCAGCCAAATGCGGCGAGTTGACCGCGCTGCCTCTGCTGGAAAAGGATCCGATCCGACGGAACCCGAAGGATTTTGTGCGCAGGGATATGTCAAGGGAGCGGTATTGGACAAATCTCACAAGCGGATCAACGGGGACACCGATTGCCAGTATGTGGACGGCGGAAGAGACCCGCGACTCGCTCGCTGTACGAGAGGTCCGCTCCGCGAATTGGGCTGGTGTTTCATTTAAACAACCTCGAGCGACCTTCTCCGGACGAATGGTCGAACCCAATCCAGACAGCAAGGGGCCTTTTTATCGGTTCAATAGCGTGGAGAAGCAAGTCTATTTCTCTCCATTCCACCTGCGACCAGATACAGCTCACTTTTATGTGGAGGCTCTCAAGCGGCACAAGATCCGATGGATGACCGGCTATGCAGTCTCATATTACCTTTTAGCGAAATTCATCATCGATGCAGGTTTGGATGTGCCCCCGTTGACAGCGGTGATCACCACCAGTGAGAAGTTGACGCCAGAGATGCGATCTGTGATGGAACAAGCCTATCACTGTCGAATCTACGAGGAATACAGCACTGTTGAGAACGCTCTATTTGCCAGCGAGTGCGAACATGGCCACCTGCATGTCAGTCCCGATGTGGGGATTGTAGAAATCCTGCGGCCGGATGGCAGCGCTTGCGAACTGGGGGAAATCGGCGAGGTTGTAACTACCTGCTTAATGAGATCCTTTCAGCCCATGATCCGCTTCAGATTGGGAGACCTCGCAGCATGGGATTCAGAGTCATGTCCGTGTGGAAGGTCTATGCCGGTGATCAAAGAAGTCGTCGGCCGGATTGAAGATGTAGTTGTAGGCCCCGATGGCCGGCAGATGGTACGCTTTCACGGAATATTCGTGAATCAACCCCATATCATCGAAGGTCAGATCATCCAAGAGTCGGTGGATCAGATCCATGTCAAGGTCGTTCCGACCCATGAGTTCAGCGATATAGATATTCAGGATATTATTCACCGCGTGCAGCAGAGGCTCGGTAAGGCAATCCATGTTACGGTAGAAAAGGTGGACATGATCCCACGGACATCAGCTGGGAAATTCAAGGCAGTGATCAGCAACATTCAATAGCTCAGATCTTCAGAACTTTCGAGATAGTCAAAGAAATTGAATAAAAAGATCAGAATATTGTTTCACACCCAATATTACCCTCCTGAAATTGGAGCACCGCAATCGCGTCTCTCGGAACTCGCTCAAGAGCTGGCGATGATTGGATTTGAGGTATCTGTTCTTACCGCAATGCCAAACTATCCAACTGGAAAGACATTTCCAGGATACAAAGGCTTATTTAGAAAAGAGAATCTAGAGGGTATCACTGTATACCGTTCATATATTTACCCCACTCAGAGTTCGGGACTATTCAAAAGATTATTGAACTACTTTTCTTTTGTATGCTCGTCGTTTTGGGTTGGAATTCTTTTGTCAAAGCCAGATTTCCTCATCACAGAAAGCCCGCCATTGTTCCTTGGAATTTCCGGATATGTACTGAGCAGGATAAAGGGCGCAAAATGGATTTTCAATGTGGCGGATTTGTGGCCAACTTCAGTCGTTGAACTTGGGGTTATCAAGAAAAATGGTTTCTTGTATCAAGTAAGTCAAAAAATGGAGTCCTTCTTCTATCACAAAGCTATCATTGTTACTGGACAATCCAAGACTATTTTACAGAGTATCACAGATCGTTACCCAGACATACCAACATATCATTTTTCCAACGGAGTGAATCCTGAAAAGTATACGTCTCAAGCAAAGACCAAGGATGGAAAGATTAGGGTAATGTACGCAGGTTTACATGGTCTTGCGCAAGGTCTAGATCAGATCGTAGCTGCTGCAGAAATTCTGAAAAATCATACTAATCTCGAATTTGTCTTAATCGGAGATGGGCCTGAGAAACAGAATCTGATCAAACAAACAAAGAGCGCTGGGATTAGTAATATTACTTTCCTGGATCCTATTCCGAAATCAGAAATTCCTGAAGCGTTGGCATCTGCAGATATTCTGATCGTTCCACTCAAGCTCCAACTGACTGGGGCAGTGCCATCAAAGTTATATGAAGCCATGGCAGCCTCTAAACCAGTAGTGCTGATTGCGGAGAGTGAAGCTGCTGAAATTGTATGTAACGCTGATTGTGGGGTGGTTGTAAAGCCCGGCGATATCGAAAAGCTTGCTTCCGAAATTCAGCATTTCGCGGCGCATCCGGAAGAGCGAATTCGCCTGGGGAAAAATGGAAGAAACGCCGTCATCGAGAAATACGACAGAATTAAAATCACGAAAGAGTTTTCCGAGTTCCTTCAAGACTTATCGTTATAGAGAAGTCAAAAACAGATATGAAATTGTTAAGATTCATTGTTTGAATATGCCTAAATTTCGCATCCTTTTGCATCACTCCGCTCTCCCTTTGGAAACATTATTTCCATTTTGGGATACTGGAAGGTGCGTGTTCTTCAGAAGCACCCGAAGCAAATGAGCATCCGGCAATTCATCCCTCCTGCGTTTGTGTTCAGCTTGTTGATCTCTGTTCTACTGACACTCGTTACCCCCTGGGGATGGTGGTTGTTGCTGCTCGTCGCTGGCAGTTATCTGTTGGCGAATCTCACCGCATCAATCCTCACCGGGGTCATAAGAGGTTATAAGCACTTTCTCCTCCTTCCCTTTACATTCCTGATCATTCACCTGAGCTATGGGTTTGGATTTCTTGCCGGGTTGATAAAATTCTGGAACCGCTGGGGAGATAAAACAGGAAAGGTGCCTCTGCTTTAAGGAGAGACACCTATGCGCAATACTTCTGATCGCAGCTACACCAGCCGCGATTTTTTTTATTCCTATTTCCTGCTACCTGCTTCCCCTTACTTCCCCACCTTCACCAGTTTCGCGGCCCGATCATACAGAATCAGCCCCGCAGTGAAAACGGCGAGCCCCAGCACAATCAGGACAATTTTTCTCCAGCCGAAGCCCGGAGCAGGAAATTGAACCAGGTTTAGCAGCCATGGCCAACCAAAGAAAGCGACAAGTAGATTGGAAATAACGAGCAGTGCTCCCAGGACCATCCCAATGATACCCAGCGTTTTGTTTGCCATTCTCCCTCCCTTTGTTCATATGACTATAACAAACAAAGCAATCAACTTCAATAGGGAGATGTAAAGATAGGCGCGGTGTGCTGCGGCAGCGAACTGCACAGTCCTTTGGTGTAATTTTCGTCCCACAATAAAGGAGCGAGTGTGAAGGGAATTCGCTCCTTTTTGTACACTTACTGTAACAAAGCCAGCCCAAACGCCGGATCCAGGAATGTGGCTATCTCTACCCCCATCACGCTCTGTTCAGAGCTGTACTACAGCGCAGGTGTCAATATGTATCACTGCAGTCAGCCCTTCTTTGTAGAACTCCTAGACTCAGGCAGCGTCTGCTCCTTGCCCGCCAAAGGTACACCGCTGAAGCTGCTGGTTATGACCGCAGCCAGCTAATAAGTGATCGCACGCAGCATGAAAACGACCATTTCGTCCTGGGTTGGTGGTCGTCAACAAATAAAGAGGGCGGGTCTCATGGCCCCGCCCTCTGTTGTTACATTAATTCCCTATGGCAACAATGCGAACCCAAACGCCTTGTCGATAAACACCGCCATCTGCGCCCGGGTGACGCTCCGGGCAGGGCAATAATTGAGCGGATTGGTGCTGCACCCCGTGGTAATGCCCTCAGCAGCGAGCTGCTCGATCCAGGCTGCCGCCCAGTAATCCGCCGGCACATCGCTGAACACTCCGCTCGCGGGCGGGGGAACATAGGCACTGCCGTGTTCCGCTTTCAGAAGGAATATCGCCATCTGCGCACGGGTCACAGGATTCTGTGGACAGTACATCCCTGCACTGCAACCCGAGGTGATGCCTTCATCAGCGAGTTGCTCGATCCATGCTCCCGCCCAGTAACCCACCGGCACGTCGCCGAACAAAGTGCCGCTGGCTGCAGGGGGAAGATAATCACTGCCGAATTTCGCCTTCAGAAGGAACACCGCCATCTGCGCCCGGGTAACTTCGCTATCCGGGCAATAGCGGAAGGGGCTGACGGCACAGCCGCTCGTGATGCCCTGTGCATAAAGACCCTCCACATAGCGGTAGGACCATGAAGTCGGAAGAACATCAGCGAAAGAATAAGTGCTGAAGGTCAAAGCATTGGATTCCACCAGATCTGGATTCTTTACTGTAACTTCCGCAGAAGTTACCGAATCAACATCGGCAGCTAAAATTTGTGCGGTTAATTGCGTGGGGCTGACAAAGGTTGTTGGCCGGGCTTCTCCATTCCAATAGACAATATCCCCAGCAGAAAGGCTTGTTCCATTGACTTTTAGACTGAATTCCGCGCTGCCTTTTATCATGGCAGACGGATCCAAAGAGGTTAGCGCAAATACGTTCACCTCGTATGCTCCGATATCGCAATGAGGACCCTGAGGCCGGGTGACACCCCGCTGGTCAGTCGATGGACAGGTGGCATCGTTGCCCGTGTCTATCGCGGAAGACCCCTCCAGGAGCGGTATGGTTTGCGTAAAACCACCATAGTCCCCCAGTGCCCCCAATAATGGGTCTGCTGCGATCACACTTGTACAGACGCCGCCCGCAGGACAACCATTCTCGACAACACTATCGCTGATCGCCGGCATACCGGGATGAAAGCTGTATATCTGTGAACCATTCGTGCCAGCAACGTTTCCCCAGAATATCGAATTGTCGATCGTGGTGATCGTTCCATCGATCGAAATCCCGCCGCCATAAATCCCGGCGGTGTTGTTGGATAAAGTAGCATTCTCGAGGTTAAGTGTGCCGCCCGAGTTAAATATCCCGCCGCCGTATTCCTGGACTGCGACATTGTTTGTAAAGGTTACATTTGCCAACGTGGGGTCACTGGCATAGTTATACAGCC